>JAFVCP010000039.1 GCA_017479185.1 Clostridia bacterium
AAAGGCAACGTTTATGGTTGAAGTCACTATCTAAATTGGGGGTATAGCCGAATGAAAGCTCAAGCGCAATTTACAATACGGTTAAATACAAGAACGTAAGTTCTGAAATCGCCCGAAGAAGGTCATTTCAGGCCATTTCCGGCATAAAATTATACGTTTCGAATTATCTTATATATTTAAACACTTAAAGGGTTATTTCTCTTAAAAAACCTGTATTCTAACTAAAATTTACTTAAAAGGTAATTATGTATCGCCGGCGGGAGAGTATGGGATCACGATCGGGGTTTGCGGCGTGGTTTTTTTCATTGACAAATCACGCGCTTTTTGCTATAATCAATTCAATTATTTGGTTTAAAGGGGGCGAGTTTTACGTCATCTTATTCTGATAATATCGAAATTACTCCGGAAGAACTTTCGGCTAAAGACGCGGACGAAATTACCCTCGTCGACGTAAGAGATAATATTTCTTTCAATTACGGGCATATTCCCGGGGCGGTCAATATGACTGTAACCCGATTAAAGGAGATCGTCAAGGACAAAAGCAAAGAAATTTGTCTGTATTGCCGAAACGGTACGACGAGTTTAAGCCTTGCGGAAGAGATGAGAGAAGAGGGCTTTAACGCGAAAAGTCTTAAAGGGGGGTATAACGGTTGGCTCCGTATCCATCTTGCGGATATGGATAGGGAAGAAACCTTAAAGAAAATCGAGGACAGTATCACGAAAAAATTTCATCGCGATCTTTTTACTCCCTTTGTAAAGGCTATTACGACTTACGACCTTTTAAGTCCGGGAGATAAAGTCGCGGTGTGTATTTCGGGCGGAAAAGATTCGATGCTTATGGCGAAACTTTTTCAGCAACTTCATCGACATAGTAAATTTCCTTTTGAACTCGTTTATCTCGTTATGGATCCCGGGTACAGCAGGGAAAACAGGGAAGTTATCGAACGCAACGCGAAAATTATGAATATTCCCATAACCGTTTTCGAAACGGACATTTTTGAAAACGTATTTACTATTGAAAAATCTCCTTGCTATATTTGCGCCCGAATGAGAAGAGGACATCTTTATAACCAGGCGAAAAGTTTAGGGTGTAATAAAATAGCGCTCGGACACCATTACGACGACGTTATCGAAACCATACTTATGGGAATGCTTTACGGCGCTCAGATGCAGACGATGATGCCGAAAGTCAAAAGTTCGAACTTTGAGGGAATGGAACTTATTCGCCCGATGTATTTAGTAAGGGAAAAAGACATAAAAGCCTGGAGAGATCATAACAATCTCAGTTTTATTCAATGCGCTTGTAAATTTACGGATTATTGCACTTCGGAAGGGTGTAAATCGTCCAACACGGGATCGAAGAGAAAGCAAGTTAAAGAACTTATAGCCCGACTTTCCGCGGAAGATCCTCAAATCGAACAGAATATTTTCAAGAGCGCCGAGAACGTCAACCTGTCTACGGTCATCGCTTATAAAGACCGTAAAGGCGTAAGACATTGGTTTAACGACGATTGGGAAGATCAATAATTTAAGGAGATAGACGGGAAATGAGCAGTACGCAGATCAATACCTCTCGATTTATATCTAAATTGGACGAGTGTTTCAATAAAAACGATATGAAAGGCGCGCGTGAGTGTATCGAATTTTGGGGAAAAGAGGCGGCGGAAGCGGGCGACGATCGCGCTTTGTTGACCGTTTTAAACGAGGCTGTCGGTTATTATCGCAGAACTCAAAAGAAGGCGAAGGCGTTAGCCGCAATGGATAAAAGCCTCGAACTCGTCGAAAAACTCGACTTGTCAAGAACTCTTTCCGGGGCGACTATCTATATAAATTCCGCGACGACGTTATCTTTTTTCGGCAAAGAAGAGGAAGGCTTGAAATTGTACGAAAAAGCCGAAGAGGGGTTTAAAAACGCGGGAAAAACCTTATCTTACGAATACGCGGCGCTTCTCAATAATAAAGCGGGAACGCTCAACGCCCTTAAAAGATACGACGAAGCCGAAAAAGAATGGAAAGAGGCGATCGAAATACTCAAAAAAATCGGTCGGCACGCGGGAGAGATCGCTATCTCGCTCGTAATGCTCGCCCATCTCACTTTCGACAGGGACGATACCGCTTACGATAAGACCGAAGCCCTTTTGGACGAAGCGTGGGAGTATATCAATTCCGACGATCAGGAAAAAGACGGAAATTACGCTTACGTTTTAAGAAAATGCGCTCCCTCTTTCGATTATTTTCAACGCCCCGACGAGGCGCAGGCAATGAGGGAAGTCGCGAAAGAAATTTACGAAGGTAACAGATGATATGTTAAATCAATATTCGAGAACGCAACTTCTTTTCGGTAAAGAAGGAATGGAAAAATTATGGAATTCCCGCGTGGCGGTTTTCGGGATCGGCGGCGTAGGGGGGTATACGGTCGAGGCTCTCGTTCGCTCCGGCATAGGCGCGATAGATATTATAGACGACGATAAGGTCTGCCTTACGAATATAAACAGGCAAATTTACGCGACGAGAAAAACGGTCGGGAAATATAAAGTCGACGTTGCCGAAGAGAGGATCGCAGAAATAAATCCCAATATAAAAGTCGAAAAACACAAGACTTTTTTCACTCCCGAAACAGCCGATAGTTTTGATTTCACTCAATACGATTACGTCGTCGACGCGATCGATACGGTTACAGGCAAAATCGAACTCGCGGTCAAAGCGAATAAAGCGGGGGTCCCTATAATAAGCAGTATGGGCGCGGGAAACAAGTTGGATCCTACCGCTTTCGAGGTCGCCGATCTGTATAAGACTTCCGTTTGTCCTTTGGCGAAGGTTATGCGAAGGGAACTCAAAAAGAGGGATATAAAAGCCCTTAAAGTTGTCTATTCGAAAGAAGAACCTATCTCGCCCCAAGAGGACGAGGAGATCTCCTGCCGATCGAATTGTATATGCCCGCCGGGAACGGCTCGGAAATGTACGGCAAGAAGGCAAGTCCCGGGGAGTAACGCATTCGTACCGTCGGTCGTCGGACTTATAATCGCCGGCGAGGTAATTAAAGATTTATTAGCGTTTAAATAAATCGGGGCTGTCGCGGCAGAGATAAGTTCGCCCAAAGCGTTTTTATCTGCGACTTGGTTTTTCGTAAAGTGATCGACGAAATTAAAAATGGCTAAAAAAAGGTATTATTTGCAAAATCGCAGATAATACCTTTTAAAATATTATAGTCAAATAAAAATAATACAATTCTTTTTTATCAACGCTTGACAAAAGGGGCGCGGTATTGTATACTATGTATACATTGTATACAAAAAACACGGAGTAAGAGAAATGATAAAATTCAATCCCGAAACACACCTTTTGGAACAAACTCAATATAAGTATTCTTTGCAAGACGTTTCCGAACCCAATTTATATCGCGACGTTTACGAGTATACCGAAATTCCCAAGATCGTTTTCAATAACAGAAAGGTTCCTTCGAAAATGCCCGACGAGATATGGATAACCGATACCACTTTCAGAGACGGGCAGCAGGCGCTTCGTCCGTATACGGCGGAACAGATCGTCGACCTTTATAAAATGCTTCACGAACTCGGCGGGGAAAAGGGGCTTATAAGACAAAGCGAATTTTTTATTTACAGTAAAAAAGACAGAGAAGCGGTCGAAAAATGTCTTTCGCTCGGCTATAAATTCCCTGAAGTAACGACTTGGATAAGGGCGACGAAGGAAGATTTCGAATTATGTAAAGATATGGGGATAAAGGAAACGGGTATTTTGGTGTCCTGTTCCGATTATCATATTTTCAAAAAACTCGGAATGACGCGTTCGCAGGCTTTAAATCACTATCTCAAAGTCATCTATATGGCGTTCGAGCAGGGTATCGTGCCGCGTTGTCATCTCGAAGATATAACGAGGGCGGATTTCTACGGGTTCGTCGTTCCCTTCGTAAACGAGATAAGGGAAATGGCGGACGAAGTAAAAATGCCTGTCAGGATAAGAATGTGCGATACTATGGGTTACGGCGTGCCTTTTTCGGGTTCGGCGCTTCCGAGAAGCGTTCCGGGAATAATCTACGGCTTGAACCATTACGCGGAAGTTCCGAGCGAATATCTCGAATGGCACGGGCATAACGATTTTTATCTCGGGATAGCAAACGCCTGTACCGCATGGCTTTACGGCGCGTCGGCGGTCAACTGTTCTTTGCTCGGTATCGGCGAAAGGACTGGGAATATACCTCTCGAAGCAATGTGTATGCAGTACGCCGCTTTAAGGGGAACTACCGACGGAATGAATTTGTCGGTTATTACCGATATCGCTGATTATTATGAAAAAGTCATCGGATATAAAATTCCGCCGATGACGCCTTTCGTCGGAAAAAATTTCAACGTTACGAGGGCGGGCATTCACGCCGACGGACTATTGAAAGACGAAGAGATCTACAATATTTTCGATACGAAAACTATTTTAAACAGACCCGTCGACGTCGCGATAAGCAGTAACAGCGGACTTGCGGGGATCGCTTATTGGCTCAACAATCATTATAAACTTACGGGCGAAAACGCTATTTCGAAGCACGATAAATTGGTAATAGACCTTAAAGACGAGATAGATAAAGAGTACGACGACGGCAGACTTACGGTAATGTCCGACGAGGAAATGGAAAGTATAGTTTCAAGGTTAGCGCCGAACGGGGTCAAGAGGTCGTTATGAAAACTTTGGAAAACGAAGTTTACGAAAAACTCGAATCCGATATTTTAAACGGGGTATTGACCCACGACGAAACTTTGAGCGAGATCAAAGTTTGCGAAAGGTACGGCGTTTCGAGAACTCCCGCGAGGGAAGCCCTTTTGCTTTTGGAAAAGGAAGGGTTGATACGCTCGACGGGCAGAGGGATAAAGATCGTCGGCATATCCGACGAGGATATAGACGATATTTACGCGATACGAATGAGGATAGAGGGGCTTGCGAGCAAATTTATGGCGGAAAGGGCAAGCGAAAGCGAGATAAAGGCGCTGTCCGAAGCGGTCGCTTTGCAGGAGTTTTACAGTTCGAAAAACGACGCTCAAAAACTTCGCGAACTCGATACGAGATTTCACGAAATTGTTTATCGCGCGTCGGCAAGCAAAACGCTTATAGGAACTCTGTCAACTTTTCATAAGCAGATCTGCGTTTACAGGGAAAAGTCGCTCGTTTCTCCCGAAAGGTCGGGAAGATCGGTTGCGGAGCATAAACAAATACTCGAAGCGATCTCCGCGAGAAAGGGAGATCTTGCCGAAAAACTGACTTACGAACACGTTAAAAACGCGTACGAACATATTTTAAAGACGAGAAAGAAAAACACGGAGGCATAAAGATGAATTTA
>JAFVCP010000003.1 GCA_017479185.1 Clostridia bacterium
TAAAACGCAAGATATTTGATTAAAACTCACGGTTTTTATATGGTTTTCAGTAAAATACCGAACTCCTAAGGGTTAGTTATGGGTTCGCTCAGCCGAGCAATCGAAGATTGCGAACGCCACGGAGCGAAGCGAAGTATTTTCATAGTTATATTTAAATAGTTTGATCAAATAATCAACCCCGTTCGTTAGCGTTTGCCAAAAGGCAAATATACTTGTCGGGGTTTTAATTATACAAAAAAATGCAAATTTAAACACTATAAAGGATTTTCAGAACTATTCGTTTGACAAATATAACCGCTTATGATATTATATATAATGTCATATTTTTTATAAAATAGGTGTTACTATGCTTTTGTGGTCGTTATTGACGGTGGGAATACTCATCGTTTCATTGCTTTTATACGTTTTGACTTTTAAGGCGTTTACATCTCCGTTAAGCAGGAAGGTCGTTCCGACCGACAGGTTTATACGAAAGATCAAAGAGGACGACGCCGTAATAAATGTATATTGTCCCAATTATAAGGCGAGAAGATACGTCAGCAGATACTTGCTCGAAGCCAACAGAAAACTCAACGTAAAATTATTGAAATGTAAATTGACGCCCGGTATCCGCTCTATAAAATACAGAGTAACCGTTTTCGATTCGGCGAGAGAACAGGTAACCGTCATTCTTGCCGAGGAAGAAACGAAAAGGGGAGAATATACTTCCGCGATGGTCCTGCCTTTGGAAACCGCTTTTATAAATCTCGAGGTGGTCGCCGTAGACGACGCGCAGTTGCTCGAAGATTCTTCCGATTTCAGATTGGTTTCCCTTATCGGGTTTTGGTTCGTCAGCGGACTAATACTCGCTGTAGCGAGCGTCTTTTTTTCGCTGTGTATAATGCAGATGGTGGGCGGAATTTTTGTCGAAGGCTATCTTTACAGCAGCGGTTTTTTGGGCGCAATGTTCGCTCTTCCCGGGGCGGCGGCGATACTCAACGCGATAATTTCCGGCGTGTTTATTTTGATTGTTAAGAAAAGACGCGGACAAAAGCGTTGACGGTTTCGGACATATCAGTCATATTTAAGGAGGCAATAAATGGCCGAATACGAGGTATTTAAAAAGGGCGAATTTATAGATTGCGATAAGGCGATAAAGGTCGTATCATACGCTTTTTCGATCGACGAAGAGGGGAACAGTTTGGTTTCGCTTCGTTTTTCGGGCGATATGATAGAGGAGATATCGTCTTTAAGGTTCGTGATGACGCAGATCGCCGCGAACGACGAAGTCATCGCGGAAGGCGAAGTAATTTGCGATAAAATAGTATATTTCGAGGACGGTACTTTTTCTCCCAAGGCGATGATCCCCGTTTTCGGGGATTGCGAGGGCATTTCGATCAAGGTCAAGGAAGTCGTCGCGGGAAGGTATCGTTACGACGGGAATAGGGATAAGACCGATTTTTCGCCCGTAGATAAGCAAGATAAAAGCAAACCGAAAAAGAGGAAAAAGCGCGCCGCGGAATCTGACAAAGCGGCGACGCCGATAACTTTGATCTTTTCGTCGCTCATACTGTCTTTGGCGGTCGCGGTGATCGCCGTGTTCGGCTTTCAGGAATATCAGAATAAAACGGATACTTTCGTGCGCGACGGCATTATTTACCAATTCGCTACGGGCGATCGTTCGACGGGCGAAATAAAGGTCGCCGGTACTGTTACCAATCTTATTTCAAAGAAAGAGTTGTATATTCCCGAGATCATCGACGGAATGAGAGTTACCGAGATCAAGGACTCCGCGTTTAGAAATAACGGCGCGATCTCGAAGATAGAATTCGAGGGCAACGTAAAAAAAGTCGGTTCTTTCGCATTCAGCGATTGCGTCAATTTAAAAGAAATAGATTTCGAAGGTATTGAAGAAGTGGGCGAGAACGCTTTCGAGCGTTGCGGTATAGAAACGGTAAATTCTTCGACTTTAAAGACCGTAGGTTCGAACGCTTTTTCCGCTTGTTATTCGCTTAAAAACGTAGAGTTGGGAGCGGACGTCGTTTCGCTCGATCAAAACGCCTTTTCAAATTGCGTCGCTCTGGAAAGTTTTTCTGTGAAAAAGACGCGTATAAACGTGGATTCGGGAATTTTCAGGGGAAGCCGAATAAGAGATCTCTATTTGAGCGAATTGCCCGAATCGCTCGGAAATTCGAACGTAAAGGCGACTATATCTCAACTTTTTTCGGCAAACAATTTTTCTTACTATTCCGACGACTCCGGTTACGCCAAAAATATAACCCTTAAAAAAGCCGATAGAATAGCCGAATATTTATGCGCGGGAATCAAAGGGCTTGAAAAATTTACGATAAACGATATAAAGGAAGGAACCATAGGCGCGGGCGCGTTTGAAAATTGTTCGTCGCTTACTTCCGTTTCTTTGAA
>JAFVCP010000040.1 GCA_017479185.1 Clostridia bacterium
GATTCCTTTTTCGTTAATTCATCAAACTGCCCATAATAACTCGTATAAGATGGAGAGCCGTCGACCGTCGTCGCCGTAAACTTTTCGGAATTGTCGGAAGTTTTATAAACCGCTCCGTCGCCGTTTGCACGCACAAAAAAAACGTGATCGCCGTCGGTAAGTTTGTCTAAAACATACTTGTTTTCGTCGCAATAATATTCTTTTCCGTCGATACTGACCGTATATTTAGACGCGTATTCGACAGGATTCCAACATAAATTTCCCTCTTCCAACCTTACGCCCGTCGGAGCGGGTAATTGAGTCAGCCCGCCTTCTTCGATCGTCTTTTTTATCCCTTCAAGTCCGCCGCACGCGGTAAAGGCGAAAAGAGAGACGATCAGTAGCGAAAAAAGCAAAATCAGAGTTTTTACTTTTTTTGTTTTTTTCATTTCTTTTGATCTCCTTATATTTGTTCAGATTTTAAGTGCTTTTCTTTTAAAAGCACATAAATTCTGTGTTTATATACATAATAACACAAATTTAATGTGTTGTCAACCTGGAAAACACATAAAAACTGTATTATGGACGTAATAAAAACATATTCGGATCAAATGAGGTAAAAATGTTCCCGGAAAAACTTAAAGATTTGCGAAACGAAAAAAAACTGACTCAAAAAGAACTTGCTTCTATGCTTATCCTGTCTAAAAACAGTATTTGCGAATACGAAAAAGGTCGGTCGGAACCCAATATCGAAACGCTTATCAAACTTGCCGACATTTTGGAATGTTCCATCGACTATCTCGTCGGACGATCGGACGATTTCGGGTTAATAAACTCCGAAACCGATTTCGACAACGACGAAAAATTTTTAATATCAACCTATAGAAATTTACCGATCGACTCCAAAAAATATTTTTTGACGACGGCAAAATTTTTATTAAACGGTCTGACGAAAAACAAAAACTGACGAACACAAAAACGCGAAGATCTTGAAGCGAACTCCAAAATCTTCGCGTTATTTATTTCGCCTTACAGGATTTTAAATAGTTTCGATAGAAACTTCGACGTTTTTCTCCGGCATTACGAATTTGAATCTGACATATTTTTCGTTTTCACGAACGATTTCGACCTCTTCTTTGTCGACCGTAACTTTAATTTCCGTTTGTTCGTCGCATTTTACGAGCGCGTACACCACGTCGCCGTATCCCGCTTTCAAAGCAGACATATACTCTAACATATCCTTTCCTTCAACGATATCTATATCGTAAAACACCTTCCACGGAACGGGTTCTTCGAAAGTTCCGGTATAATATCCTTTAATAAGCCTTACGAGCATATCGTTGAGTTTTTCGACGGTTACGTCGGGGATATCGGGATCGTAATGGGCGTTTCCTATACCCGAATGATCGGTAACGTATATAAAAGTTCCCGAAGTATAGACGGCGGCTTGTCGAACGAGATATTCGCACAATATATCTCCGCCGCTGCAAAGGACGGGAGAGATCCTTATTCCCTTTTCGGTAGCCGTCTTTATCGCTTTATAATATCTCGTCGAATATTCCTGTCCTTCGTGAGGGGGAGCGTCGAGAACGTGGAAAATAAGTTTAGTGGAAGTATCGTCTCCCCAATTTTTATTTACCGCCATTTCAAGGGCTTCGTCGACCGCTTCCGGCAAATCCCCGCCGCCCGACGCCCTTTGTTTGGCGAGGACCGATTGTTGCAAATTAAGGTTCTGCGCGTCGGTAACGTCAAGAAAATCGCTGTAAGCGAACACCTCTGAATCTTCGTGATCGCGGTAGAACAAAAGAGCGAGGTCTATTTTTATCTCTCCTATTTCGGACACTCTTTTTATTACGTCTTTGAGTTCTTGGTTGAGATATTGCAATTCGTCGCCCATAGAACCGGTAACGTCGACGACGAACATTAACCGTATCGTGTTCGCCTTTTCCTCTTTGCCGTTCAACTCAAAATTGTAATCGTCGTTTCCGTCGACGTTTTGCGAGGCTGAATAATCGCCGCTTTTTACGGTTATCTTACCTTTTTTGTTTCGCGTAAAGATATACGCTTTGCCGTCGGCGCCCGTTACGCAGGAATACTCGTTTCCGTTTCCGTCGTTATAGACGACTTTGGCTCCCGCAACGGGATCGCCAAAACAGGTCGCAGACACGCTTATCCTGCTCGCGGAATCGAATCCCCAATCGTTTTTATTTACAAGGTCGTAAAATTTTCCGTTTTCCTCTTCGGTCTGTCCTTTAACGAAAAGTTTTTGCCAATCCTCGTAATAATCGTTATCGTTGCGAGCGGATGCGGTAATTTTCCCGGCGCCGACGGAATTATCGACGTAACCGTCCCCTTTGCCCTCGTAGATCAAAGCGTCGCGCCCGACGACGCCGATAAAACTATCTACGCCGTCTTTAACGTAATAGCCGCCGCCTGTTCCTTCGCTGTAAGCCGCCGCTTCGTCCTTGGTCGCATAACCGCCGTCGTCGACGGCTTCTCCCGCATAATTACCGTTCTTAGAACAGGAAACCGCGAACGCAAGAGATAAAACGACGAACAAAAGCGTCAATCTTTTTAATGCTCTCATATTTGCCTCCAAAAAGTTTTTTCTACCTAATATTCGTTTTAAAAATAAATTTTCCTTAAAATTTTTTAATTTTTTTCGAATTGGCTTGTGTAAAGCGAATAATAAAACCCTTTTTTACCCATCAAGAAGGCGTGATCTCCTTGTTCGACGACGTTTCCGTCCTTCATCGCAAGTATAATATCCGCCGTCTTTACGGTAGACAGTCTGTGCGCGACGATAAACGAAGTTTTACCCTTTGTAAGTCTGTCGAACGCCCTTTGTATCTTTATTTCCGTTCTCGTATCTATATTCGAAGTCGCTTCGTCCAAAATAAGTATCGGCGGCAAAACGAGCATTACTCTCGCTATACACAAAAGTTGTTTTTGTCCTTGCGAAAGAGCGTCCTCGCTGATTACGGTGTCGTAACCTTTCGGAAGTCGTCTTATAAATCCGTCGGCGAAACATTGTCTGCACGCTTCTTCTATTTCTTCCCTCGTCGCGTCCTTTTTGCCGATAGCGATATTTTCCCAAACGGTCGCCTTTCTGATCCAAGTGTCCTGCAAAACCATTCCGAAAGAGGAACGAAGAGATCTTTTGTTCACCCCTCTCGTATCAACCCCGTCGATCTTTATAACTCCGCTGTCTATTTCGTAAAAACGCATCAAAAGATTTATAAGCGTCGTCTTTCCGCACCCCGTCGGACCTACGATCGCCACCTTTTGCCCTCTTTCGACCGACAAATTAAAATCGCGTATCAAAGGACGGGATCTGTCGTAAGAAAATTCCAGATTCTTTATCTCTATTTCCCCGCGAACGGGCTGTTTTACGTCCGCTTTACCCTCTTCGCTCTCTTCTTTTTCTCCGTCGATTATAGCAAATAGTCTTTCGGCGCACGCTTTCGCTCCCGTAAGTTCGGCAAGCACCGAAGATATTTCGTTAAAGGGTTTAGCGTATTTATTGGCGAATCCGAGCAAGGACAAGAGTGTTCCCGCAGTTACGGTAAGCGCCCCGCCGTTTAAAGCGAGCATCGCGCCGGTAAAAGCGACGGCGGCGTAAACTAGCGCGTTTATAAACCTCGTCGTGGGATTGGTAAGCGAAGAATAAAAGATCGCTTTAAAAGAATCTTTTCCGAGTTCCGAATTTATTTCGTCAAAATTTTCGGCGTATCTCTTCTCCGCGTTATTGGTCTTTACCGCGGCGAGATTTCCGAGCGACTGCTCTATAACGTCGGTCTGTTTTCCCGTTATCTCCGCCTGCGATTTGAACGTCGAATAGGTCCTTCCCGTGATAAATTTCGCAGTAAACAAGGACAACGGCGTTATTAAACCCACGACCACTGCTATAACGGGATTTATTATAAACATACACACGAGCGTTCCGACAATGGTAAGTATACCCGTCAAAAATTTTGAGAACCCGAGAATAAGTCCGTCGGACATTTTATCTGCGTCGCCTATTTCGACGCTCAAAATTTCCCCGATCGGTCTTCGATCTATGATTTTAAGCGGTGCCCTTTGCAAACTGTTAAAGGCGTCCCGCCTTATCCTGCAAGTTATGGAATTGGCTATTTTGTTGCCCGTCCATTCGGTTATCCATTCCATAACCGAATTAACGACCGCCAAAACTCCCGCCACGGTCAAAAAGATCCACAACGCGTTAAAGTCGACTTTTCCTTCTCCGACGATAGCGTCCGCCGCGCGCCCGAAAAGAAGGGGCAGCGCGAGCGTCGAAGCGACGCCCAAAACCGAAGCGACGAGGATCATAACCAAACTCTTTTTATGTTTTCTCAAATAAACGAATAATCTCGACAAAAAGGAAGCGCCTTCTTTTCTTTTCATAACGCAAGCCCTCCGTCGGTCTGCGAAAACTCTATTTCGCGATAGGTTTCGCAGGTTTTCATAAGATATTCGTGAGTTCCCTTGCCGACCGTTTTACCTTCGTCGAGAACTATTATCTCGTCGGCGCCTTTGACCGACGCCGTTCTTTGCGAAACGATAAACACCGTCGGACGGTAACTTAAACCCGCTATCGCCCGCCTGAGATTTAAATCGGTCGCGTAATCCAACGCCGAAGAACTGTCGTCGAGAACGAGGATCTCAGGCTTTTTGACCAACGCCCTCGCAAGGGCGAGCCTTTGCCTTTGTCCTCCCGACAAGTTTCTTCCTCCCTGTTCGATCTTCGCGTCAAGCCCGCCTTTCGCCTTCAATATATCGGTCGCCTGCGCCAGATCGACAGCCTGTAAAATTTCCTCGTCGGAAGCGTCTTGTTTTCCTAAAAGTACGTTTGACCTTATAGTTCCTTCGAAAACGGCGGGGCGTTGAAGGGCGATACCTACCTTTTCTCTCATCTCTTCGGGCGTATAACTCTTTATATCGTAACCCTCTACGGCGAGAAAACCCTCGCTCGTATCGTACAATCTCGGGAGAAGGTTGACTATCGTGCTTTTCCCGCTTCCCGTGCCGCCTATTATTCCGATCGTTTGCCCCTTTTTAACGCTGAACGTTATATCGCTTACCGCGCGCACCCCGTTTCCGTAATTTACGGCTACGCCTTTAAATTCCATATATTCGTCCGATATTTTGATCTTTTCATAAATCTCTTCTTTTTCGTCGTTTGACAATACTTTATCTATGCGTTTCGCAGAGGCGACAGCCCTCGAAACGGTTACTATCAAATTGGCGAATTTAACGAGTTCGACGAGTATTTGCGACATATAATCGTATAACGCGACGACGGCTCCTTGCGACAATATCCCGACCTCGACTTTTATCCCTCCGAGATATATTAAAACTATTATTCCTATATTTACAGTCGCAAAAGTAAGCG
This sequence comes from Clostridia bacterium, assembly GCA_017479185.1. Classification (GTDB taxonomy): domain Bacteria; phylum Bacillota; class Clostridia; order Christensenellales; family Borkfalkiaceae; genus UBA10281. The sequence goes on from JAFVCP010000040.1 coordinate 5,372, forward strand.
GATTTAAAAGAGAAGATATTTTTCCTGCGAAATTCTGTATTTTTTCGTAAGCGCCGGTTTTTTGAGCAAAACTCTTTTTTTCGTCCTCTTCGACGCCGAACGCGCGAACCACTCTGACGCCCGTAAGATTTTCTCTCGCGGCGAGAGCGACTTCGTCGAGTTTTCCCTGCGCTTCTCCGTACTTAGGAACGGTAATTTTCATTATTATAAATACAACTACCGACAAGCAGACGACAACTCCCACGAAAACGAGGGATATTTCGGCGTTTATCAAAACCGCCGCGATCACGGCGCCCACTACGACGAAAGGGGACCTGAGCAAAAGTCGTAAAAACAAATTAACGCCCGTCTGCGCTTGATTTACGTCCGAAGTCGTTCTCGTTATCATTGCCGAAACGCCGATCCCGTCGGTAACGCGCAAAGGGGAATTTAAAAGTTTTTTATAGAGCGCGCCCCTCAGATCTCTCGCAAAACCTGTCGCGGCTTTCGCTGAAAAATATTGTCCCAAAACCGAAAACGCCAAACCGACCGCGGCGAAAACGACCATTATTATCACACCGCGGTAAACGGAGCCGACGACCTTACCGTTTATCCCCTCGTCTATTATGTTTGCGACGATAAGAGGGATCAAAAGTTCGAGGATGGCCTCCAAAAGTTTGAATACGGGAGCAAAAAAGGCTTCTTTTCCGTATTTTTTGATATATCCCAACACCCTTTTCATTTGCGTGATCTTTCAAGCGCTTCTTTCGCTTTCCGTTTAAGTCCTCCGTCGTCTATCAAAAGTTCTGAGTTCAGCGAATAAAATTCATCGCATCTAAATAGCGTTATAAATTCTATAAAAACCGTATCTTGCGTAAGCGAAGAAACCAGCGTGGTGGTTTCCTGTTTTTTGCCGAGCGAGTTAACGGCAAATCTTAAAACGTTCGCTATCTCGACCGCCGCCTTCTCGCCCTCTTCTTTAGCCTCGCGAACGATTTTTTCGAACTCTTTCGCGGGGTCTTCGCCGCTCAAAACGCCGATAATCAGCCTATAGATCGATTTTTTGAACGGAGAAGTCGTTTCAAACGCTTTCTTGCCGTATTCGCTCGCTTTCTTAGAAACGCTTACGGAATTTGTCGAACCGACGAATATCTCGTCGCGCAAAATATTCGCCGCTTGGTTTATCGCGACTGCTCGCGACGATATCGTCGAAATTTTCGCGCGCAAATATTCCGCGAGGGCAAACCTTTCCTCGAAAGTCGAATCGGTAAGATCCGCCCTGTCGATTTTTCCGCTCTCCGCTTCATCTCCGCCGCAAATCTGATAAAACTTTTCGTAAATTTTATAAAACACGAAAAATTCAGACGCCGTTTCCCTATCCTGAATATACTGCAAGATCATTTCTTCGGAAGGCTTTAATTCAAGTTTTTCGTATTCGGTGATAGCGTAAGAGAGGTCTTCCCACCCTCTCGGGGTAACGAATTCGAAGCCGCTTTCCCTTCTTTCCGCTTTGAAAAGTCGATCTTTATGGAGTTTTAAAAAGGAAATTATCGCGCCGTGAACGCCCTCGTTTACGGCGTAATTTTCAAACGCGTCGAAATCGGGTTCCACGTTTATCCTTTTTACTCTGTCGAGGGTAACCATATCCAACTCGTTCGCAGATCTGTTGTATTCGTTGGGGTTGCCGGCGGCTGTCAATATCCACCCGTCCGGTATTTTATGCGGCCCGAATTTTTTGCGTTGTAAAAGTTCGAGCATCGCGGGCGCGAGCGTTTCCGAAACGCAATTTATCTCGTCGATAAAAAGTATTCCCTCTTTTTTTCCGCTCTTTTCGATCTCGTCGTACACCGACGCGACGATCTCGCTCATCGTATATTCGGTTACCGAATATTTTTCCCCGCCGTAGACCTTTTCCGATATAAACGGAAGTCCTATCGCCGACTGTCTGGTATGATGGGTTATCGTATAACTGACAAAACCGAGTCCGAGTTCTTCGGAGATGGCTTTCATTATGGCGGTCTTACCTATTCCCGGCGCTCCTATAAGCAGGACGGGGCGCTGTCTTTCCAAAGGGATCGCGTAGTCTTCCCCCTTTTTTAGCAAATAGATCCTCGCGGTATTTTTAATTTCTCTTTTCGCTTCTTCTATATTCAAAGATATTCGCCTCCGATCTCAATTTTATATGCAAAGTAAGGTACTTTTATATTTTCGCTTTTTTCGCCGTACAGCGCGAAGCAGGTTTTTATTCCTACGTCTTTATCGGGGAATATCCCGAACCCGTCCGTAAAATATACGAGCGCTTTGGTTTTCCTTCCCCTTTTGAGATCCAAATCAAGCAGGTCGAAAACCGGACGGAAATCCGTCCCGCCGCCGCCTTTGACTTCGAAGTTTTTCATAATCTCTTCGAACCTCTCCTCGCTTTCGACGATAATATCGTCCGTAATTTTACAATCGCATTGAATTATCCTGAGTCTGTATTTTTCTCCCGAAGCGGACGCCGCCTTGACGAGCGAATAAATTTCGTCGATAAATCGCGCTATAGGCTCGCCTTTCGTACTTCCCGAAGTGTCCACGGCGAGGACGACGTCTTTGAAATTTTTATCTTCTCTGTATTCGAGATTTTCGATCAGCGGCATATTGCCGTACCTTTCAAGCCCAAGACAATAATAAATATAGTCGAACTGTTCGGGATCGGTCTTTAACCTCTCCGAAGAAAACAAAAACCTCTTTATTACGGAAAGATAATCGGCGTCTACCGTTTTCGCCTTTAACAATTTTTTAAGCGATCGGTAGTCGGGCGAGAGATTTTTTAACAGTCCTACGGCGATCTCCTTCCATTTTTGCCTTTGATCGGCGTCTTTATCCCCGTCGCCGTCGATATCCGATTGGACTCCGCTTTGTTCTTCGTTTTTTTTCCAAGCCGTATGATCGCAAATTTTAAACGCTTCTTTAAGCCGCGTCTTTTCCTCTTCTTTTTTGTCGGCGAGCCAAGCCGAAGCGACTTTTTCGTTTAAAGCGTCAAATTTATCGATAATCGACTTATACGCCGATTTTCTCGTCGTGTATTTTTTATCCGCAAAGGCGTAAAGTTTCATCTCGTCGGTAATATAGCCGACGGTAATATCGCAGGCGAGGTCGAAATCGTCGTCTGAAACGTTCTCAAAGGGGTGAAGAAAAAGGTCGTGCAACAAAAGGTGGGTGAACTGCAAATCGAAATTACCCGCTTCCGCAACGTGCGACAGCAAATATTCGGAATTTACGCCGATAGACTTTCCGTCTGTATATACGCTTTCGGCGTCTTCGTCGATAAAAACCGAAACCGTCGCCAACGCGCGGGAAAAATAGCCGTGGTCGGCGGAATATACGATAAGGCTTTGTTCCAATATTCGGTTCGCAATCTGTTTATCTACGCTCATCTTATTCTCCTCGCTAAAACGGCGGGGTGATTTTTAAGTTCGTCGGGTAAACTTTCGTAAACTCCGAGATCAGTCCTCGCCGCTTCGGCGGCTATTTCCGGCTCGGACTTCAATTCGTCCGACAAATATATATAATTTCTGCCGTCTTTAAGGCATAACGCTTTCGCCTGACCGAAAGTCGGTTTGAAATCGGGCAAAAAGGATAAGATCGGAGCCTCGCTGTTTTTTACGACGAGATTTTTTATGCAACCGTTTACAATACGATCGTTGCCGATAAGGCGGCTGTTATTCATATATTTTAAAATTTCGCCGTTAAAAAGACTCGCCAAAGATAACACCTCTTCGTCGTCTATATATTCCCCTATTTTTTCAATGAGTTTTTTATAAGTTACCGCCGATCTCCTCTTCAAGCCTCTTATTATATTATCCCTTTCGCTTCGCTCTTTCGGCTTCGGGATCGATCTCGACGAATAGGCGATAAGCGCGGGCAACACCCTCGATTTCCTGTTTTGAGAAGCGTATTTCAGTTCGTATTGCGCCCTTGCCGGTGCTATGAGTTTCATTTCGGTAAGTTTTAAGATCACTTGCCGATCGTCCTCGTCGACAAATCTATGAAAAACTTCGTTTTTTTTGGGAATTACGCCGTCCGCGCAATCCAAAAGGGCGAGAAATTTATCTCTGTCCAAAGTCAGGTAGTTTATATTCTGCGCGGCAAGGTTGATTTTCACTCCCCTCGATCTCGCCGCCTCGAACACGCCGAGAGGGGTATCGTCGTTTATTGTTCCGCCGTTTATTTTTCCGTTTTCGGGTTTTACCGCAAGTTCGAACACTTCTTTTTTAAAAAAGGCTTCGTCGGCTAAAAATTTAGCCGCGGTCCTGTCCGCCCGCAAAACGGACGAAGCGACTTCGCCGTCCGCTCTTACTTCGTCCGAAAAAAATCTTACCGCTTTGGGATTTCTTCCCGCCGCGATCAAGGCAATGCTTTTATCCCGAAGAAATTTGTCGGGCAAAAGCGCGACGGTATCTCCCCCGTTTTTCGCAACGGCTTCCGCCACTTTTCTATCTTCCGCCGCCGGCAAACGGGCGTAAGCGTAACTCGGGCAAAAGCGCGAAACGGCGGCGAGGACTATTTTAATTTCTCCCCTCAGCCTGTCGGACAAAAAAGCCAAAGTCCTCCCGTCCGAACTGACCGCGGTTAATCCCACGTCGAAATCGTCTTTTAATTTCTCGTCCGCGTATTTTACGAGTAAGGCGTTTTTTTCGACCACGGCGACGGTTATTTCTTTATCCTCTTGATAAAGTTTGTTTTCCGAATATAAGGAAAGAAAAGTATTAAGTTGTCTGACGGAAAAACTTCGTTTCATTTTATTTTTTATCGTTATATATTATTATAACAGATTACAACGATAAATTTCAAGTTTTTTTACTCTGTCTTTTTAATTTTTTAAAAAATAACTCTTTTTTTACGACAAAAAATTTTTTTGATTAGTTGCCGCTAACCGCTTGACAAATAATAGTTAGTTATGGTAAACTTATTTTGGAATCGAAAGGAAGATTTCATTTTTTGTTAGCAAATGTTTGCTTTGGCTAACAAAATGCGATAATATACGGAAGCGGGGCTGTATAAAGCCTTACCGCAAGGAGAAAAAATTTATGATGCCGTTGACACTTGCAAATAGGGACGAGGAAAACATTATAAAAAAAATAGGCGGAAATCCCGAGGTAAAAAAGCACCTTGAAGATATGGGATTCGTCGTCGGAACTCCCGTAAAGATCATTTCGGAAATATCCGGGAACGTGATCGTAAGCGTAAAAGAAGTAAGAGTGGCAATAAGCCGTGAAATGGCTATTAAAATAATGGTATAATATAAAGGAGCAACAAAATGAAAACTTTGAAAGAGGTTTCGATAGGATCGACCGTCAAGGTCGTAAAACTCCATGGCGAGGGCGCGATCAAGCGCCGCATTATGGATATGGGGATAACCAAAGGCACCGAAATTTACGTTCGTAAAGTCGCGCCGCTCGGTGATCCCGTGGAAATAACCGTCAGAGGTTATGAACTTTCGCTAAGAAAAGCGGACGCCGAAATGGTTGAAGTCGAATAATATTTTGGAGGATAAAATGGAAAACGAAAAGAATCTCCGCATTGCCCTTGCGGGAAACCCTAACTGCGGTAAAACGACGCTTTTTAACGCTCTTACGGGTTCTAATCAATTCGTCGGGAACTGGCCCGGCGTTACGGTAGAAAAAAAGGAAGGTAAACTTAAAAAACAAGACGACGTAACGATAGTCGACCTTCCGGGTATTTACTCCCTTTCTCCCTACACTTTGGAAGAAGTCGTCGCGAGAAATTATCTTATAGGCGAACGTCCGGACGCTATCTTAAATATCGTCGACGCGACCAACCTCGAGAGAAATCTCTATCTGACCACTCAACTTACCGAACTCGGTATTCCCGTCGTTATCGCCCTCAATATGATGGACGTCGTAAAGAAAAACGGCGACAAGATCAACGTCGACGAACTTTCCCGTAAACTCGGGTGTAAAATAATCGAGATCTCGGCTCTTAAAGGAACGGGAATAATGGCAGCCGCGGAAGCAGCCGTTTCGGCGGCGAGATCCGGCAAGACCATTCCCACCCATTCTTTCTCCGGGCCCGTAGAACACGCGATCGCTCATATCGAAGAAGCGGCGGTACATAACCTTCCCGAAGAAAGACAAAGATGGTACGCCATCAAGATATTCGAAAGAGATAGTAAAGCGATAGAAAGCCTCAATATCCCCAAGGATACTTTGGCTCATATCGAAAACGATATAGTCGCCGCCGAAAAAGAACTCGACGACGACGCGGAAAGCATTATAACCAACGAAAGATACGTCTTTATCGCGGAAGTATTGAAAGGTTGTTACAAAAAACACAAAGCAGGTCAACTTTCGGTGTCCGATAAGATCGACCGTGTGGTAACCAACCGTTGGCTCGCCCTTCCCATATTCCTCGCGATAATGTTCGTCGTTTATTTTATATCCGTAACGACGGTGGGGACTTTGGTTACCGATTGGACTAACGACGGCTTGTTCGGCGACGGCTGGCACCTATTCGGAATAGGCGCGGGCGAATACGAAGAAAAAGCCGAAGAATTCGGCGACGCTCAAACTATCGTAGAAGGCTATCTCGCCTTTGCCGAAGAAAACGGTATGGACGTCGACGACGTAAACCAAGCGCTCGAAGCGACTGCCGAAGAATATGAAGAAGAGTCGGAAGCCGAAGAAGCGGTCAAAGCCGCGACCACGGCGCTCAATACCTTCTATGAAAAAATTAAAGACGACGCGACTTATAAAACGGCGACTTTCGAAGTTACCGACGACGAAACGATGGTAACGGAAGAAACCGAAGCGTCTGTCGAAGACCTCGAAGACGCGATAAAAATTTACGCGGAAACTTATGAATTCGCCGAACCCGATCCCGCCTCTTACGGCGTTTGGGTCCCCGGTATTCCCGCCCTCGTTTCGAGCGGACTCGAAGCGATCGGCTGTTGGGATTGGCTCGAAGGACTTATAGTCGACGGTATAATAGCCGGCGTAGGCGCAGTCCTCGGTTTCGTTCCTCAAATATTCGTATTGTTCATATTCCTCGCATTCCTCGAATCGTGCGGCTATATGGCGCGTATCGCCTTCGTTTTGGACAGAATATTCAGAAAATTCGGCTTGTCCGGTAAATCCTTCATTCCTATGCTTATCGGCTCGGGTTGCGGTATTCCCGGAATAATGGCTTCGAGAACAATCGAAAACGAACGCGACAGAAGAATGACGATAATGACAACCACTTTCATTCCCTGCGGAGCAAAACTTCCCTTTATCGCGATGATAGCGGGCGTAATATTCAAAAACGCCTGGTGGGTTTCTCCCCTCGCCTATATCGTCGGCGTCGCCGCGGTCATAGTTTCGGGTATAATACTTAAAAAGACCAAAATGTTCGCGGGAGATCCTTCTCCGTTCGTAATAGAACTTCCCGCTTATCACCTTCCGACCGTCGGAAATATTTTGAGAAGTATGTGGGAAAGAGGTTGGTCTTTCATTAAGAAAGCGGGAACGATAATACTTCTCTCAACTATCGTCGTATGGTTCCTGTCCTTCTTCGGCTGGGGCGAAAACGGCTTCGGTATGCTCGGAGAAGAGGAGATCGGAAACAGCATACTCGCTTATATTTGTAAACCTCTCTCCTATCTATTCGCGCCTCTCGGCTTCGGAACCTGGCAGGCGACCGCCGCTTCTATCACGGGTATCGTCGCGAAAGAAAACATCGTCGGAACTATGGGTATCCTTTACGGAGAATCCGCCGCTATCGGCGCAGCGTTTACGGCTGTCAGCGGACTTTCCTTCCTGTTCTTCAATCTTCTGTGCGCTCCCTGCTTTGCGGCTATCGGCGCGATAAAGAGAGAAATGAACAACAGAAAATGGACTTGGTTCGCGATCGGCTATCAGACGGGATTCGCTTACGTCGTCGCCTACGTCATAAATTGGCTCGGCAGACTGTTCACCGGAAATCTCTTCTCGGGCGTCAATCCTTTCGTAGGGGTCCTCGCGTTGATAATAGCCCTCGCTTTGATCGGCGGAATCGTTTATCTTCTCGTTCGTCCTTATAAAGAGGCGACCACTTTCGATAAAGAAGTAAAAGTAAAGTAATATAAATAAGTCTTGCCCGTCGGTCAAAGACGGGCAAGACGAAAAGAGGAGCGTATGTTTAACTGGTTAATCAATAATATAGGATCGATATTGGTTTTGCTCGCTGTCGCGGGAATAGTCGCTTTAATAACGGCCTTTATTATAAGAAGTAAAAAGAAAGGCAAAAACTCCTGCGGTTGCGGCGGCGGATGCGTAGGTTGTTCGGGATGCGGTTCCTGTCCTCACGCTCTTCCCCGCAAAAAATAATTTGTAAACCTGATAGTATCGCCCGCCTTGCGAATAATTCGCAAGGCGGGC
>JAFVCP010000041.1 GCA_017479185.1 Clostridia bacterium
AAGAAATAATCTGATAAAACTAAAAACAACACGGAAAAGGGGTTATCGCTCAATGCGACAACCCCATTCTTTTTGCAATCTCTTTATTTTATCGAAATCCCGTTCGCCATCATAAAAACGTAAATCGATTTCAGCGCCGAAATAATGTCCGCGTTATTTTTCACGTCCGAATTTCCGTTTAAAAGTTTTAAATTGAAAGCGATTTTTATTATATGATCGAGAAGGGCTTTTGTCGCGCCCACTTCCCTTCCGCTGTCCACAGCCCCGGAAAGTTTGAAGCAAAGAGAAACCTCTTTAAGTCTTTCTTCCGCCTTTTCGGCAAGTTTATCGCGCATATCCTTTACGCAATCGGCAAAGAAGGTTATATCCGTTCCCTCGATCAACTTTCCGTAATCGGTTATATTCTCGATAAAACGCATACTTTCTTCCCCGAAGTTGCCGTTTTCATAGCAAACTTTTATAAGCGCCGCTTGAAGATAGGCGTCGAAATCGGCGAAAAGTTCCACCCTCGTATAAGGGAAAGCGTCGTTTTTCGCGAATACGCTGTCGTACATATCGCCTATAATTTTCAACGCTTCGGCGTATCGCATTTTTGCCTTTTCGGTTATTATATCGTTTCTTGACTTTTCCATAACCTCTTCCTTCTCACTTTCGATATCGGTTTTTTCCTCTTCGGGTTTCTCATTGTTTTCCGACTCAAAGTCGGGTTCTTTTTTTATTACTCTATTTTCTTTCGTTTCAACTCTGTCTCCCCTTAAGGGATAGGGGATACACCCCTTTCGCTTTAAAGATTCCGAGCGATACGATGGATCTACCTTTTGTAGTCCTGCTTTCCAATGCCATTTCGTCGTCTTTCGCGTATAAAAGATTTCCCGATTCGTCCTCGATAAGAAGAGTCAATCCCTTTCCTTCTTCTTTAACTCCGACGAATTTTAACGACTCTTCTTCATCGTCTCCTATATCGCACAATTTAACGCCTTTTCTTGCCCTCGAAAGAACGTTGACCGTTCCGAGAATAACCCTCTTAAAGGTTCCGAAACTCGTCGCGACGACCACTTCGTAATCCTTTTTCGGATCCACCTGCGTTGCGAAAACGACTTCGTCGCCGTCGTAGAGATCCATACCTTTTACGCCGCCGGCAACTCTTCCCTGCTCGGGGAATTGATCCTCGCAATACAGACACATTCCCTTTTTAGAAGCGAAGAAATATCTCGAGCCTTCGCTTTCCTGTTCTACGGCGATAACTTCGTCCCCCTCTTTGAGTTTGATAGCCTGATAAAGATTTTTCAGGACGGTATATTCGCTCCAGGGAGTAACTTTAACGCTTCCGTTTTTAGTGTAGAAAATCAATCTGCCGTTCGGAACTTCAACACCTACCACAGCGAAAAACGCGACCGGTTTTTCATCTTTTTCGGCGGACTTTACAAGTTGAGCGAATTTAACGCCGCCGCTCATAGCCCCGCTTGCTTCGGGAATAAGTTCGAGGTCGATCTTATGACAATTTCCCTTATTGGTAAACGCATAAAGGGTATGCTCGCTGTCCGTTTCGACGTAGAATTTAAAGAGTTCCGCTTTATTCGGCGTTTCGTTTCCGCTGTAACGCTTAAACGTGGAAAGTTTGACTTTTCTGATAACCTCGTTACAGTTATAGCCTAAAACGTAGTTTTCCACCTTCTTTTCTTCCGACGTTTTTACAACCGAAATTTCCGATTCGTTTTCTACTATGGTCGTCCTTCTGTCGTCGCGATATTTTTTTCTTATTTCGAGAATTTCTTTCTTTACTACGTCCTTTTGCAATCTCTTATTATCTATTATCGCCTGCAACTCGGCAATGAGTTTTTTGAGCGCCGCAAGTTCGTCTTTAAGGTTATTGACTTCGAGTTTGGTAATCCTTGCAAGCCTTAAATCGAGTATCGCCTGAGCCTGCTTTTCCGAAAGGTCGAAAGCCACCCTCAAGTTTTGTTTTGCTTTAGGCGTATCGGGAGAAGTCTTAATGATCCTTATGACTTCGTCGATATTATTTACGGCAATTATCAACCCTTCGAGTATGTGCGCCCTTTCTTTTGCCTTATTCAAATCGAATTTGGTTCTCCTGAGAACTACGCTTATCTGATAATCGACGTAATATCTGATTATCTCTATAAGCCCCATAAGTTTAGGTTTACCGTCGGCGATAGCGACCATATTTATGCCGAAAGAACATTGAAGTTGCGTATATTTAAGAAGATAATCGAGGATCTCCTTGGCGTCTGCGTCTTTTTTGAGTTTGACGACAGCCCTTATCCCCGACCTGTCGGACTCGTCCGCAATATCGGCGATGCCGCCCAAAATATCCTTATTAGCCTCTTGAAGATCGGCTATCTTCTTTAAAAGTTGAGCCTTATTTACCTGATACGGTATTTCGGTGATAACTATATTTTTCTTTCCGTTATCCCCTTCTTCGACGTTTATTTTCGCCCGTAATTGTATCTTCCCTTTTCCCGTCTGATAAGCGGCTTTCAACTCTTCGCCGGCAATTATATATCCCCCTGTCGGGAAGTCGGGACCTTTTATAATCTTCATCATCTCTTCAAAAGAGATCTTGGGATTTTCGAGATAGGCTATAACGCCGTCTATGACCTCGCAAAGGTTATGCGTAGGGATATTCGTCGCAAGTCCTACCGCTATCCCCGTCGCGCCGTTTACCAAAAGATTCGGAAATCTTCCCGGAAGAGTATCGGGTTCTTTTAAAGAATCGTCGAAATTGAGCGACCACTTGACCGTATCTTTATCGAGATCGGTCAAAAGTTCGAGAGCAAGAGGTTGGAGTTTAACTTCCGTATACCTCATAGCGGCGGCGCTGTCGCCGTCGATAGAACCGAAATTTCCGTGTCCGTCGACGAGTGTGTTTCTCATATTGTAAGGTTGAGCGAGCCTTACCATAGCGTCGTAAACCGAAGTGTCGCCGTGCGGATGATATTTCGCAAGACAATCTCCGACTACTCTCGCGCTCTTTTTGTATCCCTTATCGGGCGTCATACCCTGTTCGTACATAGAATACAAAATTCTTCTTTGGACGGGTTTAAGTCCGTCCTCAACTCTCGGAAGCGCTCTGTCTAAAATGACGTATTCCGCGTAAGGGATCATCGAATTATGTAGAACGTCCTCCAACGGACTCGATATAACGGAATCTTTTATTTCTTCCATAATTCTCTCCTTATAAGTTTACTTTTTCCATAAAGGAATCTTCTTTATTGAAGTCTGCGTGTTCGGAAATATAGGTCTTTCTGCCCTCTATATCGTCGCCCATAAGCGTCGTTATCAATTTTTCAGCCTCCGCGGCGTCGTCGATCGTAACCTGCATCAGCACTCTCTTCGCAGGATCCATTGTAGTGTCCCATAATTGTTCGGGATTCATTTCCCCAAGACCTTTATACCTTTGAAGTTGATAACCTCTTCCCACTTGATCGATCGCCTTTTGCAACTCGCTGTCGTCGTACGCGTATACGGTAACGTCCTTTTTATAAACCTTGTAAAGAGGCGGCATTCCGATATAAACGTGTCCTTCCTGAATGAGTTCCTTCATATATCTGAAAAAGAAAGTGAGAAGTATCGCCCTTATATGCGCTCCGTCCTGATCGGCGTCAGAAAGTATTATTACTTTATGATAATTGAGGTTTTTTATATTGAAATCGCTTCCTATACCCGTTCCCAAGGCGCTTATTATCGTCCTTATCTCTTCGTTTTTCAAAACCTCTTCTATTCTCTTTTTCTCGGCGTTCAAAGGTTTTCCGCGGAGAGGCAAAATCGCTTGATGTTGGCGATCCCTTCCCTGCTTGGCGCTTCCGCCCGCCGAATCCCCCTCGACGATAAACACTTCATTGAGTTCGGCTTTCTTGCTCGAACAAGAAGCGAGTTTGCCGATAAGCCTCGCGGCGTCCGCTCCGCTTTTCGCCCTCGCTATTTCTTTGGCGTGTCTGGCAGCGTTTCTCGCCTTCGCCGCGCCCAACGCCTTTTTCATCATCGCGTCGAAGATCTGTTTGTATTTTTTATTTTTCGTAAGCGCGTCAAGTTCGCTGCAAACCGCGCCTTCTACGGCGTTCTTCGCTTCGGGGTTTCCGAGTTTCGTCTTGGTCTGCCCCTCAAATTCGACGTTTTTCATTTTTATGGAGATTATAGCGGTAAGCCCTTCGCGGAAATCTTCCCCCATAAAACTCAGATCTTTTTCTTTGATATAATTGTTGTTTTTCGCAAAATCGTTCAGAACTCTCGTAACCGCCGACTTAAAACCGACTTCGTGAGTTCCCCCTTCGGGAGTGGGGATATTGTTTACGAAAGAAAATATACCCTCGGTATAACTGTCGGTATGCTGCATAGCGAACTCTATCAAGATCCCGTCCCTCTCGGTTTTCGCGTAGACCGGCAGATCGTAAAGTTTGGTCTTGCCTTCGTTGAGATAAAGGACGTAATCGACGATACCGCCGTCGTACTTGAATGTTTTATTATAAAATTTACTTTCATCGCGAAGATCGACAAGTTTTATAGACAATCCTTTATTCAAAAAGGCGAGTTCGCGAAGTCTTTTCGAGATGGTTTCGAGATTAAATTCAACCGTTTCAAACACCGTTTTATCGGGTTTGAAACGAACTAAAGTTCCGTGCTTGTCCGTCTTTTGTTTGGTATCTTTAAGGGGAGCGACGGGTTCTCCCGAAATGGTTTTTTTGCGGGTTTTATCGTAATAACTGTGAAACTCCATTTTAAAAACGGTTTTTTTATACACTTCGACCGTCAGCCATTCGGAAAGGGCGTTGGTTACCGACGCGCCCACTCCGTGAAGTCCGCCCGAAAAACTGTAATTGTCGTTATTGAATTTACCGCCCGCGTGAAGTTGAGTAAAGACGACCTGAACGCCGCTCACCCCCGCTTCTTTATGTATATCCGTGGGAATACCTCTTCCGTTATCTTCGACCGAAACGCTTCCGTCCTTATATAATACGACTTCTATTTTATCTGCGAATCCGTTCGCCGCTTCATCGACCGCGTTGTCGACGATCTCCCACAATATATGATGCAATCCTCTTACACCCGTAGAGCCTATGTACATTCCCGGTCTTACCCTGACCGCTTCAAGACCTTCGAGAATCTTAATATCCTGCGAATTGTAATCCTTTGAAGGCATTATACCCCTCCATTTTACGCTTATTATTTATAATTTTAACATATTTTTCATTTTTTTTCAACTTTTTTAGAAGTATAAAAAGGTCAAAAAAGCAAGTTTATCCACTTTTTTGACCTTTTTTGAAAAACGATCGCTTTATCCGACGTAAATGGTCTGCCCGAAATATACTTCGTCGATCTTATTTTCGCTCATTATCCGTCTGAGCGCCTCTTCGTCGCCGCCGGCAATTTTTTGCAGCGTATCCCCGGGCTTTACGACGTACTCCCTGCCGTTCGCCTTTTCTATCAACAGGCTTTCCCCTTCGAGAGGTTCTTTCGTCAAACAATTAAGAAAAACAATATAGGATTTCGACGCGTGAAACCTTTCGCATATCGATTCGAGGCTGTCGCCTTTTTCGACCCGATATAAAAATCTTGCTTTTAAATCACCCAAATTCAATATTTTAATCATAGTTAAAATATATTAAAAATAAATATTTTATATAACAAAAATTTCGCGAGGTGATATTATTAAAAGCATTTTTAAGACCGTTGCGCTCGTTACGGCGTTTTCTTGCGTAGAAAGATTTATAGGTTTTATTTATAGGATCTATTTATCGCGGACTCTCGGAGCCGAAGGACTCGGGACCTATCAGATCGCCATCTCGATCCTCGGTTTGTTTATGACGATAACTTCGTCGGGAATACCGATAACAGTATCGAGGATACTTATGAAAAACAAAAACGAAAACAAGCGACATTACGACGCGTCAACCATTACTTCCGCGATACTTACGACGATTGCGATAAGCATTCCTATCACTTTGATAGTCGCATTTAAAAGTCAATGGTTATCCTTCCTTTTTTCCGACGAAAGGTGCATGACTATATTGATGATAATGATCCCCGGTCTTTCCATAACTTCCGTATATGCGGTAATAAGAGGATATTTCTGGGGAAACAATTATTTTAAAACTTATAGCGTTATCGAACTTGCGGAAGAAACGGTCATGGCGGTAGTCGGCGTCGTCCTCGTAAACGGAGCGACGAACTCTATGCAAGGAACCGAAAGAGCGGCTTACGCCGTACTTATTTCATACGTCTTTTCATTCGTCGTATCCACGATAGCCTATATAATAAAAGGCGGAAAACTCGGAAATCCCGGCAAGACTTTAAAACCGCTTTTAAAATCCTCTATCCCCATAACGGCAATGAGAACTTCGAACGCGCTCGTAAACTCCCTCGTTTCCGTTCTTTTGCCCGCAAGGCTGGTTTATTACGGAATGAGCGCGTCGAATGCCGTTGCGGAATTCGGAAAGACCTTCGGTATGGCTATGCCGATGATATTTATGCCTTCCACGCTTATCGGCTCGCTCGCGCTCGTCCTCGTTCCCGAACTTTCCGACGACTACTATTCGGGAAATCATATTTCGCTTAAAACCAATCTGGAAAAAGCGATAAAGTTTTCCTGTCTTGTCGCGTGCGTGATAATGCCCGTATTTATCTCTCTCGGCAAAGAGATCGGCGAAATCCTGTTTTCCGACTCGTCGGCAGGTCAATTCATAGTCAAATTTTCACCCGCAATGCTTCCCTTATGTCTATCCCTCATCTCGTCGAGTATGCTCAATTCTTTAAATAAAGAAATCAGCACGCTCGTAAACTACTCGTTGGGCGCGAGCGCGCTGATATTATGTATTTACTTCCTGCCTTCCTTTATCGGGGTAAACGCGTTGATCGTGGGAACCATAATAAATTACGGAATATCATCGATTTTAAATCTTTTGAAACTCAATTCCATAACAAAAGAAAAACCTCAATATTTTCCTTATATTTTTAAAACTTTTCTGTCTGTCGTTCCGGCGATGCTGCTTGGATATTTCATAAAAAATCTTCTTATAAATTATTTGCCGACAGTACTTACCGTAATAATCGACGGTACTATTATTCTGCTTTTTGAAAGCGTGATATTATTGACTTTCGGCGGATTTGATTTTCTCAATATTCATAGGAAGAACTTTTTTAAAGGCTTCGCTTCGGATAAAACGGGAAGAAAAGCGAAAACGAGAGCGTAATTCACCAAACTGTTTATTATCTGCGTCGAAAGACGTATAAAGACGTAATCGATGTAGGAAACGTCTTTTGCGTAAGCAAAATACAAAGCCGTGGTATTTATTCCGACCGTACAAACGGTAAGGCTGAACAGACAAACGACGAAGCATTTGATATAAAACAAAAATCTGTTCCCCGTCTTAAAATTGTTCATAACTATACCCGAAAACAAAGCGAGCAAACCGGCAGATAAACCTATCCACGGCATATACGCCCCGCCGGGATTCATAAGCCAACCGAGGAAATCCGAAGTCATACAAACCACAAAGCCGCTTCCTCCGCCCAAGAGTATCCCGCTCATTATCGAAATAAAGATTTTAAGCGAAATTTGCGTGTCGCCGAGCGGAAATCTGACGAAAAGATTTACAACTATCGAAAACGCGGTTATCATCGCTATATAAGCGATTTTTAAAGACAAACTCATAGAATACACGGCGTCTGAAAAAATCACTCTGAATTTTCTCTTTTGATCGTCCATAAAAAAACCTCCACTTAAAAAAGTAGAGAGTTCCAAAATAAAACTATTCGTTTTGCATTGGATGCGCCAAAAAATCGCAAGGTTTTACCTTTTCGTGCGCATTCAACATCCCGTTATGCGCCACTTAACGCTTTTTGTACTACTCTGCTTTTTCATTATTATATATTTACGCCGAACTAATGTCAAGCGAATGAATAAAAAAATAAAAATATCTCAAATTATTTTTATATGGCAATAATCTTTATCAGATCGTTAATAATTTTCGCGGTACTACTCGTCTTGATGAGATTGATGGGAAAAAGACAGATCGGCGAAATGCAACCTTTTGAATTCGTGATAACCCTTTTGATCGCGGAACTCGCCTGCATACCAATGGCGGATATTTCTATTCCTTTGGTATACGGCATAGTCGCAATTCTCGCCGTATTTATTTTACACCAATTATTTTCTGTCCTCGAACAAAAAAGCAGAGCGGCAAAAAAAATAATAAGCGGAAGCCCCTCTCTCGTAATAGATAAAAACGGCGTAAATTTCGACGAACTCGCGAAAAACAATATGGACGTCGACGATTTGATCGAAGCGATGCGGGCGGCGGGATATTTTTCTCTCGACGAACTCGACTACGCGATTTTCGAATCCAACGGTAAGTTCTCCGCGTTTGAAAAAAGTCAGGACGATAAAAATTAAAAATCTTTGCCCATATTACTCGTTTCAAACGGCAAAATAATCGATCAAAATCTTCAAACGGCAGGTTTGAATAATAAAACCTTTATGGATAAAATAAAAAACGACGACAGAGATCTTAAAAACATCGTCGTTATGACCGTCGACGGCAACGGAAAAGTTTATATACAGGAAAAAAACAAAAAGTACGAAGTTTATAAAACGGAACTTCCGGGAGGCGTAAAATGGTAAAATCATTGATAAGCGTCGCGGTATCTCTCGTAATTGTGGTTTTAGGCGGAATATTCGAACAGAAATTTTTATGTTCTTCTTTTGACGAAATAAGCGCGATATTTTACGAACTCGACGCCGACCTCAGGGATAATTCCGCAACGAAAGAACAAGCGCTTAAAGCGCAACAAAAGTGGATAAACAAAAAGGAATATCTTCATTCTTTCATTCCGCATAACGATATAAAAGAAATAGACCTTTGGGTAGCGGAAACAGTCGCCTACGTTTCGGACGGAAACTATGACGAAGCGAGAAAGAAAACCATAGTAATTTTAGAACTTCTCGAACAAACGCCGAAAAGTTATTCGTTGAGAATCGAAAATCTTTTATAACAAATTTAAGCGTATTATAAAGAGCGTGTAGGTTTACGCGCTCTTTGCTACGCCCCGTTATTTTTTCGAAACCACGATCTCCCGCGCAAGTATCGTCTTTACTTTTTTCTCGGGATCTTCCTTTGAGGGATATTGAAAATCCATATATACGAGCAACGCCGTATTTTCGGACAAAGGAAGAATGCGAGTATAACAACACGAATATTTACCGTGGTTTTTTATATCGGAAGTTATTCCGAGGTCGATAGGATGGTTCCATTTTTTCGCGGAAGGATCGCCCGTCCACCTGAAAAACAACCCCGGTCTGCCGTAACTTGCGAGCGTTACTCCGCATTTAAGCGAAACGACTTGCGGGAAAACTCCTACGTTGTCAAATATCTCGGGTTCGCTCCAAGTACGGCAATTATCGGTTGATCTCGCAATATAACTCGGCTTATTTTCGCCCGTTCTCATAAGCATAACGTAAGAACCGTCCGGCGCTCTCGCGATAGAAGGCTCGCAAAGCCCCTCGTTGCCCGATTTGACGTATTCATCTTTCGTCAATATCTGACTATAATAATTCCACGTTCTTCCGGAATCGACCGATGAAAACAAATAAACGTTAAAAGCGCTCGTAACCGCCTCTCCCGTTTGGCAATCAACTCCGTGAGAATACATAGTAAATATCAATGTCCCGTCGTCAAGTTGGATCATACCGCTTTGCGGAGTAAGAGCGAAAAGCGACTCCGTCGGTTCTATCATATCCCAAATATTAGCCTGAGAAGCAAGTCGATTACCTATCTTTATTAAAGGCATATACTCCCAATTTACGGTCGCTTGAAATCTTTCGAAAGTATCCGTTTTTTCATCGTATTCTTCGGCGGTAAATACGTTAGACAATTCTTCGATGTCTTTTAAATAATACATATAAAAATCCCTGTCTTTGAAATATACGGCAGGCTTATAATTGTCTATCCAGGAGGCGGTATAACCGTTTTTAGCGATAAAACCGCAGAAATTTTTACCGTTTTGCATTTTTAGTCCGTTTCCCTTTTTGGTAAACTCGACTTTCGCGTCCGCTTCGACCCACGAACGACCGTTATCTACGGAAAGGTAATTCTTTCTCTGGTCGTTTTCGTAGTCGTCAATAGAATCGTGTCCTAACGCGACCGAAACGTATATTTTAGAATCGGAAGTTAGGCAAACGCTCGGAAATTGATAATACCCCCACCAGGATTCTTCTACCGTCGGTCCCTGTCCTACGACTACAGGTTCCCCCAAACTGACTTTGAACCCGTTTTCGGCAACGTCTTCGCCTTGACAAGATATCATAGTAAACACAACTATAAGAAATAAAAAGAAAATCGAAAATTTTTTTCTCATTATTCTTATTTTCCTCCTTTGCTTTTTTACTATAATAATTATACCATAAAACTTCAATTATCAAATAGCCTTATATTGCTTTTTTTATGCCCTGAAATTGCTTTTAAAAAAACGATAATCAACTTACAAAAAAACGACGGAAAACATAATTCCGTCGTTTCGCTTATTTTATGGTTTTATATTATTTCTTGCCGAAAAGTTTCTTCATAAACGAAGGCATTTCTTTTTTCTCAGGCTCCTGTTTAACTTCGGGCTTTACTTCCTGCGCGGCGGGCGCGGGCTGTTGTTCGGGTTGACGAGGTTCCGTTTTCATCAATCTCTCGAACGCGCTGTCTTTGGACTGCTGCGCGCCCGTCTGTCTTTCGGGAACTCTATACGCGTTATAAACCGGCGCCGCCTTGCTTTCGACCACCTTGTGTTCTTTAGAAGCGAATCCCGTCGCGATAACGGTGATCTCGATTTCTTCCTGCAACTCTTCGCTTATATTGGTTCCGAAAATTATATTCGCGGAATCGTCTACGACGCTTTGAACCAATCTCGCCGCCTCGTAAACTTGTCCGAGCGTAAGATCTTTGCCGCCTCTGACGTTGAGAATAACGCCTTTGGCTCCCTCGATAGTCGTTTCGAGAAGAGGACTCGAAACCGCTTGTCTTACAGCCTCGACAACTCTGTTTTCTCCTTTCGCCCTATCTACGCCCATATGAGCAAGACCTTGATTCTGAATGATATTTCTAACGTCAGCAAAGTCGAGGTTTATCATAGACGGCGTGGAAATAAGATCCGCAATACCGCAGATACCTTGACGCAGATTATCGTCGGCGACTTTCAACGCGTCAACCATAGTCGTATCGGGCGGAAGCGCTTCCAAAAGTTTATCGTTGGGAATTATAATTATCGTGTCGACGTATTTAGTGAGATTTGCAATACCCTTTTTGGCGTTTTCTTCCCTTCTCTTTCCCTCGAACGCGAAAGGCTTGGTTACGACCGCAACGGTTACGCAACCCTTTTCCTTGGCGATCTTCGCAAGAACGGGAGCGGCTCCCGTACCCGTTCCGCCGCCCATTCCGGCAGCGATAAAAAGAAGGTCTACCCCGTCGACGAGTTTTTCAAGTTCTTCCCTGCTCTCTTCGGCAGCCTTTTCGCCGACTTCGGGATCGGATCCGGCGCCCAACCCTTTTGTCAGACTTTCGCCTATTGCGATCCTCGCTTCCTGAGGAGCGTAAGAACGCATAAGCGCTTGCTTGTCCGTATTTATTGCCGCGAATTTAGCGCTCGAAATATCGAGTTCTATCATCCTGTTTACCGCATTGTTACCCGCGCCGCCGACGCCGATAACCTTTATTTTGCACACGTTCAAACCTTCGTTTGGCATTTCTTCGTTAAAATCAAACATAATTCATCCTCCGTTAATAAATTGAATTCTCGTTATTTTTTTCATTATCTTTAAGAGCAAAGTCCAAAACTGCAAATTTCAGCGAATCTTCGATTCTGCCATTCGTCGGTAGATCGGGAGCGATAATATCGACGGGCAAACATATTCTTTTCGAAATATGCTCTTTTGCCCCTCTTATATATTTCAGCCCGCTTCCCGTAAGATATATAGAAACCGCTCTTTTTGTTTTGCTGCTTATTTCCTCTATAAAATCGTCGAGATTTCCCGACAATTCGTCAAGCCGTTCGACAACTATAGAATTGACTTCCCTGACCGGGAAAGATATTAAGGTACCCTCGTTTTCGACCGAATAGTATTCTTGGCTCGTTCCTTTAAGTCCGAGGTTTACGCTCCTTTTTAAGGCTTCGGCGGCTTCGATAGAGAGAGAATATTTTTCCACGAAAGACGCCGTTATATATCCGTCCCCGAAGTCGCAAGAATCTTTCGCGATGACTCCTCTTCCCCGGAAAAGGAGAGTACCCGTCGAAATATAACCCACGTCCACGATGATCGACGGGATCTCTTTCTCGCTCTTTCCGAGCAGATACGCCCCTTCGGCAAAGCCGTCGTAGACGAAACTTATCTCTTCTATACCGACCGTTTCAGCCGCTTTATTTATCTTTTCGGTAAAATAACCGCTTACGAGGTAATAGGACAGATAGCCGAGCAACACTGACGACCTTTTACCGACGGGATCGAAAGTGATCGCGTTATCGTCGAGAATAAAATTTACGGGCGAACGCATAACCACCTCGAAACCGTTATAGGAGATCTCCTCTTCTCCTGCGTCAAACAGATCGACGACGTCGTCGTATTTTATCCTTTTGACCTTTTTGAAATCTTTTTTGAGTTTTTTGGTTTCGATCCTTATAAAAGCGCTCGGAACGCCGACGTAAATTTTATTTATTCTGCCCTTTGCGTTTTCCTTTAAATTTTTTAAAAGATTTACTGTAATATAAGAAAATTCATCCTCGTCAAAAAACGCTCCGTCCGAAAACCCTTCGTAAGGACTTTCCTCGCAAAACGAAATTTCAAAAGTATTATTGACGCCTCTTTTGCATATATAGGCTGACACAGCCGACGAAGATACCGTTATAGCGGCGACGCTCTTACCGAACATAAGCCGCCTTCCTCCGATCGGGTCCGAAATATTCAATTATTATTTTTTCTGTTTTCGTAGCGATCGTCATCTTTAAGACACCTTCGTCATTAGTTTTTATCTGTCGATGGAATTGTATACCCTCTTAACCGAATAATCGTCGGTAAGATAGGAAATAACGAAACCCTCCGACTTTTTCTTTTCGTCAAGAGCGGAGTAGATATCGTTGACCTCTTGAACGCCGTCTATCATCTCTCTCCTCGCTCTTTTATAATCGTCTTTACGCTTTCCCCCGGAAGGATCGGAAAATCTGAATTCGAGAGATACGCCCGTTTTCATAACGACGTACACCCTATTTCTGTTGACCCCGCCTTCCTCGCCGTTTACGATTATTTTTTCGACCGTATTGAACCTGTCGGTTACGAGCGCGAATATCTCTACCATAGATGAAAAAAGTTCGTCCGCCCCGTAATCTATTATCTTGCCCCGCTTAAAAGACGCGAAATCGAGGGAAAGGTTGTTTACTTCGATGGGGATCGCCCCGCTTTCCGAAAACTCCTTTTCGCAAAGGTCGAGCAAAGCGAATTCATCGTCCAAAAGATAATAATTATTTTCGTTTTAAATAGAAAAATAGCCTTTTCGGAGTTTAACTTCGACGAAAACCTTACACGGAAATATCTTTTTTACCGAAAGAACGGAAAGATAGGGATCTTTCTCTATATTTTCCTTTATCTCGAACGTATTGACGAACGGAAGTTGTTTACCGATCGAAAGAGAGGAGATCGTTTGGTCGACGAAATCGTACTTTTCGCTCGGAACGGAGTCCGCCGAAAATATTTTAACTTCGGTTTCTCTTACTCTCGTGAGCCATAAAGAAGCGAGAACGACTACGAGCGCGAAAATAATTATCGTGCTTATTACGATCCACTTCTTATATCTCATAAAGTTCTCCGTTTAGAATTCGACTCTCC
The DNA here is from genome assembly GCA_017479185.1 of Clostridia bacterium. GTDB lineage: Bacteria > Bacillota > Clostridia > Christensenellales > Borkfalkiaceae > UBA10281. The sequence continues at coordinate 13,874 of JAFVCP010000041.1, forward strand.
GTATATCGGCGCCGAGTCCTCTGAATTTTTCTTCTATTTTCTCATACCCTCTGTCGACGTATCGGGTACCGCCGATCAGCGACTTACCTTCGATGCCGAGCGCCGCGATAATAAGCGCCGCGCCCCCGCGAAGATCGCCCGCGTAAGTTTCGGCAGGATTAAGTTCTTTTCCCCCGTCTATAATACAAGCGTTGTCGCAAACAGATAAGTCCGCTCCCGTTTTTAGCAGTTGTTCAACGAACGAAAACCTTCCGGGAAAGACTTTTTCAACGACTACCGTAAGACCTTTGGCGAAACAAGACGCCGCGACGAGTTGAGGTTGAAGGTCGGTCGGAAAACCGGGAAAAGGCTCTGCGATCACTCTTCCGAAACCTTTCGGTCTTTCCGTAACCTTTACACCTTCTATTTTATCATTTTTCAGGTACATTTTGCAAGCGTTATTTCGAAAAATTTCAGATAAAAATAAATATTTAGGCAAACTTTCTTCCAAAAAGCGTATTTCTCCTCCGCAAGCGACCGCCGCAAGGGCGAAAGTTCCCGCTTCTATCCTATCGGGTATGGGTTTTATCCGCACTTCGCAAGATAACTTTTTTTCAACTCCCCTGACGACGACGGTATCCGTTCCGCCGCCTTCGACGTTCGCCCCCAACGCGTTGAGATATCTTTGCAGGTCGAGTATCTCCGGCTCTTTCGCCGCGTTTTTTATAATGCAAACGCCTTTTCCCCTTACGGCAGACATAATAGCGTTCTCCGTCGCCCCGACGGACGGAAATCTCAAAGTAACGCTCCCGCCAAGTCCGTAACTCGCGTCAAAAATTATTTCGTCGTTCTCACGAACGATCGCGCCGAGTTTTTTCAGCGCGTCTATATGTATATCGATCGGTCTGTCCCCGATATTACACCCGCCGGGGGCGCAAGTCGAAGCGTAACCGAACCTCGAAATAAGCGCTCCCACCGTAAATATAGAAGCCCTTATCTCGCGGGTGAGATCGCAAGGTAATATCCAACAGTCGATACTTCTTCCGTCTATCACAAGGTCGTCCTTTTCAAAATAGGCTTTTCCTCCCAACTTTTCGATTATCTTCATCATTACGAGGACGTCGCTTATTTTAGGACAATTTTCTATATACGTTTTTCCGTCGTTTATTACGCTCGCAGCAATAAGCGGTAAAACGGAGTTTTTCGCAGATTGTATTTTTACTTCTCCGAACAAACTTTTACCGCCGTTTATTACGAATTTTTCCATTTGTTCTCCTTTTGGAAATAATACACAATGTATTTTATGAATAAAGGAGAAAAAAAGTTAAACCGCCGCTTGCCCGATAAAGCCGCGACGGTTTTAATAAATCATTGATTTTTATCTTTGGAAACGTTATATAAAACTCCGAAAGAAAACAGGAATACGGCGAGCGAAGTATTCCCCGCGGACACGAGAGGAAGAGGAAGTCCCGTCGGCGGGATACTGCCCGTAACCACGAGTATATTTATCAACGACTGTATGATAAAAACGCAGGAGATCCCCACCGACAACACGAAGCCGAAAGGCGTTTTGCTTGCAACCGCCGCCTTTATTCCTCTGTAAAAAATAAAAAAAATCAAAATAAAGAGCAAAATTAGCCCCGCAAACCCCGCTTCCTCTCCGATCACCGCGAGAATAAAATCGCTTTCGGAAAATGGAAGAAACTTGAATTTCTGCCTCGAATTGAAAAGTCCGACACCGAACCACCCGCCGGAACCGAGCGCGTAAAGAGATTGAAGCAACTGATACCCTTCCCCTTTGGGCGACGCCCAAGGATTCAGAAACGCCGAAAGTCTGTTCAGTCTATAAGGTTCGGCAATTATAAGAAGAGGCACGCATAACGCGATTGGAAATAAAATCACGGCGAAATGCCTTATTTTAACCCCCGACGCGAACAAAAGAGAAAGCATCAACATTCCGAAACACATGGTTATAGACATATTGGGTTCGAGGATTATGCAAAGACAAATAAGTCCGCCGGCGATAATTACGGGAAGTATGCCTTTAAAACTCTTCGTTCTGCTCATATCTGTGGAAAAATACGACGCGACGAAAATCACGAAACATATTTTCGCTATCTCGGAAGGCTGAACGGTGATCGAAGCGATCTTTATCCATCTTTTAGCCCCGTAATTTTCCACGCCGAGAGGAGTAAAAACGAGCAAGAGAAGAACGATCGCCGAAACAAGCAAAAAAACGCCGAATTTGCTGTATTTACGATAATCGAACACGCACCCGAATATAAGCCCCGCATATCCGAGCAGTAGCCCTACGAGGTGTTTTTCCGCAACGTAAAATTTATTTCCGTATGTAGACAATGAAGAATAATTGCTCGCCGAATAGACGAAAACCAAGCCGAGAAGAGAAAGGACTATTACCGAAAGAAGGAGAAGAATATCCCCTCTCCCTCTGTTTTTCCCCGCTTTTCGGTCAATCAGGCTTTTCATCGAGCGCCTCCACGGTCTTTATGAATTCCTCGCCTCTCTCCTCAAAATCCGAAAACCTGTCGAAACTACTGCACGCCGGACTTAACAGCACCGCGTCGCCGGGTTTAGCGATCATAGAAGCGACCTTTATCGCGAGATAAAAATCGTCGATAACCGAAAGGTTTTTAAAGGAAGATCTGCTCGCGCTCTCGAACAAGGCGAATTTACTCTCCCCCGTCATAATCACCTCTTTGACCGAACTTTTCTTTATCTTTTCGAACAGACCGTCGTAACCGAGCCCTTTGTCTTTTCCGCCGAGTATCAGAACCGTAGGCTTTCTCATAGCGTCGATCGCTTTGATCGTCGCGTCCACGTTGGTCGCCTTTGAGTCGTTGTAATAATCCACTCCGTTTATTGACTTGATAAATTGTATTCTATGCCTTACCCCTTTAAAAGAACACAGATTTTCGGCGATACTTTCCTCGCCGACTCCCATAAGTTCAGCGACGCACACGGTCGCAAGCGCGTTCCCGAGGTTATGTTCTTCCGAAAACTGAAGTGCGGAAACGTCGACGACGTATTTCCCTTTATAAAAGATCTTACCATTGGCGACGTATGCCCCGTCGACTTCGGTTTTCGTTGAAAAATAAATTATTTTCGCCTTTGTCTTTTCCGAGAATTTTCTCACGGTCTGATCGTCGTAATTTAAAACGGCGTACTCGCTCTCTTTCAGCCCCTGAACTATCCTGCTCTTGATAAAGATATAATTTTCCATATTGTAGTGTCTTGACAAATGGTCGGGAGTAACGTTTAAAACCACCGCTATATGGGGCGCGAAACGGCTTACCGTTTCGAGTTGAAAACTCGAAACTTCGGCAACGACGACCGAATCGTCGTTTAATTTGTCGAGAACGGTAGACACGGGCGTTCCTATATTCCCGCATAATACACTGTCTATCCCCGCGCCCGAAAGAACGCAATCTATCATAGTGCAAGTCGTGGTTTTCCCGTTGGTACCCGTTACGGCGACGATTGGCGCGTGGCAAAAATAGGACGCGAGTTCGAGTTCGCCTATGACCCTCTTCCCGCCTCTCTTCGCGGATACGGGAACGTCGTGATCTATTGCGACTCCCGGGCTTAAAACGACGATATCAACGTTTTCTACCACCTCTGCCAATTCCTCTTTGCTTACGATAACGGCTCCGAGATTTTCAAGGTTTCTTTCGGCGTTTTTCACGTTTTCGCTTTGATTGTCGTCGTAAACGTAGCATTTGGCTCCCTTTTTAAGAAGAAGGGTCGCCGCCCCTATTCCGCTTTTCGACGCTCCGACTATCAGAAATTTGTCTTTTTTTAAATACATATTGCCTCCGTTTAATTATAAATACGAAATCAGACACAGCGTTCCCACGCAAAAGGTTACGAATTTATAAGCGAAAACTATTTTGCTCTCACTGTATCCTTTATGCTGAAAATGATGGTGAAGAGGCGCCATTAAAAACACCCTTTTACCCGTTCTCTTGTAGTGAAACACCTGCACTATAACGGATATGCTCGACGCAACGAAAGTTATTCCCAAAATCGGAATAAAAAACAAATTTCCGCTGAGCATACTTATGGAAGCGATAAATCCTCCCAAAGAAAGAGAACCCGTATCTCCCATAAAAACGGACGCTTTGAAGGTGTTGAAAAGCAAATATCCTATGAGCGCCCCGACCAAAGAACAACAAAGCATAACGAGATTCGTATACTCCCCGTCTTTAAAGTAAACGGCAAAACCGTATTTTGTCTGCAAATAAATAAGCGTCGCGATAACCGCGAGATAGACCCAAGACACCCCGCCCGCAAGCCCGTCCAACCCGTCGGTCAGATTTACGCTGTTAGTAGTCGCGATAAAGACGAGTACGCACAGCGGAAAATGCCAAAAACCGAGGTCTACGAAATTTTTCGTAAACGGAACGAAAACGCCCGTAAGCCCTCTGTATTGAGAAAACAGCGCGATAACTACCGCGATGACAAGTTCGAACAAAGTTTTTTGCAAGGGGCTTAACCCCTCGTTTCGCTTAAGTTTTATTTTTATCGCGTCGTCCGCTCCGCCTACGATCATATAACTTACGCCGACGGCGATACAGACGACGGCGAGATAGCCGTCGTTTTTTAAAAACAGGAAGAAAACGATGATAGCCGAGATCACGAATATCAATCCCCCCATCGTCGGCGTACCGCTTTTATACCCGTGTTCTTTGACGTAGCCGAGAATGTTTTGTCCCATTTTGAATTTTCTTAAAAGCGGTATAAGCGCGTACCCCACTGCGACCGAAACGAGCGCAGAAGAAAGAACGACGGATAAAAAAACTTTCACTCTGATACTTTTCCCCCTTTTTCTTCTATTATTTTCTCTATCTCTTTTATTTCGTCGAAAGGATATTTTACTCCCTGTATTTCCTGATATTTTTCAGCGCCCTTTCCCGCAACTATCAAAGCGTCGCCCTCTTTTAAGTCCGATACGCCCAAAGAGATCGCCTTTCGTCTGTTACCCTCGGAAATATATTTCCCTTTTCCCGTTCTCGCGCCCCGCTCTATTTCCTTTCTTATTTCTTCGGGGGCTTCAAATCGCGGATTATCGTCGGTTATTATGGTAAAATCGCAGTATTTTGCCGAGATCTCGCCCATTTTCGCTCTTTTTTCTCTTTCTCTGTTACCGCCGCAACCGAAAACGCAATACAGTTTCCCCTTACATATTTTCTTCACGGAAGAAAGAGTCTTTTCAAGCCCGTCGGGCGTATGGGCGTAATCCACGAACACTTTTCCGCCGTTTACCACCCCTAAAAGATTAAGTCTTCCTTCTACAGGTCTTATTTTCCGAACGTATTCCAACGCTTGCGCCAAAGGTTCTCCCGCGCCGAATACGCACGCGATCGCGGCAAGAAGGTTATAAACGTTAAAATAGCCGATCAACGGCGCCCGAAGAGCAAACGCCTCTCCAAAAATATCGACGCGAAAATCTATTCCGGAAAAACTTTCGACGACGTCGAACGCAAAGACGTCTTTACCTTTTCCGACGCCGTAAGAGATCGCTGGCGACGAAAGGTTTGACAGTATTTCCCTTCCCGTCCGGTCGTCGGCGTTTACTATCGCTTTCCCGTAAAACCCTTCGTAAAACAGGCTTTTTTTAACGCCAGCATAATTTTCGAAGGTCTTGAAATAATCGAGATGATCTTCGGTGCAATTTGTAAAGATAAGAAAATCGAAATATATTCCGCCCGTCCTTTTTTGGTCTATCGCGTGCGCCGAGATCTCGGTTATAAAATATTCCGCTCCCTCTTTTATCGACAGGTCGATAAGCGAATAGAGTTCGAGCAGTCCCGGAGTCGTAAGTTCCCCGTCGTACCTTTTCCCGCAAATATAGTTGCCGACCGTTCCTATAACCGCGCTCTTTTTCCCAAGCCCGCTCAATATTCGGCTTATAAAATGACACGTCGAAGTCTTTCCGTTGGTACCGACTATTCCGACGGTTTTTATCTTACCCTTTAAATCGCCGTAAAAATTTCTCGCGACGCCTATCATCGTTTGAAAACAATCCTTTACCAGAATAACGCATACGTCGCTTTTTATTTCCTTTTCGGACACGATAGCGATCGCGCCGTTTTCTATCGCCTCTCCGACGAATTTTTCGCCGTCGTTATTATTGCCTTTTCTGCAAAAAAACAGACAATTTTTACCTGTTTTTTGAGAATGATCGGAAATATTTTCTATAACGCTT
>JAFVCP010000042.1 GCA_017479185.1 Clostridia bacterium
GTTTTTATCGAAAAAGGGCGTTCGGCGAGCGCCGAACGCCCGAAAATCTTCGGTTAAAATCCACAGTTTCCTTCGTATCTTTTGTAATAGCACCCGCCGCAGGGCTTCGGAGAAACCGGCGGAGGCGGAGGGGGCGGAAGGGACTTTTTCGCGCATCCGCAAAGCGCTAAACCGACCAACCCTAAAATTATCAATTCGCATTTCATCTTAAGTAACCTCTTTCGGTAGGTTTAAAGCCTACCTGTTATATAATACGTTTTTATTTTTATTTTTGTTCCCTCTCGTTGACAAATCCTTTCTTTTATTATATACTTAAAAAAAACAAAGGACGAATTTATGCAGATATTTTTACTTTTTTTATTTTTGTTTATCTTCGGCTGTATGGCAGGCTGGGTAATCGAAGTATTTTTCAGACGTTTCGTTACCGCTAAAAAATGGGTAAACCCCGGCTTTATGAAAGGACCGTGGCTTCCGCTTTACGGATTCGGCGTCGTGGTAATGTTCACCTTTTGCTTTTTATGCGTCGGTCTTATGCCCGAAGAAATAAGGTTTTTTAACCCTATAGGCGGACTTTTCGGGAAAAATTACCTTTCCGGTCCCACTTGGGCGGACCTCATTCCGATATGCCTTATGTGGGCGGGAATGGTTCTTCTCGAATTTCTCGCAGGGCTTATTTTCATAAAAGGTTTTCACGTCAAACTATGGGATTATTCCAATATGAAAGGAAATATAATGGGAATTATCTGCCCTCTGTTTTCTTTTATTTGGTTAGTCGTCGCCGTCGCCTTTTACTACGCGGTAGATCCCTTTATGTTCGTCCTTTCGACCAACGTACATAATTATATGTTCGGCGGCGAAGGTCAGATCGCTCATTTCGGGTTTATATTCGTTCTCGGGATACTGTACGGATTTTTGATATACGATTTCGTAACGAGCATAGGAATGTTCAACGCGATCTCGAAATTCGCTAAATCTTCGGGACTTACCGAAAGATACGAAGCGACAAAACAGAAATGGAACGAAGAGATCGAGAACGCTAAAAGAAAATTGAAGATCCCCGAGCAACAACCGAAAAAAGATTTTTCCCCTGTAAAGGAAAAGATCGCGGAAATGCTTTACATAGACCCCGAAAAGCAGAAAAAACCCAACGAAAATTACGACGACAAAGGCAGACCCATAAAAACCGAATGATCTTCCCGTTTTTAAAAAACAAAAAGGTATTATTTGCAAAATCGCAGATAATACCTTTTTATAACGCGTCAACATTTAGACGAATAAAACAAAATAAAAGTTGCCTTAACGGCTTCAAACGCTCCCCAAAACTTATTGATAGGCTGAGTTGATCCTATCAATAAGTTTTTTTGATGCTTGACTCAAACAATTCTTCAATACGTTACTAATGATGATGTTTCAAATAATCTTCAAGTAAACCTTCCCCTATGCCAAATATGCTGTCTGTTATTATAGCGGAAAGTATTATTATCAGTAAAGACAAAAAAATGCTCAATAAAATCTTTCCGCCTTTTTCTATTTTTAGTTTCGGTCGGATTTTACGATTTAACGCCTTATAGGGCGGTTTTTAAAGTTTTTCTATTCTTTCCTGTCCGCCCATAAACGGTCTTAAAACTTCGGGAATAGTTATCGAACCGTCGGCATTCTGATACTGTTCGATTATCGCGGGGAAAACTCTCGAAGTCGCAAGTCCCGAACCGTTTAGCGTATGAACGAATCTCGTTTTGCCCGTTTCTTTATCGCGGAAGCGGGTATTGTTTCTCCTCGCCTGATAATCGTTGGCGTTGGAAACGGAAGAAACCTCTTTATATATTCCCATAGACGGGATCCACACTTCTATATCGTAAGTTCTCGCCATAGAAGCCGAACAATCGCCTGCGGCGAGTTTAGAAAGTCTGAAATGAAGTCCCAAGCCGTCCATAAGGGCGCAAGCCTTTTCGACGAGTTCGTCGAAAGCCTCTTTGCTCTTATCGGGGTGAGCGTATTGCACCATTTCGACCTTGTTGAATTGATGCCCTCTTACCATTCCTCTTTCTTCCGCTCTGTAAGTCCCCGCTTCTTTACGATAACAGGGGGTATAAGCGAAATATTTCATCGGAAGTTTATCTTCGTCGATTATTTCTCCCGAGTACATATTCACGAGCGCGGTTTCGGCTGTGGGAAGCATAAATTTCGCCCTCTTCTTATCGCCGTCTTCACTATCTACCCAATACACTTCGTCGGTGAATTTGGGGAACTGTCCCGCTCCGAAGCCGCAATTATAGCCGAGCATATGCGGGGGAAGTATCATTTCGTAACCGTCGGCAAGATGGGTCGCAACGAAATAATTCAAAAGCGCCCATTCGAGCCTTGCTCCGTCGCCCCTGTAAAGCCAATAGCCGTTTCCCGAGAGTTTTACCCCTCTTTCATAGTCTATTATACCGAGCGAAGTGCAAAGATCGACGTGATTTTTCGCCTTAAAATCGAATTCGGGTTTAACTCCGTAAACCTTTACGACCTGATTGTTTTCCTTTTCGCCGGGAAGAAGGTCGTCGTCGGGCATATTGGGAAGGCGGGAGATAAAGTCGGTTATCTTCGCTTGGTAATCGTTTATTTTGGAGTCGCCTTCGGTGATCTTATCTCCGATCTCCCTCATACGAGCGAAAATTTCGTCGACGGGCTTTCCCTCTTTTTTTAACTTAGGAATCTCGGCTGAAACCTTATTTCTCTCCGCTTTAAGACCTTCGATCTCGGTCATCAGTTTTTTTCTTTCCGCGTCAAGACGCAAAATTTCGGTAAAATCAACTATACACCCTTTTTTCGCAAGGCTTGCCTTGACTTTTTCGGGATCCTCGGTTATGAGTTTTATATCAAGCATTTTTCATTCCTCGTCGTTTTTTTATTTAAGTATACCGCAATTTTTAAAATATTGCAATTATTTTTCGGCTCGTTTTTTTTATTATGGGTATTTTTAATTGCAAAAACACAAAATATATGTTAAAATACATATAATAAAAATAAATCGATGCGGAAAAGAGTAACTTTTCAGTCGCCTCAAGAGAGAGAACGGTCGGTGCGAGTTCTTGCGACGAAGAGCCAAAGTGCGTTCCGTAAGGCATTGCCTTTAAGAGGGGTTTAATCACCCTCGCTCGTCGGCGTAAAGACAGAAACGAGAAAGCCTTCGGCTTAAAAGAAAAGTGGAACAGCGGAAATTTCGCCTTTTCTCCCATAGGGGGAAGAGGCTTTTTTGAGGAAAAAATATGTTTTTTAAAAATTTGAGGGAAGATATCAAATTCGCGAAAGAAAACGATCCGGCGGCAAGAAACAAATTCGAAGTTTGGCTTACATATCCCGGAATACACGCACTTTCAAGGCACAGAGTCGCAAGGTTTTTTTATAAGATCCACCTCAAACTCATCGCGAGAATGATCTCCGAATTCGCCCGTTTTCTTACGGGGATAGACATTCATCCGGGCGCCGATATAGCCGGCGGAGTTTTCATCGATCACGGCTCGGGCGTCGTTATAGGCGAAACCGCCGTCATTGAAAAACACGTCCTTATATATCAATGCGTTACCCTCGGCGGAACGGGCAAGGATTCGGGCAGTCGCAGACACCCGACCGTAAAAGAGGGATGCGTCATATCTTCGGGGGCGAAGATCCTCGGCGGCATAACCGTCGGAGAATTTTCGAAGATCGGCGCGGGAAGCGTCGTTATTAAAGACGTTCCGCCCCACTCGACGGTTGTGGGCGTTCCCGGCAAAGTGGTAAGAATAAAGGGCGAAAAACCGATCGACAACACGCCCGACAAATGCGATCCCGTTCTGGAAGAAATATGCAACCTTCGGGCAAGAATAGATAATTTGGAAAAAGAATTGTCCTCTATAAAAAATGAAAAAGGAGTTTAATATGAGAATTTACAACACGCTTTCGGGAACCAAAGAAGAGTTCGTTCCTATAAACGGCAACAAAGTGAATATGTATGCCTGCGGAATAACCGTTTCGGGAGAAGCGCACATAGGACATACCTATCAGGCTCTTATTTACGATATTATAAGAAAATTTTTGCTTAAAAAAGGGTATGAAGTTACTTATGCGAGAAATTATACCGACGTTGACGATAAAATAATCGCCAAGGCAAACGAAGCGGGAATCCCCGCCGACGTTTTCGCCGCCGATATGATCGAAAAAATAGACGCGGTAATGCGGGATATGGACATAGACGATCCCGACGTCTGGCTTAAAGCGACGCAAACAATAGACGATATAATAGATTTCGTTTCCCGCCTTATCGAAAAAGGACACGCCTACCCCACGCCAAAAGGGGACGTATATTTTTCGGTGGAGTCCTTCCCCGCTTACGGCAGACTTTCCCACAGAAATCTCGAGGACGCATTAAACGGTGTAAGAATAGAAAACGACGAAGAAAAACGCAACCCGCTCGACTTCGCCCTTTGGAAAAGCGCCAAGCCCGGAGAGATATTTTGGGATTCTCCTTGGGGAAAAGGCAGACCGGGTTGGCATATCGAATGTTCTGCGATGAACAAAAAAGCGTTCGGCGAACAAATCGACCTTCACGGCGGCGGACGGGACCTTATTTTCCCTCACCACGAAAACGAAATAGCGCAGACAGAAGCGCTCACCGGCAAACAGTTCGTTAAATATTGGGTGCATAACGGACTTATAAAAGTCAACGGTCAGAAAATGAGTAAATCTCTCGGCAACAGCCTTTTAATGCGCGACCTTTTAAAAGACTATTCCAACGAGGCAATTAAATTCGCCCTGCTTTCCACGAATTACAGAAACGACATAAATATCACCCCCGATCTTTTCCCCGACGCCGAAAAGCATCTCGTCGATTTTTACAAGGTGTTCTTGCTTGCGAAAGAGGCAAATATCCCCGTAGAGGGCGATTATCCGCCTATCGACGAAAAATTCGACGAGGCTTTATCCGACGATTTCAACACGGCGCTTGCACTGTCGGAACTCTTCGGATACTTCAAAAAAATCAAATCTTTGATTTCTTCGGGAGATAAAACGGCAGGAGCAATGCTCAGTCAGATAAAAAAGACTTATTCTCTTTTGGGGCTTTTCAAATCCGACGCACAAACTTTCGTTTCGACTTACGGACAAAAAGAAGAGGAAATTCCTTCCGAAATTAAAGAAAAACTTGAAAAAATGCAAAACGCCCGTATGGTCAAAGACTACGCTGCCGCAGACGCTTTAAGAGCGGAAATAACTTCCGCAGGATATGCGGTTTCAATAACAAAAGAAGGCGTTACGGCAAAAAAAGCGTAATAAGTGTTGAAAAAAACTTAAATTTATTTTACAAAAGATAATTTTTATTGTATAATTCTGTATTATGATTACTTCTAAACAATTAAGAAATTCCTGGATCAAATTTTACGAAGAGAGAGGACACGTCAATATCGGCGCCGTTTCTCTTATAGGCGACGGCTCTACGGGCGTTATGTTCAACGTTGCCGGTATGCAACCTCTTATGCCCTATCTTCTCGGGAAACCGCACCCGTCGGGCAAAACGAGACTGTGTAACGTCCAAGGCTGCGTAAGGACGGTCGACATCGACAGCGTAGGCGATCCCACTCACTTTACTTTTTTCGAAATGATGGGGAACTGGTCGCTCGGCGATTATTTTAAAGTTGAAAAGACTCAATGGTCGTTCGATCTTCTGACGAAAGTTTTCGGGCTTAACGGCGACGAAATATGCTCTACCGTTTTCGAAGGCAACGAGTCTGCTCCAAAAGACGACGAGACCGCCGAACTTCTTAAAAAAGTCGGAATAAAACCCGAACATATATTCTATCTTCCCAAATCCGACAACTGGTGGGAACTCGAAGGAACGGTCGGAACGCCTTGCGGTCCGGATAACGAATGGTTCTATCCGAGACACGATAAACCCTGTGGTCCGAACTGCGGTCCGGCGTGCGGCTGCGGAAGATACGTCGAAATAGGAAACGACGTCTATATGCAATATAAAAAGACGGCTACGGGATACGAGCCGTTATCGCATAAAAACGTCGATACGGGATTCGGACTCGACAGACTTCTCGCTTTCCTTAACGGAATTACCGACGGCTATAAAACCGACTTATTCCTTCCCGTTATAGAATATCTCGAAGAAAAATCGGGAAAATCGTACGACGGCGACGAAGAGGCGAGAAAAGCGATGAGAATAATCGCCGACCACATAAGAACCTCGACGATGCTTATTGGCGACGTCAACGGAATACTTCCCTCCAACGTCGGAGCGGGATATATTCTTCGCAGACTTTTAAGAAGAGCGATAAGATACGCGAGAAAACTCGGAGTTGAGTCGACGGTTTTATGCGACGCTTCCAAAATATTCATAGAAAAAATATACGACGAAGCATATCCCCTTCTCGTTGAAAAAGAGGACTACATCGTCGCTGAAATTTCAAAGGAAATCGAAAAATTTGAAAATTCTCTTGCCAACGGCATTAAAGAATTCAACAAGTGTATCGACGGAATAAAGAGAAAAAATCAATTTATGTCGCAAAAAGACGCTTCATACCTTCCCGAAACGGAAATAAGCGGAAAACAGGCGTTCAGACTTTACGACACGTTCGGATTCCCCATCGAACTCACCGAAGAACTTGCGGAAGAGGTCGGATTTACGGTAGACAAAGAGGGATTTGCGACCGCATTTAAAGAGCATCAGGAAATAAGCAAACAACAGGGGACTTTCAAGGGCGGACTTGCCGAACAAAACGAGATAACGGCAAGACTTCACACCGCAACACATCTTCTTAACGCGGCGCTAAAGAGCGTTTTGGGAGATAGCGGAATAAACCAGAAAGGTTCGAACATAACCGTAGAAAGACTTCGTTTCGACTTCAATTTCCCGAGAAAACTCACACCCGAAGAATTAAAAGGCGTAGAAGATTGGGTCAACGACGCTATAAAAGCAAACGCCACTGTAACGTTGGAAGAGATGACAGTCGATGAAGCCAAAGCGCAAGGCGCCGTCGGCGTTTTCACCGATAAATACGGCGACAAGGTCAAAGTTTATACCATAGGCAAATTCAGTAAAGAAATTTGCGGAGGTCCGCACGCCGCTACAACCGGCGAACTTCATCACTTCAAAATAACCAAAGAGGAAGCCTCGTCGGCAGGGGTAAGAAGAATCAAAGCAATTCTCGATTGATTAAAAAGGAGGATCTTATGAAATATTGTAAATATTGCGGAACGCAACTCGAAGACGACGCGGTTTTCTGCGTCAACTGCGGCGCAAAACAAGTCGAAAATCAAACCTCGACGGAAAACGCCACCCAAAATGAAAACAACAACGCCAATTACTTCAACAATATGCAAAGCGGAAACTCGAACAACTACTACGACAACCGTTCGGACGACGCTCCGAGCGTCGGTTTCGGGATCCTCGGCTTCTTTTTCCCGCTGATAGGGCTTATCCTCTATCTCGTATGGAAAGATACTTATCCTTTAAAAGCGAAATCCTGCGGAAAAGGCGCGCTTATAGGATTTATTTTCAGCATCGTAAGCGGAATAATAAGCGGTTGCGCGATGACTCTTTTCGCTATGTCGATCGCCGAAAATTATTATCTTATCCCTTTGTTTTTGTTATAAACTAAAAAAAATTGTCCGAAAATTTCGGACAACTTTTTTTTGCTCTGATATCAATATTTAACGCTGTGCATTATTTCGGGATAGGTCGGGAAAGGCCAATAATCTTTTCCGACGATACCTTCGAGTTCGTCGGTCGCCTTTCTCAACGACTTCATATCGGGAATTATTAGGTCTTTATGGAATTTCCCTTTTTCCGTCGCGTCGACTATATTTTCGCATTGCTTTAAATCGTATTCGAGTTTGTCGGTCGCGGTATATATCTCATCGAGTAAAAGAGAGCATCTCCTAAGGAGCGCGCTTTCGGCTGAATGAGGCAAATCGGGGGCTATAGAACGTTTAAACGACAATTCTTGTCCTAAATCCTATATGAACGAGATCGCTGCGGGAATTATTTCTCTTCTCGCGATATGCCCCATCGTCCGAGCCTCTATATCTACCGTTTTGAGATAATTTTCAAGTTTGATATCGTATCTGCTTTCCGCTTCCGCCCTCGTAAATATGTTTTGTCTTTCGAACATAGCGATATTTTTTTTGGCAACGTAAGCGGAGATCGCGTCGACGGTGGTGGGAAGATTATAAAGTCCTCTTTCTTTGGCTTCGGCAACCCACTCGTCCGAATAATTATTACCGTTAAATATCACTCGTTTATGTTTAAGATAATATTTTTTTACTATTTCGGCAACGGCGACGCCCTTGTCCGCCGCTTTTTCAAGTTCGTCCGCGATCATCGAAAGTTCGTCCGCAACGCCCGCGTTTATCATAACGTTTGCGCTTGCGATCGACATATTCGAACCGACCATTCTGAATTCGAATTTATTGCCCGTAAACGCGAAAGGAGAAGTCCTGTTTCTGTCCGTTTTATCTTTGACGAGATGAGGCAAAACGCCCGCGCCCACGTCGATCTCTCCCGCTTTTTTACCCAAGTATTTTTCGCCTTTTGAAATGGATTCGAGAACTTCGCGCAACTCCTCGCCTATAAACATACTGACTATTGCGGGCGGCGCTTCGTTCGCGCCAAGCCTGTTGTCGTTACCTGCCGACGACGCCGAAAGTCGGAGAAGATCCTGATAATCGTCTACCGCCGCGATAACGGCGACGAGGAAAATCAAAAATTGAGCGTTTTCCGCAGGCTCGAATCCCGGTTCGAGAAGATTTACCCCCGTATCCGTCGACAGCGACCAATTATTATGTTTACCGCTTCCATTGACTCCTGCGAAAGGCTTTTCGTTAAGGATACAAACCATTCCGAAGCGGTGCGCGACCGATTTCATAACGGACATAGTTATCTGATTCTGATCGACCGCAATATTTGCGGGAGCGAAAACGGAAGCGAGTTCGTGTTGCCCGGGCGCGACTTCGTTGTGTTTTGTTTTAGCGTAAACGCCGAGTTTCCACAGTTCTTTATCTACTTCCGACATATAATCCCAAACTCTCGACTTTATTTTTCCGAAATAATGGTCGCCGAGTTCCTGTCCTTTCGGCGGTTTCGCGCCGAACAAGGTCCTGCCGCAAGTTACGAGATCGAGCCTTTTTTCGTATTCCTTTTCGTCTATCAAAAAGTATTCCTGTTCGGCTCCGACAGTCGGGAAAACCCGTTTAACCGACTTATTGCCGAAGATATTTAAAATTCTGAGCGCCTGTTTGTTTATCGCCCCCATACTTTTTAAAAGGGGCGTCTTTTTGTCGAGAGCCTCTCCGCCGTACGAGCAAAAAACCGTCGGGATATAAAGAGAGCCGTTCATAACGAAAGCGTAAGAAGAGGGATCCCAAGCGGTATAACCTCTCGCTTCGAAAGTCGCGCGAAGTCCGCCGTTAGGAAAACTCGACGCGTCGGGTTCTCCATTTATAAGAGATTTGCCCGAAAATTTAAGAATAGCGCCCTTTGGAGAACAATCGAGAAAAGCGTCGTGCTTTTCCGCCGTAACTCCCGTCATCGGCTGGAACCAATGGGTATAATGAGTCGCTCCCTTTTCGATCGCCCATTCTTTCATCGCGTTGGCTATGTTTTCGGCGACTTCAAGACCAAGCGGTCTATCGTTTTCAAGGCAGGATCTGTATTCTGCGTAAACCTTTTCGTCCAGCCTTTTTTTCATTTCTTCATCGGAAAAGACGTTTTCTCCGAAGTTTTCTATTAAATCGTATTTCTCCATTTTATTTATCCTTACAACTTCTTATAAACTCTATGAAAAGAGGATGGGCGGCGTTCGGTCTTGACTTGAATTCGGGATGGAATTGCGCTCCCAAAAAGAATTTATCTCTTTTTAATTCGACTGTTTCGACAATGTTTTCGTCCGGAGAGGTTCCGGAAACCACCAATCCTTTTTCGATAAGCAATTCTCTGAAATAATTATTAAATTCGTATCTATGGCGATGACGCTCCGAGATCTCCGCTTTTTTATAAGCCCTTTCCATTATAGTTCCCGCCTTTATTTTACAAGGATAAGCGCCGAGCCTCATCGTTCCGCCCTTCTTGACAACCCCTTTTTGGTCGGGCATAATATCTATTACCTTATGTTCCGATTTAGCGTCGAATTCTCCCGAAGTCGCGTTTTTAAGACCGCAAACGTCCCTCGCGAATTCTATTACCATTATTTGCATTCCGAGGCATATCCCGAAATATGGGATCCCGTTTTCTCTCGCCCATTTACAGGATAAGATCATTCCTTCGATACCTCTGTTCCCGAATCCCCCGGGAACTATTATTCCGTCGACGCCGTCGAAGGTTTCTGATAGGTTGTCCTCGGTAAGTTCGTCGCTGTCTACCCATTTTATATTGACGAATACGCCGTTTTCATATCCCGCGGCGTTAAGCGCCTCGACGACGGAAAGATAGGAATCGTGGAGTTTAACGTACTTCCCGACGAGCGCGACTTTAACTTCCCCCTTTCGCGAATTGATCTTCGCAACCAGCGTTTTCCACGGTTTAAGATCGAGTTTTCCCTTTAAGCCGAGTTCTCTTACAACGACTTTATCAAGCCCGTTTTTATGTAACATTATAGGCGATTCGTAAAGACACGGAAGGGTTACGTCGGAAATAACGCAATCTTCCTTAACGTTGCAAAACAACGCGATCTTTCGCCTTATATCCTCGCCCACGTCGCCGTCCGAACGGGCGACTATTACGTCGGGATTTATTCCTATCGATTGGAGTTCCTTTACGCTGTGTTGAGTGGGCTTGGATTTATATTCGTCCGAACCCGAGATATAAGGAACCAGGCAAACGTGGATAAACAGACAGTTTTTCCGCCCTACCTCGTATGAAAACTGACGTATCGCCTCAAGAAAATGTTGAGATTCGATATCGCCGATGGTTCCGCCTATTTCGGTAATAAGCACGTCGGCGCCCGTAACTTCGGCGCTCTTTCTTATAAAGGCTTTGGTTTCGTTGGTAACGTGAGGAATTATCTGAACGGTCTCGCCGAGATATTCTCCCTTTCGTTCCTTTTCGAGAACTTTGAAAAACACTTTGCCGCTCGTAAGATTTGAATATTTGTTGAGATCCTCGTCGATAAACCTCTCGTAATGTCCGAGATCGAGATCGGTTTCGGCGCCGTCGTCGGTAACGTACACTTCGCCGTGCTGAATGGGATTCATCGTTCCGGGATCGATGTTCATATAGGGATCGAACTTCTGAGCCGCTATTTTAAGTCCGCGAAGTTTTAAAGTCTGCCCAGCGAAGCCGCGACGATACCCTTTCCGAGTCCCGACACGACGCCGCCTGTAACGAATACGAATTTAGTCATAAAACACTCCTTTAAGCCCTTTTTTTCAGTAAAAAAAGCATTTTACCCCTAAAAAAGGGCGTTTTTTTTTAAGGACTGTAACTTGTCCCTAAAAAAAACGCCCGTAAATAGCAATGGCGAACCCGAAAAAATCAGACGCCTATTAAAAACGTAAAATATATTACACCTTAAAGCGGTTTCTTGTCAAGCGTTTGAAAAAATTTTTTCAGAAAAATTTTTCGGCTTTTATACTCTGAAAACAAACCTAAATTTCCCATATTTAATTCAACGTAATAATGTTAAATAGGGCGGCAGCAAATTTGCCTGTTGGAGAAAAATAGAAGAAATTTGTCTTTTGCTTCCGAAAAACGTTAAAAAAGATCTGGCGTTAATTAACGCCAGACCTAAAAAATTTTACATTACCAAAACCCAATAGATTTATTTTTTGGCTCTAAACGTTACACTTGATTTGACAATTCGCTATCGTTAAATTTGTTTGCCGCCTTGTCCCGATAGTCCGTTATTTCCCGACTTCGCGTTTCCGCCGTTCCAGCCTACGCCGCCTGCGCCGCCTTTCCCGGGATCTTTGATCCCCATAAGCGAAGCGTGATTATTGAGGGATTTTTCCCACGCGGCATAATTAACGGGTATATCGTTATCCGATAACATTGCAAAGTCATCGCCACCCATAACTTCAAGTTTGTTCTCTATATGGATA
>JAFVCP010000043.1 GCA_017479185.1 Clostridia bacterium
CGCCGTTTACTATCCATTTTGCATAAAGGGTTATATCTTTGGTTATGATCTCATTATTGAAATCGAACACCTGACCTAAATCTATATCTTTATACCAATTCCCGAAAGTAGAACCTTCTTTTGTGGTCGTCGCTTTTATCGCTTTATCCTTATATTTTACTTTTTGCGGTTCTACCGCGCTTCCGCCGTTCGGCTCAAAAGTTACGGTATATTCTTCTTTTTCCCATTTAACGTAGACGCTTATATCAGACTTTATCTCGCTTTTCCTATCGAACGGTATCAACATTTCTTTATCCGTATAATAACCGGCGAATTTGTATCCGTATTGAGTGAGTTCGGGAAGAGCAAGCGTTTTTCCGTATTCTACTTTTTCTTCGGTATCTCCTTCATAATCGTCTATATTGTGTACATAGGTTACGGTTGGATATATTTCTTCCCAAGCGACAAATATAACCATATCGCTATGTATTCTTTCAGAAAAAGAAAATTTCACTTCGTCATTTTCTTCATTCACATAATACCAATACGCAAACTTATATTTATCAGGCTTCGTCGGCTTTTCAGGCTCGTCTACCCTTTGTCCGCTCCTTATTTTGGTTATTGCCTCGATTTCGCTTCCGCCATTTGTATTAAACGTTATATTATAATATTTATAAACGGTCATTGAAATAATTTTCTTTAAGCCGTGCCCTATATCTACGGTTAAATTTATTATTGTATCATCGGGCGTATCTTCAGATATTTTTATCGAATTATCCGGTGAATTGTATTCAACATAATTTTCCTTATCAAAACTTATTTTTTTAGTATATACCGCTATTTCGGGTTCTACTTCCGTTTTTAAATAAACTCTCTCCCCTGCGGATATATTTTCCTGATCTATTTTTTTGCCGGATTTATCAGTCAAATAAATATTTAAACTCGTCGGAGCCGTTACAGGCGTTATATCATAATATTCAAGTAGCGAATTATAAGACTCTTCTCCATATTTTTCAAACGCATTATATAATTCTTCTTTTCTCGCTCTTTCTTCCGCGCTGTCCCCCAATAGTTCCCATATCGGAACAAGCGAATTTATATCCCTTATGCCAACGAGCGCAGGCTTGTTTTCTATTGTCGAAAGCCACGCCTGGTAATTCTTTATGATCGCCTTTTCGTTATTCATTTGTATATAATCTCCGCCATAACAACGAGATTCGGAACTAACGGTCGTATTGTCTTCTTTCGCTATTTCCTCGACGCTCGCGCTTACGTCGATCGAGGTATTTACTCCCCACGCCTTGAAAGTCGTATCTAAACTTGCAGACAAACTCATGGTGTCTATGAGCGAATCGCTTAACATTGTATAATCGAGATCGAATCTTCCGCCCATTACCACGCTTGTTATAACGTGCGTGCCGTATCGGGTAAAGAGCGTTCCTATATCCAAAGTCATAAGATCTCTTTTGAATGCCGACGTCAACATATCTTTATAATCTTCAAAATCACATTGTAAAATAAGTTGATACGCTTTAGTCGTATGACTGTATTCGTAAAATAACGCGCTTGCGGTCGTTTTTGTCGTCGACTTAAATTTCCCTTTTATGCTCATAGCAAAAACTTTGCCGACATTTACTTTCGAATTTAACTTTGCTTCGACCGAGGCTTGATATGACGATAACGAATCGCCCGAAATATAATAGTCTACGCTATCGTGATCTTTTATCATAACAAGTTGCTTCGTTTTTAATTTGTCCTGATCGAATATGCGATAATTCATCTTAACCTCGTCGGAATTTACATAAGACGAACCTATTACATCATAGCCGTATCCAATATATGCTTCTTTCGTATATAGATCGTCAAACAAACCGAACATTCCTGAGGTTTTATTTCCATCCTCAATTAATTTTATTCCGTTAAACGTAAACTTATACGGTGCAGAAAATTCGCTATCAACATACCCGCTTCTATCCGATAATGCTTTAATATACGCTTCATATTCACCGTTTTCTTTCAACGTTTTAGCAAGATCCAACGACGGAACAGACGTAGAGTAATTCACCCCGTCAATATTTACAACATAAGACGACGCATTCTCTGTATTATTCCAGCGCAATATGTCATCCGAACCAAGTTCGATATTTGTCGGTGTGTCGAGTTTGGTCGGAGTTACATTAGAAATATTATTATCTATAAGTTTTTGTACGTCGCTTGCATTGCACGATGCAAAAAAGGTAAGCGACAAGATGGCGACGGCAAATAAAACCGTCAAGGTTTTTATCTTGCTTGACTTTTTCATTTTTACTTTCTCCTTTTTATTAAGTCAATTATTACTATACCATAGTATTTTTAATTTGTCAATTAAATTTGTATAATTGTATTTGAAAAATGGAACAGTTACAGGTGTATGTTCTTTTTTCGGGGGAGTTAAAAATGTTGAACGAAACTATAAGAAGTTTGAGAAAATCTTTTAATATAAGCCAAGTCCAAATGGCGAAAGACTTGAACGTCAGCAAGCAATGCGTATCGAATTGGGAAAATGACAATATTTTACCGTCGATCGAAATGCTTGTTAAAATAGCCAAGTATTTCGACGTTTCCTGCGACTATCTGCTCGGGTTATCGCGCTCGGAAACCATTGACGTGAGCGGTTTGACCACTGAAGAAGTAAGTCATCTTAAACTGCTCGTCGGAGATCTTCGAAAAAAATAATCGGTTTTTTCCGCGGCATTATAAAACGCCTCGCGTAAAAGTTTTACACTCTTACGCGAGGCGTTATTTTCTTGAAATTTTACTGTTTCTCTTTTGCTCTTACTTTTTCGACTATTAAGTAAACGATAGAAATTATAAGGGATACAAACGCTATTCCCATAAGTAACACGAACGCGCCTACCCACCCGCTAACGTCCGCCATAGAACCGAGAACGTAAGTGCTTAACGCCATACCTATATAACAGCAACCGTTTAAGAATCCCGCTAAAAATCCTGCGTTTAACTTTCCTTCCAACATAAGCGGAACTTGCGTCGAAGTAATATGCGAGACAACCGACATAGAAACGCAATCTATAGTTAGCGTAATAATTATAGGCAACCAATGATAATCGAGAAGGGCGAGCGTTAAACCGAGGATCAAAAGCCCTATCGTAAACATTATAAGCGAAATAGTAACGTAATTTTTTATCTTATTATACATAAACGCCGATATGAACGACGCCGTCATCGTAAACAACGGAAGCAAGACCGACATAAATATGGCGACCCAATCGGTCAAGCCAAAATTTTCTTTAAGTATCGACGGCACCCATTGTTGAAGCCCGCCGGTTATCGCGTAACTTGCCATTGAAAACTCTGCGAATACTATCAATAAAAATACGACGTGTCCGTCGACAGCCCCTTTGGTCTTTTCTTTTTTGGCTTCGATCTTTGCGGCAGCCGTCCTTATAGGCTCTTTAACGTTCCTCGCCGTTATTAACCAAACCGCCGCCATAGCGAACAACGCCATCGACGCGACAAAAAACGAATAAGTAAAGATCGAGGTATCTATTGCGAAAAGCGCGCACACGCCGACGGCAACGAAACGCCCGCCCGTCGAAGCCGTACTCATAACGATCGCCGCAATGGGCATTTTTTCGGCGGCGATATTCTCCCTCAACACGAGAAGCAATACCGGCCAAAGATTGGCTTGCGCTATACCGTTTAAAAACCAAAGATATTTGACGTAAATAAAGTCAATGCCCAAAAATATTACGAGATTGATCAGCCCCGAAACAACGAGCGCCAAAGAAATAACTATCCTTTTATTGTATTTTGAACAAATAACTCCCACTACAAGTTGACCGATACCGTACGCGAAAAAGAACATAGTCGCAGGCAAGCCCGCCGCCGTATGATCTATAGAAAATCTGTCCATTATAAGCGTCGTGTTCGAATTATAACTGTATCTTCCGAGTTGGGCGAACATATACACGAGCCAACAAACGAACAACAATAAATATTGCCGCGATTTTTTTGCGTTAAAATAATTTTCTTCCATTTCTTTTTCCTTTATCGTCATATACGGCGTCGGTTAAAAATTTAACCTGTATTCTTCGCAAATTTTAGTTTGGGTGTCCGTGAAATAAACGTCCGCTTTATCCGAACTCAAAACGATCGCGGCTCCCCAAAATTCGTTTTTATCAAAAAAACACGCCGAACCGACCACTACGGGGTAATCGTGAGGAAGAGTGTTCCTTACGTCGTCCTTTTGTAAAATAAACGCTTTATGTAAATGCCCGCACAGCATCATCTTTACGCCTAATCTTTCGAGTTGAGCGTTCCATTCCGAATAGGTTTCCCTTTCTATATCGAATATATCGCCGGGATTATATGTCGTCATTACGGGAACAATATGACAGACCGCTATTTTTACGCTGTCTTTTCTTGCAAACTTCAAATTTTTAAGAAATTCGGTCTGCTCAGATCTGTATTCGTGGAATTTGTTGATCCCCCTGTAAATATCCGGCGTATTTGCGGAATTATCGTATTCCGCGCTAATATCGGGCTTATCTTCGCCGCAATCCAAAACCACGCCTTCGATATTTCCGACTTTAAAATAAAAATAGGTTTTATCCCCGTCGGACGCGTAAAAATCGGTGAACCTTTCAGCCGATTTTCCCCTCGTATCGTGATTGCCTCTGACGAACAAAACGGGGATCTCGCCTTTGCTTATCCGCCCTACGAATTCCGAAACTTTAAAGAAATCCTCATCGCTGTTTACTTCGCCTATATCGCCGTTTACGACGAACAGGTCGGGACCGTCTTTAAAAAATCCGGCGAGTTTTTCGCCCAGATCGAAATGATAATGAACGTCCGCAATATGATAAATATTTATATTCTCGGTTTTGGTTATGGGACGAAACGCAAATTTCGCCGATAGAGGCTCCTTAAATTCGGACCAATAACTTTTCTTTTCTATTTCCTCTTTAAAAATTATCTCGTAATTTTTTTCCTCGTCGAGAACGTTTTGCGGTATTCTTATTTTAAATATTGCTTTTTGCGAAACAATGATCCCGCCTTTCGCTTCGTAAAATATTTTATCGCCCGCTTTTATAAGGCATATCCCGTTTTTAGCGGTATTTACGACGATAACGTAATCTTCGCCGACTACGCAAACCGAAGGTTCGCATCTTAAAAAATCCATACTTTTTCTCCGTTTATATATTGCTATAAAATTATACAACTACGCCGAGCAAAATGCAACCGTTTTAACTCACCAATTAAAAACACTTTTTTCGTCTTTCTTTTTTGCAACGTTCTATACTGCCGCAATTATAACACAATTCGTTCTCGCAAAAACCTTCTTTTTCTATATCTTTTAAATTTTGTATAGTGGTTTCGGCAATATTTTTCAACGCCTCTTCGGTCAAAAACGCCTGATGAGAAGTTATGAGGACGTTCGGCATCGAAATAAGCCTCGCTATAACGTCGTCGCCGACGATATGTCCCGAAAAATCGCGGAAGAAAATATCTCCTTCTTCCTCGTAAACGTCAAGACAAGCCGCTCCTATTTTCCTATCCTTTATGCCTTTTAAAAGAGCCTCGGCGTCGATAAGCGCCCCGCGCGAAGTATTGACTATCACGACTCCTTTTTTCGCTTTTTCTATCGCTTCCGCGCCGAAAATATGCGTGGTTTCTTCGGTAAGAGGGCAATGGAAAGAAATAAAGTCGCTGCGTTCCCATATTTCGTCGATAGTTACGTATTCGATCCCCGCGTTTTCGATCGGAAATTTATCGTAAGCGATGATCTTCATTCCGAATCCCCTGCATATATCCGCGAATATCCTGCCGATCTTACCCGTGCCGACGATACCGACCGTCTTTCCGTGAAGTTCGGTTCCCGTAAGTCCGTTAAGACTGAAATTAAATTCCCTCGTTCTGTTATACGCCTTGTGGATCCTTCTTATGGAAGTCAGGAGCATCGCCATCGCGTGTTCGGCGACCGCGTATGGAGAATACGCCGGAACGTGAACGACGTGTATCTTTTTATACGCCGCGTTTAAATCGACGTTATTATATCCCGCGCAACGGAGCGCGAGAATTTTTACGCCGAGAGAATATAATCTATCTATAACTTCTTTATTGACTTCGTCGTTGACGAACACGCAAACCGCGTCGCAACCCTCTGCAAGCCCCGCCGTATCGACGCCGAGTTTGGTATCGAAAAATTTTATTTCGTCGCCGCTTTCGGCGATAGCCGCGTTAAACGACGAATAATCGTAAGGCTTCGAGTCAAACAATGCAATTTTCATTTTTTCTCCTTTTATCTGCTTCGCTTTATCGAATTTTTGATCGGGTAAAAACAAGTAACGAAACCGCTAACCGAATGAAAATAAATTAGAACTCGCCTTAACCGCGTCTTTTGCGCCCTTTTTGGCGAGTTCTCGCGGAATGAATCGGTATTCTATTCCGCTCGTTTTCAACGAAAATAACGTCAGAATACATCGGTTAAGGTGTAAGGCATTAAAACGCATCGATTTCGAGTGGATTTTAGTTGCGGCGAATGAATACGTATATAAATACGTCGAGTAAGAATTTGCTGAAATGCGCCGAATTTCAGTCGTTTTAACGAGTTCGATCTTATTTTCATTCGACTATCGTTAAAATTATACGCTTCGGAAGTCGGTTTATAAAACTCCCGAAGCGTATTTTAAGGCTTTCGCCTGCTATTTTATTCGTTAACCGCGCTTTCGTCCTCTTCTTCCGAATAAGAACTTATCGGGGAAGAACTGAACTGCGGCGTAAGATTTTTGTATTCCCTTACGCCCGTTCCGGCAGGAATAAGTTTACCTATAATGACGTTTTCTTTAAGTCCCATAAGCGGATCTATCTTATTGTGGATAGCCGCGTCGGTAAGGACTTTCGACGTTTCCTGGAAAGACGCCGCCGAAAGGAAGGATTCGGTCGCAAGAGCGGCTTTTGTGATGCCGAGAAGAACTCTCTTCGCGTGCGCGGGAACTCCGCCTTTTTCCAAAACCTTGCCGTTTTCTTCATCGAAGGTAAGCATATCGACGCATTCGCCGGGAAGGAAGCCCGTATCTCCGCTCGACAAAACTCTTACCTTGCGAAGCATTTGATTTACGATGATCTCAACGTGTTTATCGTTTATATCAACGCCTTGACTGCGGTAAACCGATTGTACTTCCCTTAAAATATAGTCCTGAACGGCTTTAAAGCCTTTGGTCTTTAATATCGTCTGCGGATTTACGGAACCGCCGGTCAAAACCGTACCCGGCTCGACGTAATCGCCCGTCTTGACTTTGAGGTCGGCGGAGAAAGGTATAGCGTAATCTTTCGTGGTCGTCGTTCCGTTTTCTTCCATTTTGACGTAAACGTGGCGTATTCCGTCCTTTTCCTGAACGTCGACGACGCCCGAATGTTCGCAGACTACCGCTTCGCCCTTGGGTTTTCTCGCTTCGAACAACTCTTCGACTCTCGGCAAACCTTGCGTGATATCCCCCGCGGACGCTATACCTCCCGTATGGAAGGTTCTCATCGTAAGTTGGGTACCCGGCTCGCCTATGGACTGAGCGGCGATGATTCCGACCGCTTCGCCCAACTGAACGGGAAGAGAGTTACTCATATTCTTTCCGTAACACTTCGCGCATACGCCGTACTTGGATTTACAGGTAAACGTGCTTCTGATGGTTACTTTTTCTATTCCGAGCGAGCAGATCTCCTTCGCCTTTTCTTCGGTTATCATCTCGTTCGCGGGAACTATAGTTTCTCCCGTTTGCGGATTTACTATATCGACGGGCGAAAATCTACCGTTGATCCTGTCTTCAAGACTCTCGATAATTTCGCCTTTCGGACCTTTGATCGCCTCGATCTCCATTCCCTTGTTTTCTCCGCAATCTTCCTCGCGGATAATTACGTTGTGAGAAACGTCGACGAGCCTTCTCGTAAGGTAACCCGAGTCCGCCGTCTTTAACGCCGTATCGGCAAGTCCTTTACGACCGCCGTGCGACGAAATGAAGTATTCGAGAACGGAAAGTCCTTCACGGAAACAAGAACGAACGGGTATCTCTATGATTTTACCGTTGGGGTTAGTCATAAGTCCGCGCATTCCCGCAAGTTGCTTTATCTGGTCGATAGAACCACGGGCGCCCGAGTCCGCCATCATCCATATAGGATTGAATTTGCGGAGAGTCAGTTGCAATACGTTAGAAACGTCCGCCGTCGCTTTCGTCCATATATCTACTACCGTCTTATATCTTTCGTCGTCGGTAAGGATACCTCTCTTGTATTTCTTTTCTACGCCGATAACCTGCTTTCCGGCGTTGTCGATGATCTCTTTCTTGCCCTCGGGGACCTGCATATCGAATACCGAAGTGGTGATAGCGGCGATAGTCGAATATTTATACCCCAAAGACTTGATATAGTCGAGGGTTTCGGCGGCGCATACCGAGCCTTTCGCTTTAAAGCAAGCGTCGACGATCTTTTTAAGTTGACTCTTTCCGACGAGGAAATTGATAACGAATTGAAGATAACTGTCGGGATCGGATTGATTTCTGACGGTAAATTTCGCGCCTGAAATATCCTGAGGAATACCTTGGTTGAATATTATTCTTCCCGCCGTAGTCTT
The DNA here is from genome assembly GCA_017479185.1 of Clostridia bacterium. Classification (GTDB taxonomy): domain Bacteria; phylum Bacillota; class Clostridia; order Christensenellales; family Borkfalkiaceae; genus UBA10281. Next base: position 8,603 of record JAFVCP010000043.1, read on the forward strand.
GATAACGCCCGTATGAACGCTTCCGTCCGGAAGGTCTACCGTTCTTCTGACGTAGATCTCGTCCTGACACCAAAGTTGTTTGGTCTGATAAGCCATAACCGCTTCGTCGGTCGAAGAATAAACGTCGGGTTGATAGAGTTCGGCGTAAACGCCTTCGCTTTCGCCCTCTTTCGTAAGTTTACAGCGAACTATGACTTCTCTGCTTTCCCTTACGCCCTTCGAATATATTTTGTCTTTATCTTCCTTTACGAGAATAAATCTTTCGCCTTTCTCTATTTCGGAAGGAATAAACCTTATCTTCTTTTCGTCTTCGAACACGACATCGCCGTTTTCGAGAGTTACGGGAACGTATTCGGTATTCCTGTCGTCGTAATATTTACCCTCTTCTCTTCTCGTTATGGTAAGGTAATAACAACCGAGTACCATATCCTGCGAGGGCGACATTACCGGCTTTCCGTCCGAAAGTTTTAAAATGTTGTTGGACGCAAGCATCAAAAATCTCGCTTCCGCCTGCGCCTCTATCGAAAGGGGAACGTGGACCGCCATCTGGTCGCCGTCGAAGTCGGCGTTGAACGCCGTACATACGAGAGGATGCAACTTTATCGCTCTTCCCTCTATCAAGACAGGTTCGAACGCCTGTATCGACAATCTGTGAAGAGTGGGCGCGCGGTTTAATAAAACGGGGTGATCTTTGATGACGTCTTCGAGAATATCCCAAACGCACGGCTTCATTCTCTCGACCGTTCTCTTCGCGCTCTTTATATTATGACAAATATTCTGTTCTACGAGTTTCTTCATTACGAAAGGCTTGAAAAGTTCTATCGCCATTTCTTTGGGAAGCCCGCATTGATAAAGTTTAAGTTCGGGGCCGACGACTATAACCGAACGTCCGGAATAGTCTACGCGCTTTCCGAGAAGGTTCTGACGGAAACGACCTTGC
>JAFVCP010000004.1 GCA_017479185.1 Clostridia bacterium
CGGCGGTACCGATAAGACCGAAAGGGATATTTATACGGTAATAAACGCGGCTGCTCTCGACGATAAGGAAAACTATACGGCAAAAATATTCGAAAAGTATACTTGGTACGGAAGTTCCGATTATCCCGTAAAAGCGGACACGCAGGACGCTTATAACACCTTGATAAACCGTATCAACGACGGAAGCGTAAATAAGAGCGTAACAATGACCGTCGGCAAAGACGTAGCGACCTCGGGAGAGGGTATACCTACCGTCGAAGAGGGCAAGACCGCTCCGCAGGTCTACGAAGAAAAATATACCGTAACCTTCAAAAACGAGGACGGGACCGAACTTCAAAGCGGCTTGGTCGCTTACGGAACTTTGCCTTCCTATACGGGCGCCACTCCTACGAAAGCCGCGACCGCGCAGTATACTTATACTTTCAGCGGTTGGAACAGCGAAGTGGTCGCCGTTACGGGCGAAGCAATATACACGGCTACTTATTCCGAAACGGTAAATCAATACGTCGTTTCCTTCGACGCGGGAACCAACGCTCAGACGGCGGTAAATTCCAAGACCTATTACTCCGCAGGTAATCAGACCGTCGATTATAACGGACACGCGACCGCTCCCGCAAGCGATCCCTATAAAAACGCTTTCACCTTTGACGGTTGGACTTTAAACGGTACCGACGTAGTGGATATTTCCCAAGTCGCAATAACCGGCAATACTACTTTCACGGCTAAATATACCGAAAACGTTACCGATTACGATTATAGATACACCACGGGTATAAACGGTTGGTACGATCAATCTCTTAAAATAAGTTTCGGTTCTTCCTACGCAAGCAAAGTCATTCTCGCTTCCGCGTTTATTCGCGGTTCGATAGAGGGAAGCATATTAACGAGTAATTATCCCGTAGGATATTACTACAACAATTCTTCTAATATAAACGCGGCTTATTCTTGTCCTATAAGGACCGACTATCTGGGAGTAAACAGAGATTGGAATAAACAGACTTTGAGTTTCATAACCGACGAAAACGGCGATTGCTATATAGGACCTTCGAGAATGCACAATAACGCGAACGGTTACGGGCAATTCTCCTTCTATATTAAAGAATTGACGGTCTTGGCTTCCGACGATATTTCGGCGGGTACCGACGCGGTAGTTGCTAACTACTATCAAAACGGCAGACAGATAACCGTCAACGTCGGCTCCGAGTACGCTAATAAAACGGCGGTATTCAAGATGAGTATATTCGGCGCGATAGCGAACGTTCCCTCGGGCGACAATATCAGAGTATTCGCGTATAGCGGCGCCGCCGACAGTTATACCGGCGCTTCGGTAAACACCCAACTTCGCGCGGGCAGTTGGCAAGATATATTATTCACCGCGACTCCCGACGCAAGCGGTAATATAAGGTTGACGGGATTTGTTCCGTCGGGATTCGGATATTCTTTCGGATATCTCTTCAAAAACCTCGAATACGCGGGCGATTACGCATCTAAAACCGACGGTTGGGGATATAGAGCGTACGGGGTGTTTGATTCCTACGCGGATCTGACTGTTCCGAGCAAATATATAGGACAAAGCGTTACGGTATCTATGAAAGTCAAGACCGACGTTGAAACGGCGGGAGCGGGAACTTGCGGTTTCCAGATCACGAAGTACTTTACCGGCTCTTATCAGAACAGTTATTATCTCCAAGCCGTAAAATTATTCCGTCCTTTGACAAATATAACCGAATGGACGCAGATCTATTTCGTTATCGACAGCGTTCCGTCCGACGGCAAAGTCAGGCTGTTGGCTTCCGTGTTGGACAATGACGGCTCGTCCGTATGGACGTTGTTTATGAAGGACGTTGAATTTGTCGACGATACCGTTTATATAACGACTTCCGACGGTTGGGGTTATAGAGCGTACGACGTTTTCGGGAAATACGCCGATATAGAAGTGCCTTCGCAATATTTGGACTATGACAATATAACCGTAACATTGAAGTACAGAGTATCCATATTTAATAAGGAAAATAATCCCGCCACTAAATGCGGACTTCAATTAGTTAAATACGCCCCGGGCAAAAGCACGGATCACATAATGTTTATTACGTTGCTTAATCAAGGACAATTAAACAATACGGATTGGCAATCGACTTCGTTTACCATTGCGAAATCGAACCTTGTAAGCGGCAAATTCAGGATCGAAGGTTCCGTTACAGGAAATGACGGAACTACCCCGAATTTTATGGTAATGATGAAAGATATGACTTTCTCCGCCGCGTAACGGGCAGTAATAAAAATTAAACAATTTTATTCGGGGGCGGGTTTTCCGCCCCCGAAATAATAACAGCAACAGAATAAGGAGTTCTCTATGAGCAGATTTTTACGCCTCGGCGAAAAATTGTCCGAAATTTATATTTGCGGCAACGATATTTCGAATTTCAGCATAGTTCATCACTCTGCGGCGAGCCTTCGCGCCCCCGCTATGGCTCCCGAAAATATCCAAAAAGCGGTTTCGGTCCTTCAAAGTTATATAGCCAAAATATCCGACGTCGTTCTTCCCGTTTTATACGACAATTACCCTCTTAAAACCGATTTCGAGATACTCGTCGGCGGTACCGACAGGGAGATAGACCAAACCAAAGATACAGTTTACAATAGCGACGATTACGATATCATTGTAAAAAAGGGCAACGTCATTATAAACGGCGGTAAAAGGGGAGTGTTATACGGCGTTTACGCCTTTTTGGAAAAGTATATGGGAGTAAGATTTTTCCAAAAAGACGTCGAAAGGATATTATACCGCGACAAGATCGAGATAGGGGCGTTAAAGGATAGCGCCCGCCCCGTATTCGAATATCGCGACGTCTGCGATTGGACTATGTTCGACGCCGATTTCTCGGTCAAGAGCAAAGTAAACGGAAGTTTCGTCCGTCGCCTTCACGCCGAAAACGGCGGGGGAGTGGGTTTCGCGGGCGGTTTCGACGGGCTTGTCCACACCTTTTTAAGGCTTGTACCGCCGAGCGTTTATTACGACGAAAAACCCTATCTGTACGCCCTCGAAAAGGGCGTGAGAAACCCCGGCGGGCTTTGTATGAGCGAGGACGAAACTCTCGAAGTCGTTTTAAAATCGGCTTATAAATGGCTCGATAAAGAGGAAGATCCAACGCTTATCTCCATTTCCATAAACGACGGCGAAATGGCTTATTGTCATTGCGACAGGTGCGAAGAAAAGAGAAAAAAGGGTTGGAACGAAACCGACATTTTATACGATTTCGTAAACCGCGCCCAAAAGAGGATAAGGCGAAAATATCCCGGAGTTTCGGTGGAAACCATTTCATATCACGACGTCGCGACCCCCCCGAACTTCGTATTTCCCGATAAAGACGTGGTCGTCCGCGTCTGTTCTACGGGCGAACGCTCTATCGCTTTTCCCGACGCGAGGGAACTCTATTTAAAGACCAAAGATCCCGCGCTTAAAACCGCCTACGATTATACCGAACGGCTTAAAGCCTACGCGAACTTTACCAAAAAAATATACGTTTGGGATTACCCTTACAGTTATAATATCATAAACTGTCCTTTTCCCGTTTTTAAAACTTTGCTTAAAAACGCAAGGTTTTTCGCCGAAAATAATTGTAAAGGGGTATTTACTAACGGCAACGTCGCCGATTGCGATTTTTCCGAATTGAAAGTTTACCTGCTTTCCAAAGTCCTCTTCGACCCCTTTATGAGCGAGGAAGAATATTCGCGGTGCCTCTCCGAATTTGTCGAAGGGTATTACGGCGACGGTTATAAAGAGGTTTTATCGTATATAGACCTTGTCGAAAAGTCGAGCGTTCCCGTGTTTTATACGGGAAGTTTCCCGCAGGAGATAATCCCTGTCGGAAACGCGGAAAAATACCTTACAGAGGGCAGAAAACTGATCGGAAAAGCGATGGATCTCGCTAAAACCGAAGGGGAGAGGAGAAACCTTAAAAAGATACTTCTTCAAATGGAGTATTACGAACTTTTCGTCTTTTTCGAAGAGGTAATGAAGGGAAAGGACGAAGAAAAAAAGAGGGATTATATTTCGAGGAACAAACAACTCCACGACTCACTTCGGGGACTTGGTATGACGAGGATAGTGGAAAATTGCTTTTTACCCGTCGTCAGAAATTTCCGTCAGCCGATTTCGGAATGTTCCTATTGGGACTTAAAATGCGCCGCGGGCGACAGAAACAACGAGCGTTACGCGAGAGAATTGTTCGTCATCGTTCCTTTGCCCGGGGAAATGGGCGAAAAGGTCGATTTTAAATTTTCATACCGCACCAACAACGAAAACGGCGGGGGGTATCTCGGCGTTTTCGACGGAGAAAAAATAGTCGATTTCGATCTTAATCCCGATTGGGATAATTATTCCGATTTCCGCGATATTATTCTTCGCGGCGCCGAAATAACCGACGTAAAAGGTTTTTCGGTAAAAAGCGGCATTCCCCTCGACAGCGTTTATCTCGAACTCATTCCGAGGCACTTAAAAGGGGCTGTATTGCGGGTGAGATCTATGAACGCAGGAGCCTATCTTTTCGTTCGCGATCCAAAAATAGTCGACTTACGGCTAAATAACTTGACAAAGTAACGGAAATATAGGATAATTATGTGGAAAGGTAAAAACAAAGCGATTACTTTCAGTTTCGACGACGGCGTGTCGCAGGATATACGCGCTATCGGAATTTTGGATAAATACGGGTTGAAAGCGACGTTTAATATAAATTCAGGAACGCTCGGTACTTTACACGAACATCAATGGTCGGGCGGAACTTATAGGCGGGATATGGTAAAAGCCGCCGACGTGAGAAAGGCGTACCAAGGACACGAAGTCGCCGCTCATACTATCTATCATCCCAATCTCGTAGATCTGCCGAGGGAAAGGATAATCGCCGAAGTCGAAGGCGACAGATTGGCGCTCGAAGATCTCGTCGGTTACGAAGTTACGACTATGGCGTACCCCGGCGGGCCGATAAACTCCGACGAAAGAGTGGCGGGGATATTGAGGGAAAAGTCCAAAATTCGCTTTGCGAGGACTTATCTGTCTAACGGCGGTTTCGAACTTCAGGACGATCTGTTGTTATTCAGATCCACCGTTTATTTCGCTCACAAACAGGAAATGTTCGACCTCGCCGAAAAATTCCTCTCTTTAAAAGCCGACAGACCCCTTTTATTTTATATTTGGGGGCATACCTACGAGTTGGATATAGGCTGTAATATAAATTGGGATGATTTCGAGAGTTTTTGCCGCTTGATTTCGGGCGAAAAAGATAATTATTACGCGACGAACGCGGAAATTTATAAGGAGTTGTTATGATAAAAACGGGAATAGAATCGGTCGGCTATTTTACTTTCGGCGACGAAAAAGAAGGGCTTGAAAAAGCCAAAGCGCACGGGTACGATTGTCTTGACTACGGCGGGATATGCGCCGACAGCAGTCCGCTGTTTACTTATTCCGAGGAAAATTACGAAAAATATCTCGTCGATCTCGGAAATACGGCTAAGCGGATAGGGATAGAGTTCTTTCAGGCGCACGGGCTTTGGCCGAAAGACGACACGACGGAAGAACTTCGCGAGAGGTCGATTACCTATTACGAAAAGCAGATAAGAGGCTGCGCCTTTCTCGGTTGCGAGAGGTTGGTAATACACACCTGTATGCCCGACGGTTGGGCGCCCGAAAAAGACGAAAAGGTTACTTTCGAAGAAAACGTCAAAGTCTTGGAAAGGCTTTTGCCGACCGCTGAAAAATACGGCGTTAAAATATGCGTCGAAAATCTGCCTTTTTGGCATCTGTCGATGGCAAGGACGGAAGCCGTCAAGAAATTGGTAAGGGCGGTGGACAGTAAATACGCGAAAATTTGCCTCGATACGGGACACGCGAACGTTATGAAGGAAAATATATACGAGTCGGTAAAAACGGCGGGAAGCGACCTCGAAGTCCTGCACGTCCACGATAATACGGGGTCGCGCGAAGACAGGCATTATATACCTTATCAAGGCAATATCGATTGGGAAGGATTCGTAAAAGGATTGAACGAGATCGGATACAGAGGTTGTATGTCGCTCGAAACGGTTATCGCGCCGCGAATGCCCGAACCGATGAGGGAAGAGATGAGGATAGCGCTCGCGAAGATCGCAAGACACCTCGCGTCAAAAGTCGGTGGAGCGATGTAATAGGACTGAACGGCGATAAAGCAAAAAAAGTTAAAAAAATGGTATGAAAAACCATTGACAAAAAGAAATAAATAATATAAAATATAAAGGCGAAACGAGGAAAGATATCGAAGTGGTCATAACGGCCCTGACTCGAAATCAGGTATACAGCAATGTATCGAGGGTTCGAATCCCTCTCTTTCCGCCATCTACACGATACGAAAGTGCTATCGTGCGCAAAAACTCCTGTTTTTACAGGAGTTTTTGCTTGTCAATTTTTAGAAAAATAGGTTTCGATTTTGGTGCTGTTTTTTCGGCGTTTTTTTACAAAACGGGAGTTGAACCCACAACTTAAATAATTTAATTCAAAAAATTATTTAAAAAATTAAAAATAATTTAAGTTTAATTTTTTTTAATTAACATTATTCCTTTATGTTAATCCTACGTTCCGAATTTTTTTAAATCTGCATTGTTTTTTGCCTTGACAAATGATTTAAGGTGGTGTATAATTTATGTTGTTAGCGGTTACTAACCGCAAATAAAGCCTTCGGCTGTATTTTTTTGAGATATAG
>JAFVCP010000044.1 GCA_017479185.1 Clostridia bacterium
TTCGACGCCCTCTACGTTTTCGAGCAAAACGACGCAATTTTTAATTACCGTTTCTTTGGAATAGGCGCTTCCGAAAAGTCCGCTGACGTAGGTCGTGGGAGCGGTCGCCTTTATATAACAGTTCTCTATCCTGCCGCCGTAGGAGGCGAAGAGAAGTATTCCGTTATTGGCGGCGTTGGTATAAGCCTTTAAGCCGTTTACCACGCCGAGATTTTTGATAGTCCCGTAGCCGTAACATCCCAAATAGGGGAACAGACCGTGATTCATTCCAACGTTTTTGATAACGCGTCCTCTGCCGTCGAAGGTACCCTCGAAAGACCTTAATTTGCCGTCGGGCGTATAACCCGTAGCCATAGTCGTTCCTTCCACGGTCGATATATTGATATTTTCCATATCTATATCTTTCGCCAAGGCGTAAACGCCATCGCTGTTTAAACAGAGCGACGAATAGTCTTTCGCGAAGAGTATAAAGTCGTCTTTGCTCGAAATTACTCTGTCCGCGACGTAAAGAATAAATTTATATTCTTTGGTCGAGGTCTTTACCCTCAAAGGCAATTCGCCCTTGCCGAAAGCCGTCAAAGAGGAGATACCGACCGCGAGCGTATCGCCGCTTACGGTAAAGTCGACGGGGTAAGCGGAAATATACAGACTTACGACTTCGTCGGCGTTTACGCCCGTTCCGCCGAGATCTATCTCCGCCGTCTGTTCTCTTAAATCGGCGTAATATTCTTTCGCGCCCTTTTCCACTTCGTCCTCAAAGTCGACTATAACGTAATTTCCGAAATAGAGATAGCCGCCCTTTTCCTCCCACACGCCTTTACCCGCGAAAGCGTAGTAGTCGACGTCGTATACGCTTTTTACGATATTTACGCCTTTAAGGTCTGCGGGATAATCGTCGGGATTGGCTTTTTCGACGGTTTTGGAAACTACCGATACGTTGTCGAACACCGCTTTCGGAGCGGAACCCGAACCGGTAAGTCCGTAGCCCGTTGCCGTATATTCGACTTTTACCACTACGTTCTGAGTTAAGGAAGTATTATAAGCCTGATGATAAAGTCCGCCCTGCGAAGCGTTGGAAACTTCGACCGACTCGCCGTTTACGGTAGCGGTCGTCGTCGCGCTATACGAGCCGTTGGACTCTATCGTTCCCGAAATATAGAGGTTGGAAACCGTACCGATAAAGGTTACGGACAAAAGTCCGCCCGAAGAAAGCCCCTTCTTTTCGCCTATCAACGCGAGATTTTTAATAGTTCCGCCCGAAACGGTCGGGAACGCGCCGTGATTGGTGGCGAAATCTTTGATATAATGTCCTCTGCCGTCGAACACCGCCTTCCAAACGCTCGAATTTACCACCTGCGTGGATCTTTCGCCGTTATATTCGCCCGTCGCGAAGTTCCAGCCGCCGAGGTCTATATCCGCGGACAACGCGTAAACTTCGCCCGCCTTATTTCCGACGTATCCGACCGCGAAAGCCTTATACTCTTCGGCGGTCGCGATGGTCATATCCGCAACGTAAAGGGAAATATCCGTACTTCCGCTTTCGGTGTATACGGTCGCTCCGACGACTCCTCTGTTTATTTTTCCGATTGTCGTTCCGTCTATCTTTATATAGTCGCCCTCTTGCGCGAAGGTCAACTCCTTATATCCCGCCGTAAGGTCGCTTACGGTTATTTTTACGACTTCGTTGGGGTTTATTCCGAGATCTATCTTATTCTCGGTCTTGGAAAGGTCGAGGTCGAAAGTCTTATCCGAAATAAGAACGCCGCCGAAATAGAGTTCGCCGTTTTGATAACTCCATACTTTTCCTTGCAGCCTTTCGCCCGCAACCGAAACCGCTTCCGAAACCGCCGAGTAGGAATATACCCTGTCGCCTTCGAGATAATAATCGTTTCTGTCGGTCGACACGATGAATATATCGCTCCTCGTTCCGCTGAGGTTAGCCGCTTTCTCGCCTTCGGTTATATGGTACCCTATCGCCGAATAACCTTCCGTGGTCGCGTTGGCGTTGGAAATTATCGCGAAACAGTTCTTGATTTCTCCGTTGTACTGCGCGCCGACCAAGCCGCCTTGCGTCGCCGCCGTCAAAGTCGCCTTTACGAAACAGTTTTCGATAACGCCCTTGGAAAGTCCGTTGCAGATTATACCGCCGCCGTTGGTTTTCTTTATGGGGTCGATTATTCCGAGATTTCTGACTGTTCCGCCGTTGACGTTGGGGAATAAAGCGTGAGTGAATTTAGCGTTTTTGATTGAATATCCCCTGCCGTCGAAGGTGGAAGCCCAATAGGTCGCGGAATCGTAGAGATAAGCCGTTCCCTCTTCGTTTTTCATAGGTTCGCCGTTTTCGTCGTAGATAAAGGGAAGAGAAGTCAAAGTCGTAAACGGTATATCGTTATAATCGGTTATATCCGCGCCTTCGAGATCTATATCCGCCGAAAGGGCGTAAAGTCCCGTCGCGTTTATGCACGCGGCGGCGTAACCCGCGGCGAAAGTCTTGAATTTTTCGACCGTTCCTATTACCATATCGGCGCAAAGCAGCCCGAATTTATAAGCCGTAAGCCCGAACTCGACTTCCACTTCGTATTCGCCGACCTCGAAAGCGCCCGCGTTTACGGTAAAGCCGTTTTTATCTTTATTTACTATTTCCTTTCCGTTCTCTCCTACGGTAACGAGGGATATTTCGCTTCCGTCGAAGTCCTCGGGAAGGGATATATACGCGTCGCCGCCCGCAGCCTCGCTCTTGTCGAGATAGAGTACGCTGTCCTCTCTGTATACGGGAACGTAACAATTTACATCGACGAAGGTCTTGACCTGTTTGCCCTCGATTTCATATATAGCCCAAACTTTGGTCGAGCCTTTGCCCGCCGCCGAAACCGTCGCGGTATAGCCGTCGCCCGAAACCGCGGCAATATCTTCGTCGTCCGAAGTCCACGCTATATCCGCTCCGTAAACGTCGTCGAAGTCTATCGCGAGGGTTACCGAAACTTCTTCGCTGCCCTTATGATCGCCCTTTATAACGTCGCCCGTCGCGAGGGAGATAACGCTTTTATCGGCGTTTAAGTCTATCGCGTAATTTACGTTTACCCTTACCGTCTTACGCGCGGTCTTGCCCCTGTAAACGGCGGTTACGGTTATATCCGTCGAACCGTGAGCGACGCCCGTAACCTTTCCTTGCGCCGAAACCGTCGCGACGCTATCGTCTTCGCTTTGGAAAGAAACTTCGCTATCCGCTATCTCGTTCCTGAAATATACGGCGGCGTAAAGTTCGTAATCTCCCCCTTTCAAGAGGTCGATCTCCTCGACGTCGGTGGTTATCGTCGGCATAAAACTGCCTTCGGTAACGGTAACGGCGACGCTCGCCGTTTTGTCGCCCGCTTTGACGGTTATAGTCGTTTCGCCCGGAGCGACTCCGTACACCGCTCCGCCGTCTACCGTCGCGACGCTCTCGTCGAGGCTTCGCCACTCCAACTCGCCGCTGAAATTTTCAGTCGTCGCTAAAAGCGTAGCCGAAGCGAACTCTTCGACAGACAAAGTCGTTTGCGACAAGGTTATCGAAACTTCCGCGTTCGTTTTCCCGCCCGTCTGCTTGCTCTCGTCGTTTGCGTTCCCGCCGCACGCCGCGAAAGCGACGACAGCCGTGGTCAACAAGACGAAAAGCGCGATCGAAGTTAAAATTTTTCTCATTTTTTTCTCCTTTTATTTTTTTATAAATAAACCCTTATCAGGCTATTCCCCACTGCGTCCAAAGCCCCGAAAGGTCGAAGCCCTGTCCTTCTTCGGTATTGCCGAGTTGCTGCATATCCTTCATAAACGCCTTTCTCATCTCCGTGGTTTCGGCGGACGAGTCGTTTAAATAAAGGGTGAGATAGAGATACCTCGGCGCGATACTTTCGGTCTTTATTCTCCTTTCGAGTTTTTTATAGGTCGTGGGATCGGAAGTCGCGTATTTTTCGATCGCGGCGTAAGCCTCGTCGATATAGCCTATCCAATCCATAAGCATACCCTGCGGCCACAATTCGGCTTTTTTGACGTCCTCGAATATGCCGCCGCCTATCGAGGCGACTTTACCCGTCGAGGTCTTTAAAAGCCCCTGTTCCTGCATCTCGAAGAGAACTCTCAACTCGTCGTAATATTTTCTCATCGCCTTGCTCGCGTCCTTGAAATAGTATTCGAAGAACTTATCGGTAAGCGCCTTCGCGTCGGCGGTAGTATCCCATTGTATCTTGGAAAGGAGATAATCCTTTAAATAGGTAAATCCCGTCGGGTGTTGGTTGGTCGCGTAATGCTGACCTTCTTCGAAGATATATCTCACGTCGTATTCAGAGTAAAGCGCGTAGGTTTCCTTCATCGAATTGAAGGTGTTGTAAGGTATATAATAGTTTCTGTAATTGGTTCCGTAAGTCCAGAGGTAGATCTCGCTCGAAACCGCTTTCCACCTCTTTACGAGGTCGACGTAGTATTCGTTTTGCGTATCTCCCGCGGGATAGACGTACTTCGCGTAAACAAGCCCCAAAAAGACGTAAACTCCGTCGTCGCACCTGACGCTATCGTCTATCGGGGAATACCCGCCGTCGGAGTTTTTAACGACCGGCGGTTCGGTAGTTTTCAGATAGCCGAAGAATACGAGGTTTACCTTTCTGTCGATACCGTTTTCGGCAAGTTTTTCGGCAAGTTTTGCGTGAAGGTCGTTGCAGAACTTTATTACTACCGCCGAATCGGTGCCGTACTTGGCTTTTTCGGCGGCGCAGGTTTCGCAGGAACACCAATATGTGTTGTCTTCCATAGAAAACTGTACGTTGTCGATATTGGGGTTTCTCAAAACCGTTTCGTATAAAACGTCAAGACACTTGTTTAAAAGAGCCTCGTATTCGGTCTTGTTGCCGTGAGCCGTATAGCAGACCTGCAAGTTTGAGATCGCCGTTCCGTTGCCCGAATACCAATCGGGGTGATAATCCTCTTTTTTGGGATCGTTGTACTCGGCGGGCGGTATATAACTGAAAGCGTTGTGATACAACCTGCCGTTCACCGTCATAAAGCCGTTGCCGTAAGCAAGGATATAGCGGAATCTCTGCGCGATAAGAGGATCGTTATAGGTCTGAATGTTTCCCGACACCCTGTATTCGAAATCGGGAACTTCGGTCGCGTTTATCTTTAAAAATTTAAGATCTTTGCTCTCTTTATAGACTATTTCGTCCGCCGCGACGACGTCGAAATCTATATACTTTTCGAGAAGGGAATAAGCCGAGAAAACCGTGCCGAAAGTTCCGCCGCCCAAAAGGTATATATCGTCGCCTTCGGTTACGATCTTAAATCCTTGAGAAGTAAGCGTCTTTTCGGAAACGTCGACGCCCAAAGCCTTGCCCGCGTCGGTGTTTCCGACGAAGAGGTATTTCCCGCCCGAAGGTTTAACGCCCGCGTTTTCATTAACCACCTCGAAATTCGCGCCCGTAGCCGCTTTGAAAAAGTAACCGAGTTCGCTCGCGGCGTTGTATTCGTTGTCGTGGGGGTTTTGGGGAAGGACTATCTTATATTCGGTTTGAGCGTCCTTGACAAGCCACCCTTCGCCGTCCTCGACCGAAGTCTGATTTTTGTCGCCGCTTTGGCTCGTATCGGTCGGAGTTTCGACCGTCGTATCTTCCCCGCCGCCGAAACAAGCCGAGAGGGAAAAGGCGAAAGTAAAGGACAGCGCCGAACTTAATAACGCGTATAAAAATTTATTTCTTTTCATATTTTCTCTCCTTATAAAACGGTTACGGTATACTCTTTATAGAAAGTATTGCCGAATTCGTCGATCGCGACCGCCCTTACCGAATACTCGCCCGAAAGCGCGAAAACGTATTCGCCGCTCGCTATTCCCGCTTTTCCGTCGGGAGAGAACACGACGATATACGCGGTCGCCGTCGAATAGTTGTCGCTCGCCGAAACCGTCGGAAGGGTAACCTTTTCTCCCCTCTTTACCGAAGTCGGCAGGCTGCCGCTTACGTTCAACGTGGGTTTTACCCTGTCGTTTACGGTTATCGTCCTCGACCATATCGCCTGTCTGCCGTTTTCGTCGCTCGATTCGTATCTTACCGTTATCGTTCCGTATTCGGTCGCGGAAATTTCGTATTCCCTGTCCGCCGTCGCTTTATTAAGAACGGTCCCGTCCGTCGCTTTTACCACCGACGCGCCGCTTTTGCCGACCGCTCTGACAGTAACTTTTACTTCCCTTCTGCCGTCTAAAACGTCGTTCGCGATGGCGACGGGAATTACCGTCTTGCCGTTTATCGCGAGGCTCGCGGGAACGTTGCCGAGAAGGGTTATGGTAGGCGCGATGGAGTCGTAGTCGACCGAAGAGGACATTATCTGTCTTGCGATCGAGCGGAATTCCACCTTTCCCCTGCCCGATATTTCAGCGGACAGGTAAACTTCTCCGCCCGTAAATCCGCCGTAAGCGCTTCCGTCGGCGAAGGCGGTTATCCCCACCGAAAGGTTGGAGCCTAAAACCAATTTTCCGTCGGCTAATACGAAAGAATAGTTATAGGGATTGTTGCCTTTCATCGAGAGGTTTACCGAGGCTTTTATAACGCCGTTTACGGCGACCGAAGTCTTATCGTTTTCGTCGATAAAGGAAACTTCGAGTTTCTGGCTGTCGTCCGCGACGCCTTGTATCCAAATATCTATCCTCGAAATCGAATTGCCGCTTAAAAGGTCGAACGCGAGGTCGAGGTTTTGCGAAGCGAGGGCGTTGGCGAATTTTACCGTCGCGCCCGACAAGGAAGTAACCGCAACTCCGCTCGAAGTAAGTTCTATCTCCGCGTCGTCGCTTCTAAGCAGCCTGTTCCACATAGGCGCGTCGCCCTTGACGATTATACCCGTCGCTTCGAAATTCTCCTCGCTGTCGCCGTAGGAATAATTTATTTTTATCTTTTTGCCGTCGGCGTTTACCGAAGGTATATAACCGTTGCCCGTAAGAAGGCGTTTTTCTCCGTCGTCGACGGTTATCGCGGCGGGAACTTTGTTATATCCGCCGTTTGAAAAGGTATAGAAATAAACGGTGGGAAGAATATACGAATTGCCGCTTACAAAGTACGCGGGCATAGTCTTTCTCGCCCTTTCGAGGCTGTCGTAGTCGACCGCGGAACCCGAATTTTGCAAAACTTTAAAGACGACGTCCTTGTTTATAGTCCTGCCCGCCCTGTCGGAAGCGGTATACCTAACCGAATAATTGCCGCTTTCCAAAGGTACGAAATACCCGTCGAATTCCTGCTTTATCCCCTTATAATAAATACCCGAAGCAAGCGTTATTCCGCCGAGAGAGTCGTCGCCCGAAACGGTCATTTCGGGAATATAGACCTTATCTCCCTGCTTTATATCCGAAGATAATGTTACCGTTCCGAAAGAAAGGGGGGAAGGGTCATCGACAACGTTTACTTTGACGGTTTTTTCCGCTTGGTTTTTAAAGGCGTCGCTCGCGGTGTAAACTATGGTGTAAGTACCCGTTCTGTCGGGGGTAAAGACGCCGTTTTCCACTTTGACCGTCGTTCTCGAAGCGGGCGTGTTGTAATTTCTGTAAACCTTTACTTCGGTCTTAACGTCGCCCGAAATCCTGTCGCGGGAAGTCGCCTTATACGCCGAATAGGGATAGCCTACCACGCCCGAGGGGAGGGCGTTTTCGTCGTAACCTTCGAGATCTACCGTAATTACCGGCGGAAGGTCGTCGTCTATCTTGTCGACGGACGAAAGTTTTTTGCCCGCAAGATCGGTTATAACAAACACCGCGTTTTTAGCCGAAGCCGTAAAGTCGTCGGGAGTAACGCTGACGAAACACTCGCCCGTCGTAAATCCCTTCCAATCTTCGGTGAAAAACCTGCTGTCCGCCAAGTTGCAGACGAATCCGCCGTAACTCGGAACGCAGGCGCCGTACGCGTATACGTCCTTGGTTTCGTAGTCCATCCGTATATACCCTATATCGTTAGCGAGAGTATTGATCGGCTGCCCCGAAAAGGACATTCTTATACTTCTTCCGTAATAGTTCTTGCGTACCAATCCGTCGCTGCCTTCTCCCGCGAAGGCTTCGTTTTTGAACCTCGCCGAAACGTAAGAGGTGTAGTTTGCGTAAACGTAACTGTTGAAAGCGCCGCTTTCAATGTGTATTTTGAACTGTAACGTATTTTCGTCGTCGTAAGCGTCGGTAAAGGTTATGATAAAGGAGCCGAAATCCCTCTCTCCGAGGAGAGATTGGGGATCGGTTGTCGCCCCTTCCCTGCCTATGACTTTAAGTCCGATAAGGAAATCGTCGGCGGTAAGCGAGGAAATATCCAACTTTTCGTTGATTTTGAGTTGTCCGCCCTTTTGAAGGGTAAATCTCACTCCGCCCGTTTCCTTGTCGTATACGGCGCTTCCGTTATCGCCCGTATCGTAGAGTTTTTCCAAAACCTTGAAGGTCTTGGTTTCGGTATACCTTTTGCCGTTTACGTCGGCGTAGTATTCGAGGGTATAAAGCCCCGATTCGTCGAGTATCTGTCGATTGGAAGCGCTCGCCCTTCCGCCGGGATAATGGAGCGTCGCCGACGCCGATACTTCCCTTCCGTCGGCGTTTACTTTGCCGGCGGGAATATCGAATTCGTCGCCCACGAAATATTCTTCCTTTATCTCGTCCGCGAAAGTGTTTCCGCCCGTAAAACCTGCGGCGAACGCGATCGCCGAGGTAACGCAAAGGGCGAATACCGCCGCAATAATGATTATTTTGCGAGTTTTCGTCATATTTTTCTCCTTATTCTTTTAATCCGCCCATACTTAAATTTCCCATCATTCGCTTATGGAATATCATAAACACGATGAAAACGGGGATAAACACGAGTATACAGCCCGCCAACTTCATAGGCGTGTTGGAACTGCCCTTTTCGTTGGAACGGTCGTAAGCGTAAAGCCCGTACGATATGGTCGGTTTGGTCTTGATAAACAAAAGCGGCGTCTGATAATCGTTCCAGAACTGTATGAAGTGAATGAGATATATCGTGAAGAATATATTCATTACGAGAGGAAGGATTATCCTTATCATTACCGTAAAATTGTTCGCCCCGTCTATTTTCGCCGCTTCGTCGAAATCCTTCGGGATCATCTTGAAAGAGGAATAGAACACGAGGAAGTAAAGCCCCAAAAAGTGTCCCGTCATTATCCACATTCCCCAGATATGCTCGTTTAAGCCGAACCTCTCCGCCATACGCAGTTGAGCGGGCAAAGTTCCGACGAGGGGAACTACCATACAAACTATTACTATATAGTAGATTATTTTCAGGGGTTTGAACTTGAATCTCGCGACGATATAGGACGTTATACAGGGTACCAAGGTCGCCGTAAAGGCGCAGCCGCCGGCGTATAAAATGCTGTTTAAGTACATATTTTCTATATACGCCGTATATACTCCGCCGGACGGCAGTTTCACTTCGAGTTTAAAGAGCCTGAAAGCCTCCTGATAATTGAGGATACTGAAAGCCTTGGGAAGCCCGATCTTGTTGTACTGAAAGTCGAATTCGCTCTTTAAGGAACTTAAAACCGCCCACACGAGAAGGCTTATAAGGATGAACGAATACGAAACGAGTATTACCGAGATAAGAATTTTGGATATATTGTCCGATCTTACTTTCTTTTCCATACCGCTCTCCTTTAATCGTTTTTAGGCCCGTATTTTTCGAGCAGGAATTTGGCGAGCAAGGTAAGCGGAACGACTATCACGGTCATCGCAAGCCCCATCGCCGAAAGGTAGGGATAGGTGGAATGGGTTACCATATCCGCCTGCGTTTCCCTATAAAGGAAATACCCGAAGTTGGATATTTTTATGGGAGCCGCAGTCCCTTTGAAACTGAACAGCGACATCTGATTGACGAAAATGCCCGCTATCCCCGAAACGAGGAAAGTGGTTATGGTCGGCCAGATGCTCGGAATGGTTATATAGAAAAATTCCTTGAAAAAGGTTATTCCGTCGAGTTCGGCGGACTCCACCATCGATTGATTTATCCCGCTCATCGTACTCGAATACATAAGCACGGTGGGTCCGAAACTCGTAAATATGCAAAATACGAGTATGGTCATATACGCGGTGTCCTCGTTCGACAAAAGCCTCGTCGGAACCGAAGGTATAAGTTCGGGTAAAGCGCGTTCGACAAAATAGGAATAGATGAGTACCATTACTATTCCCGGTATGACGGACGGGAGAAAGAGAAGTACCCTGTATATCGTATATCCCTTGACTTTCTTATAGATAAAGAAAGAAAAGATAAGGGATAAGGGAACTCCAACTATTATTCCCACTCCGTAATTTATAAGCGAATTTACTACCGCGTATCCGTATTCGGGTTGGGTTTGAAAATTATAAACTATAAGTCTGAAATTCTCAAACCCCGCCCATACAAATTCCCCGTCGTAATAGGTCTTGAAAGCAAGCGTAAACGACGAAAAATTTACTCCGATATAAAATATACTGAAATGTATCAAGGGATAAGCGAGCATCAAAACGCAAAACAGCGCGTCCCAAAGGACGGGTTTAGACATTTTTTTCATAAGGATCAACGTACCCTAAAATTTAAAAGTATTTGGCGTAGTTTGCGTTCCAATAACTCTGATCGAACAAACTTCTCGTTCCGTTAAAGAACGCCTGCGGAGTTACCGCTCCCTTTTGACGGGTGGTGTCGAACGCGTCTACCGCCACCGATTCGGTCGCCGTTCTGAAATTCCTGAAAATATCGAACGCCTGTTGATTGTCGAGGAAGAGTCTGGACTCGGAAACGGGAAGAACGAGGTCGGAATTGGTATACGCGTCCCAAACGCTCTTTCCGAAATAGGTAAGTTTGGAATAATCGTCGTCGGTTATATTATAAGAAAGCATTTTGGGAGTATTGGTTACCGTCGTATAAAGGCGAAGATTTTCGTCTGTATGGCAAAACGCGAGGAAGGCTTTCGCCGCCTTAACTTTTGACGAAGCGATATTTCCGTTTACGAAAGAATAGGCTTTATTGAGGTCTATTATCGTGTTTTTTTCCTTTTGATAGGAAGCGTCGGGATTGGGAAGGGACATAAGTCCGAATCTCCTTTGATCTCTCGACAAACTCTCGTCGATATTTTTAGCGGCGTATTCGAATTTGTCCTTGGCTTCCTCTTCCCACCATATACCTTCGGGCATCATCGCGATCTTGTTGTAACTCGAATTTTCGTACCCGTCGAGAAGGAAAGCGGTCTGCGTTTCGATGGCGGTAAAGGTGTCGCCCATAGAATCCTTATGGTAATAGTTGGTATTGGAAAGCATTTTGGAAAGGAATTGAAGGGCGTAATATCTTCCCGCCTGCGAGAAGAGTTCGTAGCCGTTTGCGGCGGTTATCTCCACGTTTCCTCATTTGGTAACGACGCCGTCGCCCGAAACTTCGACGAGGTTTTTAGCGGTTCCCGAAAAAGTAGAATTGAGCAAGGTCTGTTCAAGTCCTTCTATATCCGCGACGAGCGCTTGAAGCAACCAATTTATATACGAATTTCTCGTCTTGCCCGTCCACACGAAGGGGGTTATTCCCTTTTTGACCATCTCGTCGCAAAGGGCGAAAAACTCGTCGAAGGTCGCGGGAAGTCCGTCGTCCAACGAATAATTAACTCCACCTATTATTCCCGTCTTTCCGTCGGGACCGTAACTTCTCTCTTCCGAGGAATTTTTAACGAAGCCGCCGTTTTTGGAATAATAGAGATTTTCGCTCTCGAAAATATCCACGCTGTAAATTATCCCTGTATAGCCCGCGTAGTGGGGTATGGCGTAATACTCCCCGTCCACTTTAAGGAAATTCTTCTGATCGGAAGTAAGTTTGGATTCTATGCTCTTACCGTCCGCGCCGACCTGCGTTATAACGTCGGTTATGGGATACATAAAATCTCTGTCTATAAATTCGTAATAGTACACCGACTCGGTGAATATTACGTCCTGACTCGGCATTTTAGTGGTAAATTTCGAGCCGTGAAGATCGTCTTTATTTTCGGTAAGGTCGATCTGAATACCCGTCTTGCCGTCCTCGAAAGATACGTTTTCGTTTTGTTTTTCAAAGGCTTCTATATATTGATAGAGCCATTCGGAGCCGTACCCGCCGTTATAGTTGCCGACGGTAAGTATGGTCTTGGTCTGATCCAAGGGGCGATTGGTTATACCGCTCTCTTCATCTCTTCCGCAACTCGCGGTGATCGCGACGGTCCCTAAAAGAGTCGCCGCTAAAACACTTGCCAAAAGTTTTTTCATAATTTTCTCTCCTTTTTTTATTATTAAGGGAATTTCGTCTGCTTCCGAAGGAAACAGACGAAGGGTATACCCTTCGTTTTAAAATTTTTCGCGTTTTTCGGGAATTATCAGAAAGAATAGCCCGAAAGAGAATAATAAGCCATATTATCCTGTCTTACGTCGAGTCTGCCGAAGCAGGCGCAAACGGGAACGTCGGATATGATATGGAGAGCGTATTGTCCGAACGGGATCTGATACTTTTCTTTACCTATCGGGAAATCCAACCTTAAACAGGTCGTCCTTTCCGCGGGAAGGTCGATAGTTATCTTGTCGTAAGGATCTTTGTCCTCGAAGAGAACTTTAATTCTTATGTGAGCGTCCTCTTTGCCTACGTTGGTTATCATAAGGGCTTCGTGTCCCATAAATTCGGGGTTATTTCCGTGCGGGGGAAGATCTCCGTCGCAAAAAACCCAATTCTTTTTTCCGTTTACTCCGTTATCCATTTTTTTTATCTCCTTTTTAATTTTTTTAAATTTAAAACTTACGTTCTGTATTTAAGGCGTTTTCGCCTTATTTAAAACTTACGTTCTCGGCAGTAGGACTTTCGTTCTCAAACGTAACCCTTGCCGTATCCTTTAAAACTTGCGTTCTTTAAGGTAAAACTATCGTTCTTAGACGAGAAGATCTCTTCGCCGTTTAAAACTAACGTTCTTCGTCGCAAGACTATAATTCTTAAATAAAGCCCCGCCGCTTTGAACAAAACTTTTGTTCTTTACCGTAGGACTTTTGTTCTTCAGCAAAAATCCCGTCGTACCGTTTAAAACTATCGTTCTTTATTGTAAAACTTTATTTCTTTTCCCAAAACTTCGGTTCTTGTTACAAAACTTACGTTCTTTCCCTTAAAACTTTTATTCTATTATGAGCGAATCGTAAATTTTTAAGTTTTCTATTCCGAATTTGCAATACCCGTCCTCGTACGAGAAAGGTATTTCCTCGTTTTTGTTTACCGAAAATATTCTTCGAGGCTTCTCTATCCTGATCTCCACTCCCACTCTCGGAACGGGTATGACCTCTTCCGCCATTTGGTCGTTCAGTATATTGACCGCCGTCTTTCCCGTCTTTAACTGTTTAAGGGCGACGACCTCCACCGAGGAAGGAGCGTCGACTTTTATAAACCTCTCTTTCGGGAGAAGGGAAAGGAAGATATTTTTTACCACCTTTATCTGCTCTATCGACTTCAAGCCCTCTATCGGGAACGCCGAATATACCGCTTTACCCTTGCCGTAGGCATTGTAAACTATCGCGGGAATTTCGGTCTTGTTCCAAGGGGGATTGGAGATCGCCGACGAGAACGCCTTGTCGTCGTTCTCTTTTCTGAACGGGTAAGTGAGTTTGGCGAGGATCTCGCTGCCCTCTTCCGCTTCCACGATCATCGCGGTAAGATCTATCCCGCAGGCGAGAGGGTGATCTTCGTTAAAATAAGAGAAATATTTTTCTCCCTCTTTCGTGGGTCTTATATAGACCACCTTTTCGTCCCCTCTTTTAATATGCCTTACTCCGAGAACTTTTCTCAATCTTCCGCCCTCGACTTCGAGGTAATCTCCGCCGTATCTCCCCGTTTCGCCCGAAACGAACAGACTTCCGCCCTCTTTGACGAAATTTTCTATCGCCGTAACTTCCTTGTCGTTCAAAACTCCCGTTTCGGAGATGACGAGAAGTTTAATATCCTTTAAATCGTCGAGGTTTTTGGGAGTTATTATCCTGTACGGTATCCCCATTTTTTTGAGATGGACGGCGATATCGCGCGTTCCGACGATGAACTTATTGTCCAAAAGTCTGCTGTAATTGTCCTTTCCGTTTTCGTCCTCGTCCACGGGGCAATCGAGCGTGCAATATACGCCCGCTTCCGCGAGGCTCTCCGTTTCGGCGACCATATACGGCTCGAACTTTTGCATATCGCCGTAAACTTTCGCCATTCTCTCGTAGACCTCGTCGTTGAAGGTCCCCAAAGGGTCGATAGCGTCTATAAAGCCGAAACGCCCGTTGTTTAAATAGGTCGAGCCGACTAAAACTTCGAGTTCGTCCACGGTGTTAAGTACGTTATGTTCGTTAAGCGTGAGCATTACCGGACAGAGAAATTCCGACGGTTTGTTTTCGGACAATTCGTAGTACAACTTACAGAAAAAGGAATTGTAGGGTCTGCCCGAGTTATAGTCGCCCGCGACGAATTCGCCGTGAGAGTAATACTCTTCGTCCAAACACCTCGTGTGGTTCATAACGTATCTCGCGCTGTTGAAGATGACCGTCCTTTCGGGGTCTCCCTTTTTCGCCGCTTTTTTAAGCCTTTCGAAACTTTCGTTGCTCCACTTGTATCTTCTCTTTATAAACTCGTTCCAAACGGGGTTTTTCCAATCTATCTTTTCGGGTATCTTATTTCCCGTTTCGCGGAAAAACCTCTCTTTGCAGTTGTCGCAAACGCACATATAGAACGCGCCCGCCATATCTATCCAAAGCCCTTCGGGTCTGTATTTGTCGACGAGTTCGGAGATAAGGTCTTCCATATACCGCTGATGCCCCGAATTGAAACAGCAAACGCCGAAACGGTATTTGGGATTGTTAAACTCGAAACTCGTCTTTCCGTCGGGAAGGACGCATCTCCAATCGGGATGACGCTCGTAGTTATAATTCGACCAGAAGTTGGTGTAAAGTATGGGAGTTATCCCCCTTTCTTTACACTCCTTCACAAGTTCGCCGACGAGATCTCTGTCGCCTATATTTTTGTGCGTATGTCCGACCTTGGTTTGCCAATAGCACAAGCCCAGACAGTTGCTCGTATAAAGATACGCGACCTCAGTTCCCGACTTTACGAGGTTATCGACGTACTTTTTAACGTCGAACTCCGACAAAAAGGCTTCGTCCTGTTCGGATATGTGCATATCTACGAGGTTCCGTCTGAAAGTTGTCTGATACCACTTAGCCATAATTATTTAACGTAATTGAAGAGTTCCTCTTCGAATTCGGGGCAAAGAGGCTCCGCTCCGTTTTCGGTTATGACGTAACAGGTTTCCACGCGAAGTCCGTTGAGCGTGGGATGACCGAAGAAACTTACGTCTACGTTTACTATCATATTCTTTTGAAGAACGTCCTCGCTGTTAGGTCCGAAGAAAGGACTTTCGGCTTCCATTAAACCCATAGTATGAGCGAACGGACAAACTATATATTTAAGGTAACCGCCTTTTTCGTAGAGTTTTCTGCCCTCGGCGTCGATGTCTTTACCCTTGTTGCCGATTTTAAGCATACTCTTGGTAACCTTCATTACCTCTATCATATCAACGAGGCATTTTCTCTGTTCGGGGGTGTATTCTCCGCTTACGGGAACGGTATGACCGAAAGTACCCGCGTAGCCGTTGATCCTCGGCGCGATACCGAGCATTACCATTTCGCCGTTTTCCATTACCTTATTGGTCGCGGTGGGTACTACCGCGTTGGAACGGACGCCCGATCCTACGATGGTCTGATATGCGAAACTGTTGGCGCCGTTGGCTCTGCAAACCGCTTCGCCCGCCGCCGCGACTTCGTATTCCTTATTTCCCGCCTTGACCTTTTCAGCCATAGCCTTATACGCCTTATAGCAAAGTCGGGTGGCGGCTCTCGCCTGCTCCACTTCCCAATCGCTCTTGACGTATCTGAATTTGAGATAATCGTCGGTAAGATCGACCACTTCGCAGCCCTCGAAACCCTTTACGAGATCCTGATGGACGGCGTAAGGCATATCGTTGGTGCCGATCAAGCCCACTTTCTTTACGGGGAACTTTTTACTAAGTTCCGCGAAGAGTTCGGGGAAACCGATAATGGTCGCGAGAGGATATTCCTCGTCGGGAACCATAAACACTTTAAAGCATCTCGTGTCGTGTATAGCCGACGACTGTTTGGCGAAAGGCTCGCTTTCGGGACCGCCCAAAAGCATAGTCGTTCCGTCCCTTCCGACCAATACCGCGCCCTTTTCGAACTGACCTACCCAACCGGTAAGGTACCAGCCGTTGGCTACGTTCAATTCGTCGAAATAGATGACGGCGATATCGGTATCCTTCTCGTTGAGAAGGTTTACCACTTTCTGGATTCTGTTTTTGCTTTCCTGTTCGTTGTAATAAGACATTTTTTCTCTCCTGAATTTTTATTTATTTAATAATAAGGGAAGGGCTTCGTCGTTGTACTTGGTCATACGCTCGGCTCCTTTATCCGTTATAACGTAGTTATCCTCTATCCTGAACGAACCCCACTCCATTCCTTTGAAATAGGCGTCGATACAGATAGTCATATTTTTCTTTATGATCCTCTTGTTTTTTACCGAGAACACGGGGGCTTCGCACTCCAAAAGTCCGGTGGAATGTAAACTTCCGTAAGGACAATAATCTATGTACCCGTACTTTTTGAGATAATCGGTATATGCGTTTAAGACTATATCGCAGGTTACCCCGTCTTTCATAAGCGAAGAGGTATGATTCAAAGCGTCGTAGGCGCATCTTATGGCGTCCTTTATCTTTCGGGGGATCTCGCCCAAAACGTAGGGCGAACAGATAACTCCGTTATACCCTTCGTATGAGGCTCCGCCCGCGAGGTTTATTATCTCGCTTTTGCCGACCTTTCTCGAAGTGTTCCTGCACATACTTATATGGGAATTTACGTCGCCCGTCGCTACCATATGGTTAAACGCCATAACGTTGCTTTCGGCTCCGTTTTCGAGTATCCCGCTTTCGAAAAGCGCCTGTATTTCGAGTTCGGTCATTCCCTCTTTTATCCTCGGAACGGCGTTTCTATACGTTTCGGAAATTATATCCGAAGCCTTTTTTATGCACGCTATCTCGCTGTCCGTCTTTACCACTCTGTATTCGTAGAACTCACCGTCGAAATCGACGATCTCCGCTCCCGAAAAGACTTCGGCCATTTTGCGGTAAATAATCGAAGGAAAAGTCAGCCTTCCGATAATTCCTATTCTTTTTACGGCGTATTTTTGCTTTAAAGAAATAAACAGCGTCTTGAAATCGAGTTGACCTTCGAAGTCGTATTCGAACCCCGAAACTTCGCCTATCTCGGGAAGAACTTTTATTTCCGAATAGGGAAGTTTATTCTTTATAAGGGCGTAGTCGTAACCGGCTTGCCCCGAGCAAAGATATGGAGTTCCGTAAAGGGGAATTATTACGGCGCTGCTCTCGTTTACCGCCGAAAAATCCGAAAAATAACGGACGGTCGACGGATCGAGAA
>JAFVCP010000045.1 GCA_017479185.1 Clostridia bacterium
AGACTATATATTCCCCACTTACGGAATAAGGTTTATAGCCTTGACGGACAACGTAGATACGGCAAACTGTAACAGCACGGCTATGGATATGATGCCGATAATGAACGTGTTTAACGAATGGTTTGCGGCAAATACTTCCAGAAAGATTCGTGCGGTATTCGTTGCAAAAGCGAAAGCGGGAGAATTTAAGGCGACGTATATTCCTTACGGTTATCTTAAAGGCGACGGAAACGTGCCGCTTGTAATCGACGAAGAAACAGCGCCCGTTGTAAGACGAATATTCGATATGCGAGCAAGCGGAATGGGTAAAAGACATATTGCCACGGTATTGACGCAAAGCGGAATTCCTACCCCGTCCGAAAGACGAAATAAGGTTTTCGGAGTTAAACCCGTTAATCCGAACAGACATGGCTGGAGTGCGGAAAGCGTGAAAGAAATGTTAAGCAATCCCGTATATATAGGTAATCTTGCACAGCAACGAACGACGACGGTTTCGTATAAAAACCATAAAACGATACGCCGTCCCGAAAGCGAGTGGATTGTCGTGGAAAACACTCACGAGGCAATCGTTTCAAAAGAAGTCTGGAATAAATGCAGAGAAATCGACGCATCGGTAAGTCAAGGCAAAAGCAATAAGCAAGGGATAGTAAAACCTTTGAGCGGACTTGTGTATTGCCCAGAATGCGGAGCGAAAATGCGGCTTATGTATTATAACGTAATCCGCAAAAGAATAAAAACCGGAGACAAAATAAGCGTATTTAATTGTTCCGAGTTCGTTTCACACGGCAAAGAGAATTGCAATAGCAAAGCGATCAAAGAAGATATTCTTAACGAAATAGTTTTACGATACATAAGGGATAAAGCCGAACACGTTATAACGGATGAAGAATCTGCGCGAGCCGAGTTCTTTAAACGAAAGACGAAACAAGTATCAAGTCAAACGGACGTTGACGCTAAACGATTAAAAGCAGCGGAACAACGCTTTTCGGAGTTGACCGCACTTATACAGTCGGTTTACGAAGATAAAGTTGCAGGTAAAATACCGGAAGATATATGTGTAGAACTGCTATTTCGGTATCAACAGGAAAAATCGGTGCTTGCGGAAGAAATTGAAACGCTTAAAAACAAATTGTCCGTGAAAACAACAGCGGAAGACGACGTGGAAGAATTTATCCGGCGAATCAGAAAATACTTTGAACTTGAAGAATTAGACCGAATGACGGCTATGGATATAATAGAATACATAACCGTAGGCAGAGTTCCGAAGGACAAGGATACGCCGAGAGAAATAAACATCTACTACAAACTTTTGGACCAGCCCAAAGAAAGACGGTAAATCTTATATAGTCCATTTGTAAGGTTTACAAGCGTAACGTTTGGAGAAAACAGCCGGTTGACCTCTATAGGTGGTGAGGCGTTCGAAGATTGTTACAGTTTGACGAGTATAGAGCTTCCCTCAAGCGTGACCTCTATAGGTGCTTTGGCGTTCGATCGTTGTAGTAGTTTGTCGAGCATAACCATTGATGAAAACAGTCAAAACTATAAATCTATAGACGGTAATTTATACAGTAAAGACGGAAAAACTTTAATACAATATGCTATAGGCAAAACCGCGACAAGTTTTTCAAT
>JAFVCP010000046.1 GCA_017479185.1 Clostridia bacterium
CGCGGCGACAAAAAACGCTCTATTTCGCAACGACATAATATGACCATATTCGCGGCGAAAAAAAATAAAAAAACGCCCGGAAAAATTCCGAGCGCCGTTTTGGTCTTTAATATTATCTTTTATAAACGGTCAATTCGTCCCCGTCGAAATCGACGACTGCCTGATCTCCCGAAGAAAAATAATTGGCAATGATTTTTTTTGCGATAAGCGTTTCGACCGTTCTTTGCAAATATCTTTTAAGCGGTCTTGCTCCGTAAACGGGATCGTAACCCTGTTCTGCAATATAATTTTTCGCGGTGTCGGTTACGGTCAGAGAAATTCTCTTTTCATCGAGCCTTTGTTTCAATTCGTTTAATAAAAGATCGATGATACCGCCTATTTCTCCTCTTGTTAAAGGCTTGTAGAAAACTATTTCGTCAAGTCTGTTCAAAAATTCAGGTCTGAAAGAGGTTTTAAGAAGCCTCTCGACCTCATTTCTCGCTTCCTGCTTAATATTTCCGTCGAAATCTATGCCGTCTAAGATCGCGGAAGAACCGAGGTTGGAAGTAAGGATAATTACGGTGTTTTTAAAGTCTACCGTCCTTCCCTGTGAGTCGGTTATCCTTCCGTCGTCAAGCACTTGCAAAAGCACGTTGAAAACGTCGGGATGAGCCTTTTCGATCTCGTCGAATAAAACGACCGAATAGGGTTTTCTCCTTACCGCCTCCGTAAGTTGACCGCCGTCCTCGAAACCGACATATCCCGGGGGAGCGCCGATAAGTCTGGAAACCGAAAACTTCTCCATATATTCGCTCATATCTATTCTTATGAGGTTCTTCTCGTCGTCAAAGAGCGCTTTTGCGAGCGTTTTGGCAAGTTCGGTTTTTCCTACGCCGGTAGGGCCGAGGAAGAGGAAGGAACCTATCGGTCTGTCGGGATCGGCGATCCCCGCCCTCGAACGGAGTATCGCTTCGCTCACTTTTTCTACCGCTTCGTCCTGACCGATCACTCTTTCGTGCAAAATATCGGCGAGCCTTAAAAGTTTTTCCCTTTCGCCCTCGACGAGTTTTGAAACGGGGATACCCGTCCATCTTCCGACGATCTTCGCTATATCGTCTTCCGAAATGCTGTCGGAAAGCATTACTTTATCGTTTGCCGATTGTTTTTCGAGTTCTTCAAGGGTTTTGATAAGCGCCGGGCGTTTACCGTATTTAAGTTCGGCGGCTTTATTGAGATCGTATTCTCTTTCTGCCTTATCTATCTCCGCGTTGATCTTTTCGAGTTCTTCCCTCGCCTTCTGTACTTTATTTATAGAACTTTTTTCGTTTTGCCACCGCGCGTTCATTTCCGCGTATGTGTTTTTAAGTTCCGACAATTCGTTTTTGAGATTTTCGAGCCTTTCCATCGAAAGTTTATCGGTCTCTTTTTTCAAAGAGGTGATCTCGATCTCGTGTTGCATTATCTTTCTCGAAACGTCCTCCATTTCGGAAGGCATAGAGTTCATTTCGGTCTTGATCATCGCGCACGCCTCGTCTACGAGGTCGATCGCCTTATCGGGTAAAAACCTGTCCGTAATATACCTGTTTGAAAGGGTTGCCGCGGCTATAAGCGCGTTATCCTGAATTTTTACCCCGTGAAAAACTTCGTATCTTTCCTTCAATCCCCTTAAAATCGAGATGGTATCCGACACGCTCGGCTCGTTGACCATAACAGGTTGAAACCTTCTTTCCAAGGCGGGATCTTTTTCTATATATTGTCTGTATTCGTCGAGAGTGGTCGCGCCGATACAATGCAATTCCCCTCTCGCAAGCATAGGTTTGAGCAAGTTCCCCGCGTCCATCGCCCCGTCGGTTTTACCCGCGCCGACTATGGTGTGAAGTTCGTCGATAAATAATATTATTTTACCTTCGCTCTTTTTCACTTCGGCGAGAACGGCTTTCAACCTTTCCTCGAATTCCCCTCTGTATTTCGCGCCGGCGACCAAAGCCCCGAGATCGAGTGAAAAAAGTTTTCTGTCTTTAAGCCCTTCGGGTACGTCGCCCTTCATTATTCTTATCGCGAGTCCTTCTGCTATCGCCGTTTTGCCGACGCCCGCCTCTCCTATGAGAACGGGATTGTTCTTGGTTTTCCTCGACAATATCCTTATAACGTTTCTTATTTCCTCGTCCCTTCCGATGACGGGATCGAGTTTGTTTTTCCTCGCGCTTTCGACGAGATCGCTCCCGTATTTATTCAAAACGTCGTAAGTATCCTCGGGATTTGCGGAAGTAACTCTCGTATTACCCCTTACTTCCATAAGCGCTTTCATAAATTTTTCTTTGGTTATCGAAAAATCCTCCAGCGTTTTTTTAACGGCGGGGTTGGGTTTTTCCAAAAGTCCGTAAAAAATATGTTCGACCGAAATAAATTCGTCTTTCATTCTTTCGCTCTGTCGTTCGGCGGCGTCCAAAGCGGCTGACAGGTCTTGCGAAATATACTTGCCCGCTTCCCCGCCGCCCTTATTAAGCGACTCTATAAGTCGATTAACGGCATTTTTCAGTCCTTCTATATCCGCTCCCGTTTTAACGAGGAGTTGAGGAATAAGTCCGTCGTCGCGGTTTATAAGCGACGACAAAAGATGCTCTTGTCCGACCTCTCGGTTGCCGTATTCCACTGCGAGATTAACGGCGGAAGAGATCGCTTCCTGAGATTTTTGCGTCAATTTTTCGTTATTCATAACATCACTTCCTTATCCGAATTATAATATTTTCAAAAATCCTTTATTGAGTAACCTGTAAATTATTTTAAGGTTTTAAAAGTTTAATTGTTCATCAAAGCCCTTCTGATATAGAGAGTCGCTTTGAATCATCGCTATATATTTATAAACGGGGCTATATCTTTTCGGTAAATATTTTCTATTTCTTTTTTCCTCTCGTCAATTTCCTGCAAGCCTGAAAAATATTGGTTTAAGATAAAATTGACAGAGCGCACGAAATTGGCGATCGCTTCTCCCGATTTTTCGGCTGAAAGCCCGTCCGCCCTTTTTAACACTCTCGAAAATCTCCCGTCCTCGTAGGAATAACTTCTTTCTCCGAGGTATTTCGCTTCTAAATATATGAAGAAATTATAAAAACTTTCCATAAGGGAGATCAAAACGGGATTTTGAGTTCGCAAACTCATCTTTATTACGCCGAGATCGTCGCCGGACTGAAACAATTCGACCGAATATTTAACTGTGGGATTGTATCTGTACACAAGCGCGCTTTGTACCGAAGCCATAGAAACCGACGGTTGATTTACGAATTTCATTCCCGACCAACCGCCTATCAGTCTTTCCATTTCCGAAAAAATACTTTCCATTCTCGTTACGGGCGTTTCGACGGTCAAGTACTCGGCGAGTATCCTGTCGAGCATAGCAGACCTGCTGACGCCGTTGTTATAAGCCGCTTTGTCAAGTTCCGCGACGAGATCGTCGTTTAAAATAACACTATATACCGATTTACTCATATCGATATAATTGTAACACACTTTATATAATTTGTCAATGAAATTATATAAATATTTTTACAAATTTATAAAAATAAAAAAAAATAACGCGCTGAATTTCACTTCGGTGAATAGCGCGTTATATCGGCATTTTTTAAATCGCAAAAATAATAAGTTTATTAAAGAAAGCGAAGCGCAAGAACAAGGCTCGCGACGCTCATCCAGAATTCTATCGAAAGTTTTTTATACTTAAAGAAGTTCCAGAAAATGCCGCCGATGCTTGCCGCGTAAATAACGATTTTAACTATACCTGCGAAAATGTTGCTTCCCCTTCCCGTCCAGAAAGTAAGAACGATCTCGGTAATTGCGATCAAGACGATAGCGACGATCGCGAAAGAAGCGTTCAAAACCTTTTCGGAAACGGTGATCTGAGTTTTTTTCTCTTCGTTTTTTTCAACTTCGTTGTTTTCCATTTCGTTTCTCCTTTTTTATTTTTTATATTAATTTTTAATTAATATCCCATTATTTTTTAGGCGAGTATACCCTGTCGAATTTTCCGCTCCAACTGAATATCTTGACCTCTACGCCGTCGTTTTCCAAAAACCCCGTAAGATTTCCCGCGACGTCTGTTCTACCCGCCAAGTACCATTCGGCAAATTCCGCGTTATCGGTAAAATCGCAATTTTCGGAACTTCTCGTTCCGCCGAAAAGACTTTTACCATTCAAAAAAATCTCGACGGCGACGTTTTTATCGTTTAAATAATCTTCGATCACCCTTAAAGCGAATTGTTCGTCGCCGTAAGAAAATCTCGCCGCCTGATAGGTAAATTCCATCGTAAAATGATCGGGATCGAAAGTGATAACCAAATTATTGTCCGAGAAAGGATTTTTTATACCGATGAATTTACGTCCTTCGTATTCGTATATCCCCGCGCCGTAAGTTTTAAGATTTTCAGCGAAAAAGTTTAAAATATTATCCATAAGGTATAACGGAATATCCGCGCGACAAGATAAATTTTATTCGAAGGTAACCGACTTGATCGTGATAGCCCCGTAAGGCAAAACCTGCATATAAACAGAATTATCGGAAAAAGCGTCGATAAGGTCGTCATCGTCTTTCGCGTCAAGTTCGATAGTATACTTGCCGTTTCCGTCCAAACGGTAATAAACCCCGTCGTCGTCTTTCATATACTGTCTGCCGTAATTTTCGATCTTTCGGTTCAATTCTTCGTCGTCGGAGTTGTAACCGAAATAGTAATAAGTATTCCCGTTATCGTCGGAACTGTAATCCGACATAAGCGTTTTCGCAAAATTAAGGCTGGATTCTTCGTCGTCCGTCGCGTCGTCGGAAACGATTTTACCGATTATAGCGTACTTGGAAGCGACGTTAAAATAACTGCCCGATCCGAATACGACCGCCATGGTTCCTCTGCCCGTATCGTAATAGGTATTATTGGCGTCTTTAGAATAATCGCGTTTAACGACGAGGGCGCCCGAACTCAAAGTGAGTTTATTGCCGCCGAAGCCGTTAGCCTCGAATTCTCCGACGATATTGAAAAGGTCGGTATATCTCGGCGTGCCGTTTTTACCGATCGTCTTATCCTTCGCGTATTCAGCGGTAACGAGAGAAGAATATTTATCGTCGATCGAAGTATAGACCCCGTCTTTCAGTTCGAAAGCGCCGAATTCGAGATAGGAAGAAACGCTGCTTACCGCGCTGCCGTTAAAATAACCGTTTTCGGCGAGATATTTAAAATGTTCTATCGTCGCAGGCGCGAAATTGAGATAAAGTTCGAACCCGAGAGTTCTGTCTTTAACTTCTCCGTCGTCCGTATACGATAAAGTTATCGAACATTTTTGTATTTTACTTCCCTCTTTAACGACGTCGCCGCTGCAAGCGGCAGCGCCGAGCGCAAAGAAAGACGAAAGGGCGAGAGCCAAAAAACCTTTAATAATTTTCTTCATAATTTGCTCCAAATGAGTTTTAATATTTTAATATTATAATTTTACAATTTATCTTCGTTCTTGTCAACTTCATTTAAGGGATTTTAGGGGAAAGGAAGTGAAAATTTTGCGAGAAATAGCCATAAAGTCGTCCAAAGCGCCCGATTTTGCCAAAGCGAACGCCAAAAATCCCAGCCCGACGGCGGCGGCGATCGCTAAAACGACCGCGATCGACACTTTGATCGCCGACTTCGGAGTTTTACCTTTGGCCTTTCCCGAACTTCCGTTTATCATTACGCCGTAATCTTTTCCCTTATAGCCGTAGACCAACCGATAGACGGGAAGAAGGACGTATTTATAAGTTACGCCCGTATGCGTCGTGGAAATATTAAGATAATCGACTTCGTCGCAATGCAGAGAATTTTCAATATCTTTTCTTATTCTCGAATCGATTATTTTTTTCGCGTCGTCCCAACTTTCGGAAAGGTTCTTTTGATATTTATCGGCGAAAAACCCCGATAAAAATTTCTTTTCGTAATTACAAGCCCTCGACCTGTCGAAAGGCGAAAGCATATCCATTTTCCGCTGGTCGAATTTCGCGTTGGTCGCGACCATAACGTCGTCGAAAAACTCGTTGTAAACGCCGCTGACGTTGCGGTATACGACGTAGGTTTCTGTTCTTCTGTTTTTGCCGCTCCCCACTGTACGCGTATGAATATCGCCTACTCTGCCGTAGTAAGTCGATTTAGTGTCGCTGTCGAAAGTAAAACAAGGTTCGTAAACGCCGTGAACGTTTTCGGGTTCGAGTTTTTTCTTGAAATCGACGGGCGCGAAAAGCCTTCTTTTCGCCCATTTTTTCGCAAAATCGCTCGCCTTGTCTTTTCCGAATTGAAAGGGAATGACGACCTGCGGTCTGATCCCTTTGAAAGAGCCTTCTTTCGCGACGTGCGAAGTTCCGCAAAAAGGACAAATAGTCGCCGTTTCGTCGGAATTTATGACTACTTCCGCGCCGCAATTCGAACACCTGTAAGCGACTTGCTCTTCTTCGCCGACCAACTCCGCGTTTTCGAAGCCCTCCGCAATATTCCGTTCCACGACTTCAAAATCCTTTTTGAAATCGCTTACGTTTCCGCAATGCTCGCATTTTAACGCCTGCAATTCGGGATCGAACACCATAGTTCCGCCGCAAGAAGGACATTTTACGACGTCGGTTTCGATTTTTTTCGTTTTAAAATTCTGATCTGCTTCTTCCACGATAACCGCCTTAATATCGATTTATCTCGATTAAAAAATTTTCGCCCCAAAAAAAGTGGGCTTGAGAAAAAAATGAAATTATTGCTCGACGTTGTTGAGTTCTTCGAGCATTCTTTCAAGGTCTGCGCCGTGAACTTCGGCTGCCTCTCCGACGGTTTCGCCGTGAGCGATAGCGCAGCCAAGACAATGCATTCCGTATTTCATAAGAATTTCAGGCGCGTTGGGATTTATTTCGAGCGCGTCCGTGATAATAGTGTTTTCAGTGATCTTCTTTTCCATAATTATTACCTCTTTATAAATATTATTTTTAAATTAAAGTTTAGTACCGCAATCGGGACAGAATTTAGCGTCCGAGGAAACCTCCTTACCGCATTCGGGGCAAAACTTTTTCGAGTTTAATTTTGTTCCGCATTCGGGGCAGAATTTAGCGCCTTTACTTACCGCGCTTCCGCAGGAAGGACATTTTGTTTCCCCTTCGGCGCGTCCCGAGCCGAGAGCGCTGTTTGCCCGTTGCTGATCGGCGTTATTTTGAGAAGCGAAAGCGCTTCCCATATAATTGCCCATTCCAAATCCCGCGCCCATACCGACGCCGGCGCCCATAAACGCGCCCGCCGCTCCGGGGTTTTTCGCCGCTTCGCGCATCGCTTCCGCGGCTGAAACTTTCATCATCGTGTCGGTTGAATCTCCCAAAATGCCGTATCTCGAACGTTCGTCCAAAGCCTTTTCGACTTCTTCGGGAACAGACATATTTTCTATAAACAAATTAGTGAGTTGAAGACCGATCTCGTTGAATTTGATTTGGATCTTACTCTTTACTATATCGTTGAATTCAAGCGTGTTCGCAGCAAGATCTATCGCCGATATTTTGCTTTCGCCCAAAGCGTCGGCGAGAGCGGAAACCAGCATCGTCTTTAAAAATCCCGTAATATCTTCGGTTTTGAAGGAACTGTTGGTCCCGAAAAGTTCTTTTAAGAACACCGCGGGATCGTCGACCTTAAAAGCGAAGGCGCCGAAGCCCCTTACTCTTATAACTCCGAATTCGGGATCTCTCATCATAATGGGATTGAGAGTTCCCCACTTGATATTGGTAAACTGTTTGGTGTTTACGAAGTATACGTCGAGGGTAATAGGCGTTTCGAACGCGTATTTCCAAGCGGCGAGTTTGGTCAGAATGGGGAAAACACCCGTTTTCATATCGTAAAGTCCCGGACCGAACACGTCGGCTATCTGTCCTTTATGGACGAAAACCGCGACCTGCGATTCCTTTACGGTAAGAGTGGATTTATCGTTTACTTCCCTGCCGTAATTTTTAAACGGATACTTATAGACGAGAGTATTTTTAGTTTCGTCGTTCCAGACGATATTAGTTCTGAAAAGAGCCATTATTTTTCTCCTGTATTTTTACGAAAGGTCTGTTTTTCGCAGTTTTCATATATTATACCATATTTAAAGTCTTTTAACAATATTTTTGAAGTATTTTATCAAATATTTTATTTAGCGGCTTTGGAATTTGCTCTCATAGCGTTAAGTATCGCGAGAACGGCAACGCCCACGTCGCCGAAAACGGCTATCCACATATTCGATATTCTTAAAGCGGACAAAACGAGAATGGCGATTTTTATTCCTATCGAGAACCAGACGTTTTCGTAAACTATACGCATAGTTTTTTTAGCGATCTTTTTCGCGACGGGAAGCGCTTTCAGGTCGTCGTTCATAAGAACGATATCGGACGCTTCTATCGCGGCGTCGCTCCCGACGCCTCCCATAGCGATCCCGACGTCCGCCCTCATAAGCACGGGCGCGTCGTTTATTCCGTCCCCGACGAAACAAAGCGCCCGTTTTTCACCTTGGGCGGAAAGCATTTTTTCCACTTCGTTTACCTTGTCCTGCGGCATTAAAGACGCTTTATATTCGGTAAGCCCGATCTCTTCGGCGACCGAAGCGGCGACTTTTTCGTTGTCGCCCGTAAGCATCACGGCTCTCGCGCCCATAGAGCCGAGTTCGCCTATCACTTTTTTCGCTTCGGGTTTTATCTCGTCCGCAACGAGAATATATCCCGCGAATTTTCCGTTTTTCGCGACGTAAACGACGGTTCCCGGCTCGTCGCAGATCTTAGGTTTGACGCCGAATTTACGCATAAGTTTTACGTTGCCGCAGATTATCCTGTCGCCGCCTTTGACCGCCTCGATCCCCTCTCCCGGGTGGTTGACGGGAACAAATCCCTCTTCCGCCTTTTTCCCGTAACTTTTAACGATAGATAGGGCTATAGGGTGATTAACGAACACTTCCGCGTTGCAGGCGATCTTCAAGACCTCTTCTCTCTTATCCTCGGGATACACCTTTGAAACGGCGAAATTACCTTTCGTAAGCGTTCCCGTCTTATCGAAAACGAAAAGATCTGCGTCGTTCATTTTTTCAATATAATTAGAGCCTTTTACGAGTATACCGCGTTTGGACGCGGCTCCGATACCCGCGACGAAGGAAAGGGGTACCGAGATCACGACCGCGCAAGGACA
>JAFVCP010000005.1 GCA_017479185.1 Clostridia bacterium
CCTTTTTTTATTTTTTCAAACGGCTCGTTTTCGAGTTTCATCTCGTGGTTATTTCTCTTTATTTCGGCAAGGTCCGGACGTCTTTTTTCGGTCAGCGCCCTCGATTGTTCCGCTCGCCATTTATCGACCTCTTTATGATTTCCGGAAACGAGGACTTCGGGAACGGCAAGCCCCATAAAATTTTGCGGCCTCGTATACTGCGGATATTCGAGTTCTCCGCCCGATATACTCTCTTCTTTTAAACTCTCGTCCGAAATAACGCCGTCGATATATCGACATATACAGTCGGTTATCGCCATCGCGGGGATCTCTCCGCCCGTCAGGACGAAATCTCCGAGGGATATTTCTTCGTCGACGCAAAGGTCGAGAACTCTTTGATCTACGCCCTCGTAATGCCCGCAAAGCAACAGCAAATTATCGTAAGATAAAAGTTCTTCCACCATACTTTGCTCGAACTTCCTGCCCTTTGGGGACATAAATATTCTCCTTGCCTTTCTTTCGGGATCGACGGCTTGTACGGCGGAGTATATGGGCTGCGGAGTCATTACCATTCCCGCCCCGCCGCCGAACGGGTAATCGTCGCACTTTCTGTGTTTATTTTCGGTATAATCTCTTATATCGGTTATTTTGATTTCCACTTTCCCCGATTTTACCGCTCTGCCTATAACGCTTTCTTTAAGCGGCGCGAACATTTCGGGAAATAAAGTAAGAATATCAATCTTCATAAATAACGACCTCTGTAAATTTCTTCGCGTCGACGGTAACTTTTTTATTTTCTATATCAAAAGTCGCCGAAAGTTCTTTAATGAGCGGAAAAATTGCTTTCCCTTCCTGCGAGTCGACGTAGTAATAATCGACGTTCCCGTTTATAATTTCTGAAATTTCGCCGATTTCTTTTCCGCTCGATAAAAAGAGTTTACAACCTATTACGTCGGCGATAAAAAACCTTCCTTTCGGAACCGAGATCTCCTCTCTTTCCGCGAAAAGGCTTTCCCTTCTCAAAAGTTCCGCCGCGTTTCTGTCGTCTAAACCGACGAGTTTTATTATTGCCTCGTCCCCCGCTATCGATTTAAAATACTCAACGCCGTATTTCGCTTCTTTTATCCAAACGCAGGTAACTTTCGATACGGACTTGAAATCGTCTGCGAAAAGTTTGATTTTAAGTTCCCCTTTTATACCTTGCGGTTTCGCAACCGCTCCTATTTCGATTTTACTCATTATTTAATGATTTTTAATTCCTATTTTTAGTAAAACGGCTGTCGCAAGCGTAAATTTTCCTGCGACAGCCGAACTTGTATCAACGAATTATTCTTTATCCTTATTTTCGTTTTTACCTTTAATTTCGATATTATATCTTTTCCCGCTTTTTGCCGCGGCTGCTTTAACGATCGTACGGAGAGCCTTGGCTATTTTGCCTTGACGACCGATAACCTTTCCCATATCGCTTTCGTTAAGATAAATTGTAACTTCAACGGTATTTCCGCCCTTTTCTTCAACGACGTACTCCGCATCGTCGGGTTGTTCGGCGAAATTTCCTACGATATACTTTATTAAATCCAACATATCAATTCTCCCGATATTTAAAAATAAATATCTCCTTTTAAACCTGTTTTGACGAATAGTTTCTCAAATAACAAGGCTCGTTTTGGCGAAAGAATGAGATAGACCTCTTCGGTCATCGAACTCTTGA
>JAFVCP010000047.1 GCA_017479185.1 Clostridia bacterium
AAGAAAGTCAAAGATGACATCGAAGGACTCGGAAACGATACAACCTACTTTGCAAACGTTATAGAGGCTTTGAACACTGTTATTGCAAATTCGGACGCAACCGTTGCATTCGTAAATGCGCAGATGGCTAATACGGACGGCTATCCTATTGAATATCTTGAACCGATCGAAAATTTGTATAAGGCTCTTCACGAATCTCAACAAGACGATTTGCGTAGATTGTATGACAGAAGTGCTAACGACTTCTTCACGAATCTCCGTACGGCGCAATTACAGGTCAGCGCTGCGGAACTCCCAGGCAAGGTTGCCGAACTCGAAGCGGCAGTTAAGGGCGACAACGAAGAATATGATGAAGAATCTATCTACGCTCAACTTGCCGCGATCAAGGAAGAACTCGCCGCATTGGAAGAAAAAGGCTATGACGATACAAATCTTCAGAATGCCGTTAAAGCCCTTCAGGATTGGGTTGACGCTTACAAGTCTTACGACGATACCGAGATCAAAGAGGCTTTAAGATCCGTACAGGAATGGATCATCGCTTACAGACCTTACGACGACAGCGAAGTCGAAGACCTCAAAGAAAGAGTTTCCGACCTTGAAAGTCAACTTGCCGATTTCAAAGAAGCCTTTGACGAACTGAAAAAACAAGTCGAAGAAGGAGATTCCGAAAGCAATTCGAACGGCGCCGCAATATCGAATATTACGACCTGTTCGAGCAATATAGGCGTAGACTTGATTGCGATTTTCGCTATTTCCGTCGTCGCGTTTTTCGCCCTTTTCATTTCGAAGAAATACGGGAAAAACAGATGATAGTAAAAAATAAATTTTAGGATTAACATACCATATCAATAGTTTTTTTGAGGGGCGTTTGAAGCGGTTAATGCTTTGTTAAAGCCAAAAAGTATTGCCTGCGGTCTTTGCCTCGCCTTACCAAGTATGTTAATCCTAAGTTACGAGGTTGCAGGCAAACGCCCGCAACCTCGTTTTTATAAGCAAAATGTTAAAATAATATATTATAACGCTTAAATTTGTTTGAAAAATAAGTATAAATATGATAAAATATATATCTGACAATAATAAAGAGGGTTTTATGGAAGCAAATAATTTTATCGAAGAAATAATAAATCAAGAACTCGAAGAAGGGAAGGTCGACGGAGTTCATACGAGATTCCCCCCCAAACCTAACGGGTATCTGCATATAGGACACGCAAAATCCCTTTGCTTGAATTTCGGCACGGCTGAAAAATACGGCGGGGTTTGCAATCTTTTTTTTGACGATACCAATCCTTCGAAGGAAAAGACGGAATACGTTGACGCTATCAAAGCGGATATAGAATGGCTCGGGTTTAAATGGTTCGAAGTTCATTACGCGTCCGACTTTTTTGACGTGATCTTCGAAAAAGCGGTCAAACTCATCGAGGACGGCAAGGCTTTCGTATGCGACCTTTCCGCCGAAGAAATAAGCGCGACGAGAGGTACTCTTACCGAACCCGGCAAAGAAAGTCCTTACCGCAATCGTTCTATCGAAGAAAATCTCCAACTTTTTTACGCGATGAAAGACGGTCGGTTTGCCGACGGCGAAAAGGTTTTAAGAGCGAAAATAGATATGTCTTCGCCTAACATAAATCTCCGCGATCCCGTTATATACAGGGTATTGCGCGCGACTCATCATAGGACGGGCGATAAGTGGTGTATCTATCCTATGTACGATTTCGCTCATCCTATATGCGATTCTATGCAGGGGGTTACTCATTCCCTTTGCACTCTCGAATTTGAAGATCACAGACCTTTGTATAATTGGGTGGTCGAAAATACGGGCGTGGAGCATAAACCTAGACAGATAGAGTTTGCCAGGCTCAATATAACCAATACCGTTATGAGTAAAAGGTATTTGAAAAAACTCGTAGAGGACAAAGCCGTAACAGGTTGGGACGATCCTCGAATGCCGACTTTGACGGGACTTCGCAACAGGGGAGTTCCCGCGCAGGCTCTTAAAAACTTCTGCGAGGCGATCGGGATAGCGAAAGCCAATTCCGAAATAGAAGTAAGTTATCTCGAACATTTTATCAGGGATTATCTGAACGCTTATGCGGAAAGGGCAATGGCTGTTTTCGAACCTATAAAGGCGGTTATTACAAATTTCCCCGATAAGAGCGAGAAGGAAGATTTCGAAATAAATCCGAGCGACGAAACGGCAGGAACGAGAAAGATCACTTTTTCTAAAGAAATATATATCGATTCGGAAGATTTTTCGCTCGATCCCCCGCCTAAATATTTCCGTCTTAAAAAAGACGGTTACGTCAGACTTAAAAACGCTTATATAATTAAGTGCGACGACGTCGTCTTAAACGAGGACGGCAGCGTGAAGGAACTTTTGTGTTCTTACGTTCCCGAATCTAAAAGCGGTAACGATACGAGCGGTATAAAAGTCAAAGGGGTCATCCATTGGGTAAGCGCAGAAGATTGCGTGGATTGCGAGATCAGAAAGTACGATTACCTTTTAAAGGACGCCGAATATCCCGGACAGGATTTTTCCGAGCGTATGAATTACGATAGTGTTCACGTCTTTAAAGGAAAAGCGGAACCCTACCTTAAAGAGGTCGGCGAGGGTAAAAGTTTCCAACTTATGCGAAAGGGATATTATAAAACTTTTGACGAAGACGGTAAACTCGTTTTGTCGGAAATAGTTTCTCTTAAAGATAGTTTTAAACCGATAAACAAATAATTCAAAGGGGAAAATTCGCTGTCGTCGCGGGTTTTCCCCTTTCATCATTATATAATATATAGGTCGATCGATTTTATAAAAAAATTATTGAAAAAGTTTTAAAAAATGCTTGACATAGTTTTTTCGATATGTTATTATAATTAGGCTCACTTGAGTGAGTTGTCGCTGTTTGCGGCAAATTTGAAGATTGACAACTGCATAGAATGTTATAATGAAAGCGTTTTAATTTTTCAACGGAGAGAAGAAAGGTTAAAGCGCGGAGATTAGTAACGAGTAAATAACTTTAAAGTACAGAAAGGCAAAAAGACTAAAAGAACTTTTAAATATTAAGGTTA
This sequence comes from Clostridia bacterium, assembly GCA_017479185.1. Lineage (GTDB taxonomy): Bacteria > Bacillota > Clostridia > Christensenellales > Borkfalkiaceae > UBA10281. The sequence continues at coordinate 3,061 of JAFVCP010000047.1, forward strand.
ATACGAAAAAGAAAGTATATTACGAAGATATAGAAAAGAGAGTCTAGTGAATTTTTGAAACGCTAAAAGA
>JAFVCP010000048.1 GCA_017479185.1 Clostridia bacterium
CAGGCGAATATGATTTTTGGTACAACGGCATAAAAATTGAAGTAAAAGCATCACGTGCCGTCAGACGAAAGAGTGGAGATTCTTTGATAATCAAAGCACTGTCAAGTGATTCAAAATATGGCTTTGATATGAATTTTCAGCAAATAAAACCGTCCTGCTGTGACGTGTTTGTATGGATTGCAGTTTGGCGTGATAAAATCCGCTATTGGGTACTTTCAAGTGATGAAGTCAAAAATAACAGATACTATTCAATAGGGCAACATCGTGGCAACGTGGGCGAAGGTCAACTTTGGTTAAAAGAAACAAACATTGATGACTTTAATGAATATGAAGTAACTGTTAGAGATATTCTTAATGCAATAGTCAAAAAAGCAAACAAGGAATAAAAATTCGTTTTACGTTACTATCGCTCCGCCAAATGGGAATAATACGAACTCCTAATTCTTCTCGGAGTTCGTATTATTCCCATTTTATAACGATTATTTCGGCGTTACCGCGTATCACCCCGAAAAAGATATGTCAGTCATTATGGGTTCGAAAGAAATCTATGAAAAACTTTTGCAGTTCTCGGCGTATCTCGTATCGAAAGGCTTTAACGTATTGAAGATTGGCGGTGAAGGTTGGTTTATCGACGCGAATATCAAACGAGCCGAATAGAACTCCGACACAATGATCTTTCGCGACTGCGCGAAAAGTCGACCCATCTATAAAGTCGGTAACGTTGAAGTAGAAGGCAAATTCTATAAACCGATAAGCAAAAAACCTTAAAAATATAGGGAGTGAATTGGTTTCACTCCCTTTTTATGTTAAACTCGAACTCCTTTTAGAAATACTTGTTAGGATTAACATACCCTATCAATAGTTTTTTTTGAGGGGTAATAAAGCGGTTAATGCTTCGTTAAACGCCCTCGTAGTACGGCGAGTACAACTTCGGTCGTTTGCCTCGCTTTAACGGGTATGTTAATCATAGAATAATATCTTTTCAAAAAAATGCTTTAATATTATCTGAAATCTCTCTACAACAGTTTTCTAATGCAAAATGTCCGCTATTAACGGGTACGATTTTGGCATTTGGTAAATCTTTCTTAAATGCTTCCGCTCCAGCCCAAACAAACGACGGATCGTGTGTGCCCATATTGCAAGCAATTTTGGTTGATATTTTCGCAGATATTTCTGAAATTAAGGAATTTACCGAAGATACTTTTATCAAAGGCAAAATGCAGGTTAAACTTACCGTAAAATCGGACTGCGAGGACACTTGCTTTTATACGAGATTGAGTATTGTGAAAAAAGAGGGTTATTACGGGCTTCGCGACGATATAAATCAAATTTCCAATTTTGATAAAAATTATAAACCAAGTAGCGAGATCGAAATGGATTTTTCATTCGACGAGCATTCGTTCGTCGTAAAAAAAGGCGAAAAGTTACGTATAGACGTATCGTCTTCCGCGTTTCCCCTTTACGTTCGGCATACTAACAATAAAGGGCTGTTTTCAGCGCAGACGACGGCGAAGATCGCGAAAAACACGATAATTCTCGACAAATCCTTTTTGACAATATATTTTGAAACCCATTCGGACTCCTAAAATCTTTACTATATAGATGAATATTAAAAATTGTCAACCGTTTTATAAATAATGGTTGACAATTTTTGGTTTTTGTTATAAAATATATATAGCCAAATGAAAACAAAGAAGGACGCGTTTTCATTCGGGTAGGGCAATTAAATATTACGCCCAATAAAAGATTTCGGTAATATCGGTCATGTTGAAAGACGAAGTGTACGCTATTTTAAAAGAAAGAGTCGGAGAGTTTGTTTCCGGCGAAGAATTGTCCACGGAACTGAAAAAATCGAGGACGGCAATATGGAAAGCGATCGGCTCGTTGAAAAAAGACGGTTGTTTTATTGAAGCGACGACCAATCGCGGATATAGGCTTACGGAAAGAGGGGACGCGCTCAATAAAGGGGCTATAGAGCGATCAATGCGTAAAAAGGGCGTTTCGATCGACGTATATAAAGAGGTTTCGTCCACGCTCGATCTCGGTAGAAAATACGCTCTCGGCGGAGAAAAAGGCGTAAAGGTCATAGTCGCCGAAAGCCAGACCGAAGGACGGGGAAGATTTAAGCGTAAGTTTTATTCCCCTAAAGGCGGACTGTATATGACCGTCGTTTTCAGACCCGAAACCAACGCGAAAAACAATTTATACGTTACTGCGGAAGTCGCCGTCGCCGTTTCTCGCGCTGTAAAAGAGGTTTGTAAAACCGATACCGAGATAAAATGGGTGAACGATCTGTATATCGGCGAAAGGAAAGTTTGCGGGATACTTACCGAAGCGCAAGTCAATCTCGAAAGCGGAACGACCGATTTCGTATCCATAGGGATAGGAATAAATCTCGTAAGACCGGAAGGCGGTTTCGATAAAGAAATTGCCGATAAAGCGGGCTATATATCGATAAATCAACAATTTGATCGGAAAAACCGATTGGTTGCCAAGATAGTGGACGAGTTTTTCGACATATACGAAAGCGAGGACCTTTTATCGGTTTATAAAGAGTACGATAAAAAACTCGCGTTTAAGGGCAGAAAGGTGGAAGTGATATTGGGCGACGAAACTTTCGTCGCGACGGAAGTCGGAGTAACCGAAGATTTCGGGCTTAAAGTTAAAACCGACGACGGTAAAGAAAGAATACTGCGTTACGGCGACGTAAGTCTGGCGGTAAAATAAAAATAAAGAGGCTTTAAATTATGGATAAAAACAAAAGAAATTTTACGGCGAAAAAAGCGGCGCTTATCGGACTTTTTGTCGCGCTTATCTGGCTTGGCGCGATAATCTCTATTCCGATTCCCCCCGTGCCTTTTACCCTTCAAACTCTTTTCGTTCTTATGGCGGGAGCACTTCTCGGCGGAGCGGAAGGGGCGATATGCGTAGGGATCTATATTTTTATGGGACTTATAGGAATACCCGTTTTTTCGGGCTTTTCCTCGGGTTTTTCTTACGTTTTAAATCCCAAATTCGGTTTTTTGCTGGGTTTTATATTCAGCGCGTTGATAACCGGTATGATAATCGACAAGAAAAAAGACGCAAGTTATAAAAGGATAATCGTCGCCGTTATTTTCGGAACGATAGTAACTTACGTTTTCGGAATAACCTACTTTTTATTTTTAAAAGCCTTCTATCTCGGCGGAGAAATAGATATTTGGAATATTTTTCTCTCCTTTTGGATATTATTTATTCCCACCGACGTAATAAAAGGGGCTATCGTCGTTTTTAACACAAAAAAACTCTCTCCCGTATTATATAGATAAATCGTTTGACAAGTTCGGGTAAAATATATTATACTATTTATACTTTTTCACGGTGTAAACGGGGAGAAATACAATGGTAGAAGATAAAGATATTGACGAACTTGACCAAAATGGTTTAAACGAAGAAGTTTCTTTGGAAGACAGTAAAGAGGAAACGACGGACGAAGATCTCGGCGAACAGTCGGAAGAAGAAACGATAGACGAAGTTTTCGACGAACAGTCGGAAGAAGAAACGATAGACGAAGATCTCGGCGAACAGTCGGAAGAAGAAACGATAGACGAAGATCTCGGCGAACAGTCGGAAGAGGAAACGGCGGACGAAGATCCGGACGAAATACCTCTCGAAAACTCGGAAGAAGAGATAGAAAATACTTTGATGGAAGAGGGCAGCCTTGACGGGGAGGAGAGCGAGGTCGAAAAACTCGCCGAAGAAACCGCCGACGAAGATCTTGTCCGAGAAATTCCCGAAGCAGGCATAGAAGAAGCGAAAGCCGACGAACAGGATAAGGAAAGAGTCGGGGAAGAGCCTCAACCTGCAGAAATTCAAAGCGCGGAAGAGGTTCCGACCGAAACTTCCGCAGAAGAGGTTAAAGAGGAAAAACCCGAAGTCTTTAAATTGACGGCGCCCGATAATCTCGACGAAATATTGTCGGGAATATGTATGAAGAGAGGGAGAAAACTCATTTATCGTCCGAACGAAGCGATCTTTGAACTTTCTACTACGGTTTTGGGGACCGATAAAAATAACGAAGAGAAAATCAAGATAAAAAACATACTCGACGCGGAGATCAAACAAGGAGTAAAACTCGGTTACCTCGATAAATTCGACGGATTAAAGACGAGCGAACTCAAAGAAGAATACGAAAACGATACGGTCTACGAATTTGCCGAACAGGAATTTAAGAGAACGGGGCTTTTTTACGACGGTAAGAAGGTAAAAGTTTACGTCTTTGATTGGGATCTAAAGGCTTGTCATCACGTCGGATACGTTTCGGACGAAAGCGCCGAACTTCTTATTCCATACCTCGTCGACAGAGAGAAATACAGTTTCGACGTCAACGGTATAATAACGGGCGGAAAGTTCAAGAAGTTCGTAAAAGACGAAGAAAGCGGTAAGATAACCATTGAAAAGGGCAACGACGGTAAATTGGGCGTAGAACTCGATATTACCATATTAAACAGAAAAGATTAAAAAGGTATTATATTTTTTATAAAGAGAAACGCAAGGCGGCGTCGGAAATTTCCGACGCCGCCTTGCGCGTTAAAATATTATTTTGAATTTGTTTTTCCCTTTTTTGGGTATTTCGTATTTTTCATCGAGCGCGGGACCGCAAGAGAAGGAGCCTACGCCTCGCATCGCGAGATCCAAACATAAAACCGCGAAGTCGTTTTTCGGCAGTTCGAAATCGTGGAGAGTTTCGACCAACTGTTCGGTAGAATAGGCATTTAAAGAAAATGAAAAGGGACTTGTTGCGGTTACTGTTGCCAATCCTTTTACCGAAAGATATTCGGTGTGGTAATGGCTTCCCGATTCCTGCGGACGAACGTAATTGCGGTCGTAGTTTTTTTGCGCGGAAGAACTGTAATAGCCGTATTCGCAGGCAACGTGTTTGTCGGAATAACTTTCGTAGGGTCCGAAACCTATATAATCGAAATCGCAATATTTTTTATCGATTCGCAGTTCAAGTCCGACTCTCGGAATACTTTTCGCGAAGTCGGAAAGTTCGTAGTCTATTCCGATCTCGAGTTCTCCGTTTTTTACGGCGTATTCTATTTCGAAACTCATTACGGGTTTAAGACAATTCGCGGCTAAAACGCCTTTGAAGAAATATCCTTCGTCGGTTTTACGGTATTCGGAAATCCACTCGGTGAGTTTGTTAAGACCGAATTTATTCTTCCAATCGTCTATAAGGTATCTGTCGTTATCTATATATCTTAAAAGATTGATCTTTACGGGGGCTTTGAGTATCTCTTCTCCGTTTTTCAGGATCGAAGTAAGTTCCCCCGTCTTTTCATCGACGCTAATATTTATTTTCGCGTCGGAAGGCGTTTCGGACGGTATCCCGATCTTTTTAACTTCCGAACTGAGTTTTCCGCCGTAAACGGCTTGCATTTCGAGGGCTGCCGATTTGACTTTTCTGTCCGCGGTAACCAAGCCGTCGATACAGAAATTCCCGTCGTGTTCGTCTTCCTTGAAATCCCCGCCGTATAAAAAGCCCTTCGGGGATCTTATTCCGTGATCAGCCCATTCCCAAACGAATCCACCCATACATTGAGGTTCCGAATAAATGAGTTTCCAATAGTCCGCTATATCTCCCGAACTGTTTCCCATCGCGTGAGTATATTCGCACAATACGAAAGGTCTGTTTTCTTTTTCGTTGTCTACGATCTCTTTTTTTATTCGTACTATCGACGGATACATTCTGCTCGTCAGATCTATAAGTTTGCTATGATAGTATTTTTTTGTTTCCGCGGAAGAAAATATCCCCTCGTAGTGGACAGGTCTTGTATCGTCTTTCGTTTTGACGTACTTAGCCCCTTTGAAAAAGGCTTTTCCGAAACTCGCTTCGTTTCCGAGCGACCAAATTATTACGGAAGGTCGGTTTTTATCCCTTTCGACGAGGCATTGGTGTCTTAAAAATACGCCTTCGCTTATTCTCTCGTCTTCCGCGAATTTTCTCCAGAGTTTGAAGTCGTAACCGCCCTCTATCGCGCAAGCGCCGTGAGTTTCGAGGTCGGCTTCGTCCATAACGAAGATCCCCATAGCGTCGCAAAGTTGATAAAACTCCGGCATATTGGGGTAGTGCGAAGTTCTGACGGCGTTTACGTTCATAGATTTCATAAGTTTTAAGTCGTCGTACAGGTTTTTAAGCGATACCGTCGCAAGCGTTACGGGGTTGAAATCGTGTCTGTTTACTCCCTTTAATTTTACGCTTTCCCCGTTTATTTTAAAGACCCTTCCGTCAATGGAGATCTTTCTGAAACCGACTTTTTCGTATACGACTTCTCCGTTGCAGGATATTTCGAGCGGATAGAGGCAAGGTGAGTCCGCCGTCCATTTTTTAGCGTTTTTACATATAAATTCCACCGATTTTCCCGCCTCGGCGAACGCCTTTTTATTCGCGAATTTAACGGCGACGCCAAAATCGGAGAGATTTTCGAATTTCAATATTCCGTCCGATCCTTCGAAATCGGTTTTTATTCTGAAATCCCGAATGCTTTTTTCGGGGCGGTCGAGAATATAAACGCTTCTGAAAATGCCCGAAAATCTGAATTTATCCTGACATTCGAGATAGGTGGAAACGCAATATTTCAAAACGACCGCGTCGACAGTGTTTTCGCCGTCTGTCAAAAGATCGGTAATATCGAATTCGGAAGTCGAATGAGAGATCTGCGAATAACCTTTATATCGTCCGTTTATATACAGATAAAAGGCGCTGTCGACGCCTTCGAAAATTATATAATATCTTCTGCCTTCCTTTTTGGTTAAATTTATTTTTTTGCGATAATGCCAGCAGGGGTTATCGCTCGGTACGGAAGGAAATAAAAAGGGGATAGGGTAACGGACGTTTACGTATTGTATTTTTTCAAGCCCGAATGCGTTCACGCAAGCGGGAACGGGAATATTTTCGGTCGGTTCCAGCCCGAGGTCGACCTCTTCCGGGGAAGGGTATTTTTTTATTTTCCAATTTCCGTCGAGAGAAATAAACTCAGAACTCGATCTCCTGTCGATAATTCCGTATTTTATTTTCGGCTTATCGCTTTCGGGAAAGGGAATATAATACGACCTTTGCGGTTCGACGCCTATCCTTTTGAAACTTTCATATTCTTTCATAGTTATTTCACCGCGATCATTTTTTAAATACGACTGAAAAATTCGTACCTTTATTTTCTTCGCTGTCCACTTTAAGGGTTATTCCCGTAACTTCCGCGATCTTTTTGACGGTCGCAAGTCCAAGTCCGTTTCCGGGAGTGGAACGGGATTTATCTCCTCTGAAATACTTGTCGAACATTCTCTTTTTGGTGTCGTCGTCCATTCCTATCCCGTTGTCGGAAACGCAAACCGTAGTGTTTTTGTCCGTTTCGTCTATGGTTATCCTTACTTTACCGCCGTCGCGCGAAAACTTTACGGCGTTCTGGATCACGTTGAGAAAAAGTTGACTGACGAGTTCTTCGTTCGATACCACGAAATATTCGGTAAAATCGGCTTCGATATCGATATTTTTGGACTCCCATTGTTCTTGAAGCATCAAGATGACTCGCCTTATCTGTTCGGACAGATTGTATAATTTCGATTGAACTTCGAGCCTGTCGTTGTCAAGCCTGTCCAATAAAAGAGTACCCGCCGTAAGGTCGATAAGCCTGTCGCTCTCGGTCATAATCACGTCGAGATATTCCTTTTGTTCTTCGGGAGAAAGGTTTCCTTTCGACAAGATCTTGGCAAACCCCCTGATAGAAACTATCGGGGTCTTGATCTCGTGAGAAAAGTCGTTTATGAAATCGTTGCTCGAAATTTCCGCTTTTTTCAGGTGTTCGGCAAGTTTAATAAGGCTTACCGCAACTTTTTTATAGCCGCCGTCGAGGTCGTCGGGCATGACGGGATCGCATTTTCCCTTTACGAGATCTTCCGCGATCTTTGCCACCGTTTCCGCGTCCTCGTTTCGTTTGGAAACCCTGCCCATATAGGTAAAAGTTCCCGCCGCGACCGAAGAAATAAATACGAACAAAACAAACCAAAAGGCGTTTTCCATATTGAATTTTATCGAGCCGACGAAGGCGCTTATCCCGATTATCAGAAGGAAAAATCCTGCGCAGACCGTACTCGTCAAAATAGCGTGAGCGAGATCGGAAACGCGGAGTTTTTTCTTTTTGCCGTTAGTTTCATCCATCGGTCTTTACCGCCTTATATCCAAGCCCCCTTACCGATTTTATCTCTATTCCGACGGTTTCGGGGATCTTTTCTCTTATTCTGTTTATGTGAACGTTCAGAGTGTGATCGTCTTTGTCCGCAGAACCCCAGATCTCTTCCATAAGTTCGTTTCTCGTAAATATCTTGCCGAGCGAGGAGAGCAACTTGAAAAGAAGGAGAAATTCCTTTTGAGTAAGTCCGCTGTCCTTGCCGCCAACCGTCGCGGACATAGACGAGTAGTCGAGGGTGAGTTTTCCGAAAGATATCTTTTGCTCCGACGCGACCTTCGCCCTGCGAAGCAAGGCTTTTATCCTCAAAAGCAATTCTTCTTCGTCCACGGGCTTGGTCATATAATCGTCTGCGCCCACCATAAATCCGTAATGTTTATCGGAAGGAGATTGTTTAGCCGTTACCATAATTATCGGGATATCGGGATCTTTTTTTCTTATCGACTCGGTAAGACGAAACCCGCTCATATCCGGAAGCATAATATCCGCCAGAACGAGATCGGGGCGTTTTTCGTCGATAAGACTCAAGGCTTGGGCGGAATTTTCCGCCGGGATCGGCATATAGCCCCCGTTTTTCAAAACGACGCTCATAAGTTTTCTCGTGCCGAAATCGTCTTCCACTATAAGTACTGAAAACATAATCTGATCTCCATTTTAGTCGCGATAGAAACGACCTTTTATTTATTTTATCATAAAAAAAGGATTAAATAAATCGTTTTGCCCTATTTTTTGTGAAATAAATTTCAAACCTGTGAAAAAATGATAAAAACCGCAAAAAACGACCTCGTTTGCGTTTACTTTTTTCGCGGATACTGTTACAATACTATCGAGGTGAAAAAAATGCTTGAACTCGATAAAATTTATAAAGAATATCATACCGAAGACGAAACGGTGATCGCGCTTAAAGGAATAAGCGTCAAATTCCGCAAGAGCGAATTCGTTTCCATTCTCGGCCCGTCGGGCTGCGGAAAAACCACTTTGCTCAATATCGTGGGCGGACTTGACAGATATTCGTCGGGCGATCTTATAATAAACGGAAAATCCACCAAGGACTTTTCGGACAAAGAGTGGGATACCTATCGCAACCATCAGATAGGTTTTGTCTTTCAGAGTTATAATCTCATTCCCCACCAAACGGTTTTGGAAAACGTCGAACTCGCGCTTACTCTTTCGGGGATAAACGCCGCTGAAAGAAAGCGCCGCGCGATAGCCGTTCTCGAAAAAGTGGGGCTTAAAAACAAAATAAACAGCCGTCCCAATCAACTCTCCGGCGGTCAGATGCAGAGAGTCGCGATAGCGAGGGCGCTTATCAACGATCCCGAAATACTTCTCGCCGACGAGCCGACGGGCGCTCTCGACAGCAAGACGAGCATTCAGATAATGGATCTTCTCAAAGAGATCTCGGGCGAAAGGCTCATCATAATGGTTACCCATAATCCCGAACTCGCGGAAAAATATTCGACGAGGATCATAAGGCTTTTGGACGGCGAACTCATCGCCGACGAAAATCCCGTAACCGAAAGCGACGCGGCGGCGGAAAGGGAGATCGCGGACAACGCGGCGAGGACGAACAAGGGCAAAAACAAGACTTCTATGTCTTTCTTTACCGCTCTTTCCCTCAGTTTTAAAAATATGTTGACGAAAAAGGGCAGAACTATCCTCGTATCTTTCGCGGGAAGTATCGGAATAATAGGTATCGCCCTTATCCTTTCCCTTTCGAGCGGCTTTCAGAATTATATAAATAAAATACAGGAAGATACGCTTTCGACCTATCCCGTAACCATCAACAAGACCACCACCGACTATTCGGCGGTTTTGAACGATATGAGCGGAGAACAGGGTGATTTCGAAGAATTTCCCGACACTACCGAGGTTACGACTAACGACACTTTCTCTCATCTTCTCGAAACTATGAATTCGACGACGATAGAAAACGATCTCTCCGCTTTTAAAGATTACCTCGAAAATTCCGATTACGACAGGAGTAAAGTTACCGCGATAGAGTATACTTATAATCTCAATTTCGACGTTTACGGATACGACGAGATATATTCCGAGGAAAACGTTCCGCTGCGTTCGGTAATGGAAATTTATATGAATACTATCTCGTCTTTCGGGAGCGCGTCGGCAATGATGGGCGGGTTTATGAACACAGCCGTATGGAGCGAAGCGCTTGACAACGAGCAACTTTTAAAGTCGCAATACGAGGTTTTAAGCGGCAAGTGGGCGAATTTTTCCTCGCCCGACGAAGTGATGCTCGTCGTAAGTAAAACCAACCGTATTCCCGATTACGTCTTGCCGAGTCTGGGGCTTATGGATCCCAACGAACTACTCTATCCTATGGTAACCGCCCTTTCGAAGCAAAGTCCCGTTTACGCCTCGATATTTAAAGACGTAAAGGAAGTTCCCGAAGATAAAAAGGCGAAGAGGGAATTCGACGTCGCCTCTTTGGTGGGAAAGGAGTTTACGACGATTACCTCTCCCTACTATTACCGCGAGGACGAAAACGGCGTATTCAGTTACGTTTCGGACAAAAACGACGATTTCGTCAGACAAGCGGTCCAAAACGGAAGAAAGGTAAAGATCGTGGGCGTTCTTCGTCTGAAAGAGGGCATAACGAGCGGGGCGCTTAAAACCAACCTTATTTACGGCAAAGCGCTTACCGAAGCCCTTATGGACGATATGAATAACGCGCCCGTGGTAAAGGCGCAACTTGAAAATAAATTCGTCGACGTAACTACCGGTAAGGAGTTTTGGGAAAGCGAAGGAGCGGCAAGCAACTACGAAGCGAACCTTCTTCAATTCGGATACGTTACCGAAAAGGACGTCGAAACTATAAGCATTTACGCCTCTACTTTCGAAGATAAAGATTACGTCGTGAGCCTGATAAACGCCTATAACGACGATAAACAGGAGTCGGAACAGATCCAATATACCGATTATATGTCCATTTTAATGTCGTCTATAACGGTCATAATCAACGCCGTGTCCTACGTCCTTATAGGATTCGTTTCGGTTTCCCTCGTCGTTTCTTCGATAATGATAGGTATAATAACGTATATCTCGGTTCTTGAAAGAATAAAAGAAATAGGCATTCTCCGCGCGCTCGGAGCCTCTAAAAAAGACGTTTCTAGGGTGTTCAACGCGGAAACTCTCATAATAGGTTTTGCCGCGGGGGTGATAGGTATAGGAGTTACCGTATTATTAAATATTCCTATCTCTCTCGTTATCCAATCCTTCTCGGGTATCCATAACGTCGCCGTTCTTCCCGTGGGAGGGGGTGTCGCTCTCGTGCTTATATCTATGGCGCTGACTTTGATTGCGGGACTTATTCCGTCAAGCATCGCGAGCAAAAAAGATCCCGTCATCGCCCTCAGAGCCGAATAATTATTTAAAAAATATTGATTTTTATAAAAAAATGTGATAGAATAAAAACATAGGATCAACGCGTTCTTAAAATTGCAGGGTTGCGTTGATTGCAGGGGGATTTGTTATGAAAAAGAAATGGGCGAAAATTGTCGCCGCGGTCGTCGCCGTTTGTTCGATCGCGGTGATTGCAGTGTCGATCGTCGGCTGTAAGGGACCGAAAACCGATAGTTCAAGCGATACCGTCGTAGACGGCGATACGGAGCAGGTCTATACCGTTACTTTTATGGCGGAAGGCGAAAAGGTCGGCGAAATGAAAGTAAAGGGCGGCGAAGTTATCGACGGCGCCGTTCCGTCGGTCTATAAAGCGGGTTACGACGTGAGTTTTTCGGTGGATCTTTCCGCCGTCGCAGAAGATTTGACGGTGAACGCGACCGTTTCTCTTAAAACTTATAAGATAACTTACGATCTCGGCAATTCGGCGAAATACGGCTCTCATCTCGATTCGTTGGAACAGACGGTCGTTTACGGAGAAGAGTTCGAACTTCGCGTTCCCGAAATGGATGACAATTATTCTTTTAACTGTTGGAAATTGGATGGCAAGAAGTTTGAAAACGGAAAATGGACTTTGACCAAAAACGTAACCCTCGTCGCGTCTTATTCGTCAAATTGGACGGGAAATTATTAAAAAGACAGTATCTTAGGATTAACCTGCCTCATCAATAGTTTCCGAAAAGTTGTCTTTTTTGCCCTTTTCACTGACCGTTCGCTCGTGGTACGTATAGTACGACTTTGCTCGCGCTTGGTAAAAATCATCAAAAAATACGCTCTTTTCGGCGCCGGCATTTTGAGGGGCAAGAAAGCGCGTCGAAGTTAAAGACAAATTATGGAATAACATACCCGTTAAGGCGAGGCAAACGACCGAAGTTGTACTCGCCGTACTACGAGGACGTTTAACGAAGCATTAACCGCTTTATTGCCCCTCAAAAAAACTATCGATAGGGTATGTTAATCCTATGGGGGAGTTCGCGATGAAAGCGATCTCCCTTTTGTAATATAAATCGAAAACCTTAAATACAATAATTGTAGGATCAACGTACCTTATGAAGGTTTTTGCTTTTATCAGTGTTTTTTTAATCGTATTTTGTTCGTGCGTCGGCTGCGGCGAGCGTAGCGCCGTTTTATCTTCGTCGGGAATGGAAACCCTGACTGTGGTCATCGATCCCGGACACGGAGGGGTCGACGGGGGAGTAACGGGAGTAAATACCGGAGTAAAGGAAAGCGAACTCAACCTCGAGATCGCGAAAGGGCTTAAAACCTGTTTCGAAAGCGGGGGATTCAAAGTCGTTTTGACGAGGGAAACTTCCGCGGGGCTGTACGGGGGACTGTCGAAAGGCTTTAAGATGAGGGATATGCAGAAGAGAAAAGAGATCGTAAACGGAGCCAACGCCGATCTGATGATCTCCGTCCATCTCAATTATTATTCCTCGCCCGAAAGGCGGGGCGCGCAGGTGTTTTTCAGACAGGACGACCAAAGATCGCAAGAACTCGCGCGCTATATTCAGAAACAATTAAATCTGACGGAGAGAGAATATTCCCCGTTAGAAGGCGATTATTACGTTTTAAACGAAACCAACTGTCTTGCGGTCTTGTGCGAATGCGGTTTTTTGTCCAACCCCGAGGACGAAAGATTGCTTCTGACAAAAGAATACAGAGATAAAATAGCCTATCGCATATATAAAGGGTGTATTTTATATTTGCTCGAAGAGGCGTAAAAGTCTTTAAAAGGGCTTTTCGGACAAGCGTAGAAAGAGGTAAAAATGTATACTGAGCGACAAAGAGAAACAATCGAAAATTTTTCGGATAATATTTTATTGTTCGCGCGAGCGGGAGCGGGAAAAACTTTTACCGTCGCGAACAAGATAGCCGAAGCGATAAAGAGAGGTATAAGATCGGAAGAGATCCTATGCTTGACCTTTACCGTAAAGGCGTCCGACGAAATTCGATCGGAAGTCGAGGGGATATGCGGGGAGATCGACGCGAATATTTCCACTATACACGGCTTTTGCTATAAAATAGTCAAGGACTTCGCGAAAAAAAGCGGCGTATTCAGAGAGCCGAGCGTCGCCGACGAAGTAGATTGCGGAAGCGTTATAAAAGACGCGTTGAAATATTTTGCTGAAAACGGCGACGTATACGGCGTTTCGGCGGATGGAAGTCTGCTCCCCGAAAAACAACTCGTCAAGATCGTTTCCGACCTTAAACACTTCCGCGCCGAACTCGGGTACGATTGGTTCGACGAAGGGGGATATGAAAAGACCTTTAAATTCGCCGCTAAAAATTCTCCCGATTTTATTTCTCTTTTTTCCGCGAGGAAATTTTCGGTAAAAGTAACCGATTACGACCTGTTCGAATTTCTGAAAAAATACGCGGACCAATTTATGAAAGAATACGAAAGGATACTGCGTTCGTCCGATCTCTTCGATTTCGACGATCTTATCTTTTGCGCAAATTCGATATTGAACAGACAAAAAAATGAAAAGTCGCCCTATAAGTTGATAATCGTCGACGAAATGCAGGACACGAGTTTGACCGAATACGGCGTTATGAGAAAACTCTTCGGCGGCGCGCAGGTTGTAATGTGCGGCGACGAATACCAGACCATATACGCTTGGCGAGGCTCTTCTCCGACCGAAATAATCAAGGATTTCAAAGACAACTTCGGCGCGATAACCATAACTCTCGACGGCAACAAGCGATCTTCCGAGGCATTGTCGTACGCGGGAGATTATTATCTGTATTCGGCTTTCGGATATAAAAAACCCGAAAACCGACTTATAGGCGAAGATCCCGCGATAGAAGTGGTCGAATGCGGAGGGGACGGCGACGAGGCGGAAGAGATTTTCAGGCTTTTGTCCGAGTTTCGCGTCGAGCCGGACGAGATCTGCGTAATGTCGAGATCCAACGCCTATCTCGCAAGGCTTTGCCAAAAACTCGAAAACATAAATCTTCGCCTTCCGGAAGAAGAACGCCTGAGTTTTTTTACCGCGGATAAAGATTACCAATTCTATAAAAAGAAAATAGTAAAACTTTTTCTTTCCTACCTTAGGTTGATAGTAACTCCAAACGATCTGCCGTCTTTCGAAAGAGTGGCTCTTTCCGCCGTAAACGGCGTGGGAAGGGCGACGCTTTCCGCCTTTCGGGATTATTCCAAAGCGGGCGCCTCGTTGGATTGCTTTTTACAAAAAAGCGCTTACGATCACGGAGATAATTATCAGACGCTTTTAAACGCTTTCGACGAAGGAAAGGTGGTCGTATACGACCTCGAAACGACGGGGTTGGACGTAAATAAGGACGATTTTATTCAGATCTCAGCCGTTAAAACGGGAAAAGACGGCATAAGCGATCTTTTAAATATTTTCGTTATTCCTACTGTCGAGATCTCGCCCGAGGCTATAAAGACGCACGGTTACGGCTTAAAAGAAATAATCGAAAACGGCGGAGTAAGCGTTAAAGAGGCAATAAAAAAATTCGCGGATTTTTCCGAGGGCTGCGTCATCGTGGGACACAATTCCAACGCTTTTGACGATATAGTGGTCAAGAGAATTGCGAAAAGGGAAGGCGTTCGCCTATCTGTTGCCGAAAGTTACGACACTTTGAAAATATCCCGCGATTTTCGTCCTGACCTTAAAAATCATAAACTTTCGACGCTTTGCGAAGAATTCGGCGTCGAAAACGAAAGGGCGCACGACGCCTTTTCCGACGTTTCAGCGACCGAAGGGGTGTTGCGCGCTTTTATACGGGAATATATACTTCCCACGAAAAAGGCGAGGGAAGGGGCGATTTTAAGACATAGAGATAAGTTTGTGGATTTTTATCGTTCTTACGAAAAGTTAAAGTCGTTCGTCGAGGAAAAAGACGCGAAAGGACTTATGGTCTATATAGGAAAGGATATGGGCGCCCTTAAAAACGCGGGAGACGCGGACAGAAATTCCGCGAACGATCTTTACAGGTCGTTAAAATGGTTTTTTTCGGAGTATGACGACGGTTTTTGCGCTTTGCGCGAATTTATTTCGGCGACCGCGCTTTCGGGAAGTCAGATGGATATAATGATAAAAAAATTGCGAAAGATCCCGCTGATTACCGTTCATCAATCCAAAGGCTGCGAGTTTAAGGAAGTGATTGTCGCGGGCGCGGACGAAAACGAGTTTCCCTCTTACGGCGCGAGAATGAGCGGAAACGACGAAGAGGAAAAACGAGTTTTTTACGTCGCCCTTACGAGAGCGAAGAAAAAACTTATAATAACTTATTCCGCAAAAAAAACTTTCGGGCAGGCTTCTTACGAACGCAAACCTTCGCCCTATCTCGCCTATCTTCCGCCCGACGGCGTGATCTACGAGAAATTCGACGCAGAAGAATAAAAATAAAAGCGACCGGGTTTTCCTTGATCGCTTTTAAATTTAAGGAATAAAAAAAGCGACCGGGTTTTCCTTGATCGCTTTAATTTATCGATATAAGATCAGAACATTCCCACGAACATCGAGTTTAAGGGATTGTTTTCATATATGAAACCGCACAAAGGTCCCGCCGAAAGGTTTTCGTGCAGACCGTTTAAAACCACTTCCACCGAATGGTTGAAAGGTTCCATAATGGGAGCGTTTCCGAGCAAGGTCTTATATGTATCCCCCGTATTTAATCCGTGAATAATACCGAAAACCGCAAGAACGACGACGCCGAGTACGGCAAGATTGAGTACGGAACCGAGAATATTGTCGATGACCTTCCAGAATCTGATCTCGCGAAGTTTGTCGATGGGATAGCGGAGAACTTTTGCGATCACGCCCAAAAGCCAATAGCCGAAAACGTATCCGAGGATAAAGCCCAACACCCCGAAAGGAACGAAGGCGATTATCATACAAATTTTTATAAAGTTTTCCTGAGTAAGAAGATCTCCGACGTTATTGCTTACGTTTCCGAAGAAGTTTACCACTCCGTCGGACAATATCGAAAGAAATCCTAAACTGTTCATAAGGAAATAGACGCCGACGGCGACTCCGCCGCCGATCCCCAACGCGAGGATGGTTCTCACGATAGAGAATATCCAGTTTCCCATAAGGCCTTTCTTAATGCCGAACCAAAATACGCATATCAGTAAAGCGATAAGAATGCCGTCGATCACGAAATACATAAGGAACCCCCTGTGTATAATAGTATAATATATTAAAAGACAAAAGTCAACACTTATTTTAAAAAAGTTTTCAAATCAACCTTCGAGAATGGTTTTAAAACTCTCGCGAAGTTCGCCGAGTTGTTTTTCGGCGAGATCCTTATCTTTCGCTCTCACGGAATAGTAGATCTTGAGTTTGGGTTCGGTACCGCTCGGTCTTAAACAGATGAAGCCGCCGTTTAAAAGTTCGAAATAAAGGCAGTTTATTCCCTTTACGTCGAGTCGGGTTTCCCCGTCCGAGTCCTTTCTCGTTCCGCTCATATAATCTCTTATACTGCTTACGTTGTAAATTCCGATGGAGTCGATCTTCTTTTCTCTGACTTTTTCGACGACCGCGTTCATCTCCTTCATCGCGTTTAGTCCCGAATACTTTATATTCACGGTGTAGTCGAGGGTATAGCCGTATTTTTCGTACAATTCGAGAAGTCTTTCGTAAACGGTTTTACCGATATATTGGTAATAACAGGTCATTTCCGCGAACAGCATACTCGCGACTACCGCGTCTTTATCTCTCGCGTGAGTTCCGCGAAGATAGCCGCAACTTTCTTCGAAGCCGAAGAGGAAAGTTTTGGAGCCGTCCTCTTCGAATTGTTTTATCTTTTCGCCGATGAATTTAAATCCTACGGGAGTTTCAATGAGTTCCACTCCGTAATTGTTGCAGATGGGTTTAGCCATACCCGTGGAAACGAAACTCTTTATAACTACGCCGTTTTCGGGAAGTTTATCATCGGATTTGAGGCGTTGAAGGATATAGTCCATAAGCAGTATTCCCGCTTGGTTGCCGGTCAAAGCCTCGAAATTTCCCTCTTTGTTTCTTATCGCGACGCCCAATCTGTCGCTGTCGGGATCGGTACCGAAAACGACGTCCGCGTTAATTTTGTCCGCAAGCGCGATGCCCATCGACAGAGTTTCTTTAAATTCGGGGTTGGGGACTTCGACGGTAGAGAAATTGATATCGGGCTTCGCCTGTTCTTCGACGACCGATACCTTTATTTTGAGTTTTTTCAAAACTGTGGTAACCGGAACGAAGCCGCTTCCGTGGACGGGAGTGTATACTATTTTTATCTTTTTACCGACCGCTTTTACCGCTTTTTTGGAAAGGGAGAGTTTAACTATCTCTTCGTAATAGCCCTTTTCGAATTTTTTGTCGATAATTACGAGATTTATGGGGTTGTTTTTGGATCTCAGATCGGTTATCTCGGTTTCTTTGACCGAAAAATAATCGGTTATCGCCGAAATGTATTTTACGACTTCCGCCGTCGCTTCGGGCGACATTTGCGCGCCGTCCTCGCCGTAGACTTTATAGCCGTTATATTCTTTGGGGTTGTGGCTGGCGGTTATCATAATTCCCGCGAAAGCCCCCGTTTTTCTGACGGCGTAAGAGAGCATCGGGACCGGTCTCGGCTCGGGATACGCGTAAACTTTTATATCGTTGCGGAGCAAAACGCCCGCGGCTGTTTTTGCGAAAATTTCGGACTTGTTCCTCGTATCGAAAGAGATCGCGACGCCTCTTCTCATCGCGGCAAGCCCTTTGGATTTGATATATTCGGCAAGACCTTGCGTCGCCCTGCGAACGGTGTAGACGTTCATTTTATTGGTGCCGTATCCTATGATACCGCGCATACCCGCCGTTCCGAATTCGAGTTCGGCGCCGAAAGAGTATTCGATTTGTTTTTCGTCGTCCTTTATGGACTTCAATTCTTCTATCCCTTCGTCGTTTAAAAAGGGACTTGCAAGCCAATTATCGTATAATACCTTATAATCCATTATAAATAATCCTCTCGTTGGAGTATGATCGCCTCTATTATACTATATTTATTTTTAAAAGTCAAAAATATTTATAAAAATGTTTACTTTTAGTCGAAAACTTGGTAAAATAGTTTTACGATCGAAAGACGATCCCACGAAAAGAGGTGTATATGCCCGAAACATTATTGAGCGTCGTTGCTCCGGCGTACAACGAAATAGAGGTCCTTCCCCATTTTATCGAAAAGACGGCGGGCGTTTTGGAGAAGGCGGGAATGAATTACGAATTGATCCTCGTCGACGACGGTTCGACGGACGGGACCGATAAGACGATAAAGCGCGCGAGCGAGAAAAATCCCAAGATCAAGGGAGTTGTGTTTTCAAGAAACTTCGGACAACTCGCCGCCATATACTGCGGGTTTTCCAAAGCGAAAGGGGACGCCGTCGTCGTTATGGATTGCGATTTGCAGGACGATCCCGAGATAATTCCCTCTTTGGTTGCGAAATGGCAAGAGGGATTCGACGTCGTAAACGCCGTCCGCTCGGCAAGGAAGGGAGAAACCGCCTTTAAAAAAGGCTCGTCCGATCTTTTTACCAAGGTCGCGAGAAAGGTTACGGGATTGCCTGTTAAAAACAATTCGGGAGAATTTAAACTCTATTCCGCCAAAGTCGTAAAAGCCTTGCTTGCGATGCCGGAGAGAAACAAATATCTTCGGACGCAGATACCGTGGCTCGGGTTTAAAGAAGCCGACGTGTATTTCGAGAGAGGGGCGAGAGAGGCGGGAACGACCAAGTATAACCTCAAAAAATTGTTCGCGCTTGCCGAGAAGGCGATATTGCCGAATACCCATCTGCCGCTCAAAATCGGCTGGATAATCGCGCTATTGACGGGCTTTTGTTCGATAGCGGCATTCATAACCTTCATAATACTGTCTATATCGGGCGTGGGGCTGCCTGTTTCGAGTTGGCTTTTTCCGACGATAGGGCTTTCCCTTTCAGTACTGCTTTTGAACAACGCCGCGAGAGATAAATACGTTTCCTATATTTACGACGAAATAAAAGACAGACCAATGTTCGTCGTAAAAGAGGAGTTCGGGGAGAAAGATAGCGATGGTTAAAACGGGCAACGATTGGGACGAAGTTCTTCGCCCCCTTTTAGAAAGCGACAACTATTTAAGGATAAGGGAATTTTTAAAGAAGGAATACTCTTTGAAAACCGTTTACCCTTCTATGTACGATATATTCAACGCCTTTAAGGAAACGCCGTATAGCGCCGTTAAATGCGTTATTTTGGGGCAGGATCCATACCACGAGCCGGGACAGGCGCACGGACTGAGTTTTTCGGTCAAAGAGGGGACTAAACTTCCCCCTTCGCTCGTGAATATTTATAAGGAACTGTATACGGATCTCGGTATAAAACCCTGCGAAAAGGGCGATTTGACCAAATGGGCAAGAGAAGGAGTACTCCTTTTAAACACGACTTTGACAGTCGTCAGAGGACTTGCCAATTCCCATAAAGATTGCGGGTGGACGGAGTTTACCGACGGCGTGATTCGGCTTTTGTCGGAGAGAGAACGTCCTATGGCGTTTATTTTATGGGGTTCTAACGCGAGGAGCAAAAAGCCGTTAATCGACTTATCGAGGCACTTTGTGGTCGAAAGCGCGCACCCCAGCCCTCTTTCGGCGTTCGCGGGATTTTTCGGGAGCAAACCCTTTTCGAAAGTCAACCGATTTTTGGAAAGCAAGGGCGAAAAACCCATAAATTGGGATCTAAACGATTGACAAAAAGGCGTTAAGATTATATAATAATCGTTGTGTTATTTTGGAGAACGGTATGGATATAAGACAAGAAGTAAGAAACATTGCGATAATCGCGCACGTCGACCACGGTAAAACCACTCTCGTCGACGGGCTTTTGAAACAGAATAATATTTTCCGCTCCAACGAAGTGGTCGCTGAAAGGGTTATGGACAGCGGAGATATAGAGAGAGAAAGGGGAATAACCATTCTCGCGAAAAATACCGCGGTGATTTACAAAAACACCAAGATAAATATCATCGACACGCCCGGACACGCCGATTTCGGCGGAGAAGTGGAGCGTATTTTGTCTATGGTCGACGGCGTTGTCCTTTTGGTCGACGCGGTGGAGGGCTGTATGCCGCAGACGAGATACGTTCTAAAAAAAGCGCTGTCGCTCAATAAAAAGCCGATAGTATGTATAAATAAAATCGACAAAGGGGGAGATCTCGACGCGACGATCGACGGGATAATCAATTTGTTTATCGAATTGGGCGCGAACGACGATCAACTCGATTTCAAAGTGGTCTACGCAAGCGCGAAACAGGGTTGGGCGACTAAAGATCTCAATAAAAAGAGCGAAAATATGGATCCCCTTCTCGATACCATTTTAGAAGAGATCCCCGCCCCCCAAGGCGAACTTGACGGACCTTTGCAGGCAATAATATGTAACGTCGATTACGACGAATACGTCGGAAGAATAGGTATAGGAAGGATCGTAAGGGGAAGAGTCCGCGACGCGCAGCCGATCACCGTCGTTCATACGGACAAGACTACCACCAATTCGAGAGTCGGAAAACTTTATCAGTTCGAAGGGCTTAAAAGAATAGAGGTGGAAAGCGCCGAAATGGGCGACATAATCGCGGTTTCGGGCATAGATAAGATAAATATAGGCGAAACTATATGTTCGCCCGATTGCATCGAACAGTTACCGTTCGTCGCGATAGACGAACCGACTGTTTCTATGTATTTTATGGTAAACAACAGTCCGTTCGCGGGAAAAGAAGGCAAGTACGTTACTTCGAGACATCTTCGCGCGAGGTTGTTCAAGGAGATAGAAACCAACGTTTCGATGAGAGTCGAAGAAACCGACAGCGCCGATACTTTTAAGGTGTTCGGAAGAGGGGAACTTCATCTTTCCATACTGATAGAAAATATGAGAAGGGAAGGTTACGAATTTCAGGTTTCCCGTCCGAAGGTCATTTTTAAGGAAATAAACGGAAAGACGCACGAACCGATAGAGGATCTCGTCGTCGAAGTTCCCAACGATTACGTCGGGGCGATAATGAATAAACTCGGCGCGAGAAAGGGCGAACTCGTCGATATGGTCGCCGACGACAGGGGCGGGACCAAACTCGAATTCAGGATCCCCGCGAGGTGCCTTTTCGGGTATAGAAGCGAAATGCTTACGGATACCAAAGGCTTCGGGATTATGAGCCACGTTTTCGCGGGATACGAAGAATATAAGGGAGATATACTCGGCAGAACGAGAGGAAGTCTTGTCGCGTTTGAAAGCGGAGTTACTACTCAATACGGTCTTTTTAACGCGCAGGAACGGTGTACCCTCTTCATAGGCGCGGGCGAAAACGTTTACGAAGGCGAGGTTTTGGGCGAAAATTCCAGAGAGGACGATCTCGCGGTCAACGTCTGCAAGCAAAAACACCTTACCAACAGCAGGGCGTCGGGAAGCGACGAGGCTCTGAAACTCATTCCGCCGACCGTCTTATCTTTGGAGCAATGTCTTGAATTTATAGCCGACGACGAACTCGTCGAAGTAACGCCTAAAAGCATAAGACTTCGCAAAAAGATCCTCGCTCACGACCTTCGTATGAAGGAATGGGCTAAAAACAGAAAAGCGGATTAAATATCAAACAAAAAAACGGTTGTCATCGCTGCAACCGTTTTTTAATGCCAATTTCTGAATTTTTACTGTTTTCGCCGGCGGTTTTTCACCTGAAAAGCAATATTCGGGCAATGCACAAGCAATATTTAAATATTGTAATATGCTGAAAATTGTGTTAAAATTATAATATAACCATTCAGGGAGAAGCAAAGATGAAAAAGGTAAATTCAGCGATAGCGTTAGTAACGTTGCTTATTTTGACCTGTTTTTTTACGGCGTGCGGCGGTTCGTCCGTAAAAAATGAAGGCGGCGGCGCGGAAAGTCAAAATTCCGCCGTCGTTACGGGGATCTCGGTTACCCCGCCGACGAAAACTCTTTATAAAGAGGGAGAATCGGTCGATACGAGCGGAATGAAAGTCGAGGTCGTATACGAAAACGGCGAAAAGTCGGAAACGGACGATTATTCAATTCTTTATCCCGTGGAAAGCGACAGATTCGCCGAAGGGGATAAATATTTTACCGTTAAATACAAAACTTTCAGACAAAGAGTGAGTATACGAATGGAAGTCGATAAAACCATTAAAATAATCGGCGATATGTACGACGAAGTTATAAAAGGATATTTGAAAGCCGACGACGATAAAACGCAGATCTCTTATCTTACCGCATACGTCGGTAAAGAGTTCGATAAGCAAGGACTGAAAATTAAATGGGCTATCATCGACGGGGCGAAAGAATATATCTTCCACTTATCGCAGACCGAAGATTTCAGCGATGAAACGGTTCTGAATTCGTCGGTGTGCGAAGTTACTCCCGGTATGATATATCCCGATGAAAAATACTTCGTTTACGCGCAGGCGGTAGGCGAAAACGGCGAAATTATAGACAGATCCGAAGTGTTTGAGTTTACCGCCGAAACCGATCTGGCTTTAAGACAGGTAAACGTCGAAGGCGTTTATAATATGAGAGATCTGGGCGGTTGGAAAGCGCAAGGGGAAAGTACGGTAAATTACGGTCTTTTATATCGCGGGGGATCGCTCGCGGGTATGACCGAACAGGGCAAGAAAGATTTCGCCGAAAAACTCGGGATAAAGACCGAAATAGATCTGAGAACGGACGGAACTCAACAAACGCCCGTAAACGGGGTAAAATACGTTCGTTACGGTATATGGCAATATTCTATGATAATTCCCGGGTTTGTTTCCAAGCCCGCCGACGATAATCAAAGGGTGGTCGGCTATCATTCGGGTTCGCCCACTTCATTAAGGGGTATTTTCGAGTTGCTGTCGGACGAAAACAATTATCCCGTATACTTCCATTGCAATCAGGGCGCGGACAGGACGGGAACTCTCGCGTTTTTGATAAACGGCTTGATCGGAGTCGATTATTCAGACCTTACGAGGGATTTCGAACTTACCACTTTTTCAAGATACGGAGCGAGATACAGAAGCAAGATCAAAAACGGAGCCTTTACCGCGGACGGCATACAGGAGAACACTTCCAACAATCTTATATGTTTCGGGGAACTCAAAGACCTTATAATAAACGGGTACGGGGAAGAAGGAAAACCGCTGTCGTACGCGATCGAAAACTATCTCGTTACCGTTTGCGGCGTTTCCAAAGAGGTCGTCGGTAAGGTAAGGAGTATACTTTTAAGCGGCGAGGAAATATTCGACGAACCCGATATCGACGTCAAAAAAGTAAACGGCGAAAAAATAACGCCCCTCGGATCGGGCGCGTCGGTGTCGGTAGTCGATTTCGGCGGTTTGACGTGTTATAAGGCGACGGCTTCCTCTCAGGAAAACTTGTGCGTCGACGTTTCGAAGATAAACGCAGGATCTAAAATCACCTTTAAAATGTTCGTTCCGTCGGGGAGCGCGAAACTCGGCGGACTCGGCGAAATGTCTATCAGAGTAAAAAATCCCGATAAATATCTCAATTTTATCTCCGAGGAGATCGACGGCTATCAATATATCCCGCTTGACGAATGGAAGGAATACGAAGTCGATATATCGGCTTATACCGAAGCAACGCGGTTCGCTTTCCTTATTCCTAAAGGGAATACCGTTTATTTAGCCGATATAATTATTGTTTAAAATGGGAAATATGATGGACAATAAAGCGAATGAAATACTGTTTATTTCGGATCTGAAAAATTGCGTAAAAAATACGGACGTTTTATCGGACGACGATCAACTCGGAAAATGGCGGGTCGTTAAATATGAAACCGCCGATCTTCCGATAGGGGAAAAACGTTTAAATCAAGTTCGTTGTTCTTTTATCACCCGATTTTTCAGAGAATTGCGTTGCGCTCTCGATAAAAAATTCGGAAAAAATAAAATCGGGATCCATTTGCGTTGTCAGTTTTCCATAAGCGACGCTTATCTCGTGGGCTACGATATTGAAACTTTGGCAAGAGAAAATCTTATCGACGCCGTCATAAGTTATCCGCAAAGAATGTATGAAATAATTCCGCAAAGCGTTATGGACGACGACGGTAAACGAATAAATATGAAAAAATATGACGATTGGGTAACGTCGGGGGATAGGAGCGTGTTCAAATGCGATGATTTTGATTTCTCTCCGCCCTATAAAAATTGTTCGGGCGAATCGATAGGACCCCTTTCGCAGGAAGAGAGGATAGCCGAATGGAATAATATAGAGAAAAAGTACGGCGTAAAAGTATATTTTGACATTCTTCCGCGAATTATGACCGACAAAGAGTTTGTAAGAAGAGTGAGCGAATTATATAGATACGGGGCGAAGAGGATCTCTTTATGGGATTATAACGGAAGACTTGTGATCCCGAATTTGGGAAACGTCGCGAGAAAAGCGGGGCAAATAGAGGATTTTATAAATAATACCGTTAAAACGGAGAAGCCCGTTTATTATCGAATATTACATATCGGAAAGTATAGTATAAAACGGTTTTTCCCCGGTTGGGGTGGTTAAAACAATATAAAACGCCCTGCGGAAATGCTCCGCAGGGCGTTGGTTTTCGCTATTCGCTCGGCTGAAATCTTTTCTGAGATCTTATTTTAACGGGAAAGTTTTCAGTTTCTCTTTAAAATCGGTAAGATATAAAAGTCTTAAAAGAGAAAGCCTTCTACGCATATAAGTGTGGTATAAAAAAGCCTCTCTCATAAGCCTTTCGCTTTTTCCTATATCTTCGTAAGTGAGTTTGCAACCCGCTTTTTCCATAGCCTCTTTCACTTGGTCGTAAGAAGGGACCGACCTTATTATTTCCTTTATTTTATCGAAATTTTCTTCGATCGCGCGAGGATCTATACCGTCCGTTATCGTGTCGGGAGCGTTGAGTTTTATCATATCCTCTTTTAGATCGCCGTAAACCTCTTCGACCTCTTTCCAATCGGTATCGTCCTTTTTCCCCGTGATTTTTTCGAGGGATAAAAGGGAATTATACAATCTCAACACGAGAAGAGTCGCGACTCCTACGTCTTCGCCGTGGTAATTCGGTGTGATCCCGTCGAGAAGTTGTTTACATTCGATATAATGGGAAATTATGTGTTCGGTCCCGCTTGCGGGGCGCGAAGTTCCGGTAAAACTCATCGCGATGCCGGTATATAACAGTCCTTCGAAAATTTTCCCCGCGGTTTCCTCGTCTTTCGCGGTAACGAGGTCGGCTTTTTCAAAAACGTTATCGGCGGCGAATCTCGTAAGGGAAGCGACGCGTTCGCAATATTTTTCGCCGCTTATAAGATTGGACGCCTGCCAATCTATGAGAGCGACGTATTTAGCGATCATATCGCCGAAACCCGCCCGTTTGAGTTCGACGGGAGCCGCGGCGAGTATTTTCGTGTCGCCGATTATGACCTCGGGGGATTTCGCTTTATAAGAAGTTTTAAAATTGTTTTTTACGATAGGGGCGGTGTCCGAAGCGAAGCCGTCCATTGACGGCGCCGTTCCGAAAAGACAAAGGGGTTTGTTCTGCCTTGCCGCGGCAAGACGACAAGTGTCGTCGATAGAACCCGTTCCGACCGCCAAAACGCCGATATTTTTGCCTTTTATAAGACTTTCGATAAATTCGACGTCGTCCATCGTCGCGACCCTTAAAAAATCATAAATATAAGTGGTTACGTTAAAGTCTTTCAAAGAATCGGTTATTTCTCCGCACGCGGCGAAAACCGTCTTATCCGAAACGAGAAGAAGATCTTTCGGAAAAGAGTTTTCTTTAAGAATATTCCCTACTTCTTTGATCAGACCGCTTCCTACGCGAACGTCTTTCACGTTGCACGAATGTATCTGTCCGCATTCGCAATTTTCGTATTTTTTCAATAAATTATGCAGATCCATCTATATAATCTCCAAATCGAATAAAAGATGATATAATGATACGCCGAAAAAATAAAAAAATCAAAGATTTTTTGTCTTTTTATAAAATTGACCGAAAAGTTGCTTGTTTGGGTCGAAACGGTCAAAAAAACCGTCATTTTACTAATATCAACTCTTCTATTCCGTATTTTATCAGCAGGTCTTTTACTTTTTCGTCGACGAGTTCGCCCCCGACCACCACGCTCACGGCGGGCGGACATTTCACGATCGCTTCGGAAACCACCTTTCCGACAGATCTTTCCACTCTCTCGATATACGACGGTTTCTTCGCCGCCTCTTTTATCTCCATTATCTTTTTAGGAATATAAAAGTCGGGCGATAAGTCGATTATCGGCGTTTTCCGTGGGATCGAAAGCAAAGCGTTACGCAGTTTTATTAAATCCTCGTCCGAATTTTCGGGCGAGATCATAAGAACGAGCAATTTATCGTCGTAAAATTCCGAAAATATGTTTTCCGAACGCAAAATAGCGTTTAATTCTTTCCCCGTATATCCGTAACCGTTCGCGTCTACCGTGATTTTGAGTGTTTCGCTTCCGATAAGAGCATACCCTTTTTCACTCAATTCTCTCTTTATTTCCGATACGGCGTTTACCGTCTTTCGGAGTTTGTCTTTAAATCCGTCGTTTAAGTAGGCGTTCAGTTTATCGAGAGAACGCAGTATGAGATAGGACGGACTTGTGGAACCGAAGAGAGCCAAAGCGTTTTTAGCCCGCTCGGCGAAAACCGACGGAGCGTCGTTAGAAATATGAAGATAGGCTCCCCCCGTCAGACAGGGGAGAGTTTTGTGCGCCGAATCTACGCAGATATCCGCCCCGAGATCTATCGGGTGCGAAGAGGGCGTCAGAAATTTCAGATAAGCGCCGTGGGCGTTGTCTACGGCGAGGATTACACCGTATTTCTTGCAAATTTCCGCCAATCCCTTTATATCGGCAATATTTCCCGAATAGTCGGGCGAAGTTATATATAAAGCGGCGGGAAGTTTTTTTGAAGAGGATAAAATTTTCCCGAGCCTTCGGGGTGTTATTTCGCAAGAAAGGTAGTTGCCCTTTTCGGGATATATCCATTCGACTTTAAAGCCTATCGCGATCGCGGAAGAAAGAAAGGTCGAGTGAGCGTTTCTCCCCGCGAGGATAGTGGTCTTTTCACCCTTTAAGCCCGCGTATAGATCGATCAATCGCATCATCGCCCGTATCGCGAGCGACGAGCCTTCGGTCGAATAAAAGGTTTTGCAACCGAAGATCTCGCTCGCGTTATCTTCGCTTTCGGCGATTATTCCGCTCGCTTGATATAAACTGTCCGCGCCGTCTATTTCGGTCAGGTCAAAAATTTCGCTCCCCGTAAAATCTTCGCCTTTGTGTCCGGGCATATGAAACCGAACGGCGGACGAAAGGGCGTATTTTTCAACGAAATCGCTTATCGGCGTTTTGATAACCGACTTTTTCATCACGGGTTGAGCGCTTTATCGACCGCAACCGCGATAGCGCATTCCATTCTCGCTTTAAACAGGCGGCAGCCGTATTCGTACACGCCCTTTACCGAGCCTGTCGAATGATAGGCGTTGGCGGCGCAGCCTCCCGAGCAATATAGTTTTGCCCAGCAGTTTTCGCATTCTTTTCTCGCGTAGACGTTGCAAGAGGAAAATTCCTCGCGGATCGCGTCGTTGGTTACTCCGTCGTAGATATTTCCGAGTTTGAATTTTTCTTCTCCGACGAATTGGTGGCAGGGGTACAGATCTCCCCAAGGCGTTACAGCCATATATTCGGTCCCCGAACCGCAGCCGGATATTCTCTTATAAATACACGGACCGCCGCTTAAATCGAGCATATAATGATAGAATGTGAAGGGTTTACCTTGTTTTCTTCTCTCTATCATAAGTTCGGCAAGCCGTTCGTATTGCTCGCAAACTATCGGGAAGTCCTCTTCCGTAAGTTTGGAAGCGTCGCCGTCCGCGCAGACGACGGGCTCCATACTGAGTTCGGTAAATCCCAGATCGAGCATTACTTTTATATCTTCCGAAAAGTCGGGGTTGGCGTGGGTAAAAGTTCCGCGCATATAGTAGTTTTTGTTTCCCCTCTCCCGAACGAGTTTCTGAAATTTCGGAACAATTTTTTCCCAACTTCCGTTGCCCGCGTAATCCACTCTGAACGCGTCGTGTATTTCTTTTCTTCCGTCAAGGCTCAGAACGACGTTGTGCATTTCCTTGTTGGCGAACTCTATGACTTCGTCGTCTATGGAAACGCCGTTGGTGGTAAGGGTGAATCTGAAATTTTTATTTTTTTCTTTTTCTATCGAACGGGCGTAGGCTACGAGTTCTTTAATTACTCCGAAATTCAAAAGGGGTTCGCCGCCGAAAAAGTCGACTTCGAGATTTCTTCTCGTTCCCGAATTTTCGACTAAAAAATCGAGCGCCCTTTTTCCCGTTTCAAAGTCCATTACCGCCCTTTCGCCGTGATATTTTCCCTGACTTGCAAAACAATAGGAACAGTTGAGATTGCAGGTGTGCGCGACGTGCAGACAAAGCGCCTTGATAACGCCCGCCGATCTTTCTTTGAGTTTTCCCGCTATCGGACGGAAAACGTCGGGAGTAAATAATTTGCCCGCGTCTTTAAGTTCGGCGACCTGATCGTAACATTCTTTTATTTCGTCTTTACCGTATTTGCCGCCGTGTTTTTCAAAAAGGTCGCCTATAAGTTGATTTTCGGGGGTGTTTTCGAAAAGGGAAATAACGTCGTACGCCAAATCGTCGACAGAGTGGACG
Organism: Clostridia bacterium; assembly: GCA_017479185.1. Lineage (GTDB taxonomy): Bacteria > Bacillota > Clostridia > Christensenellales > Borkfalkiaceae > UBA10281. The sequence continues at coordinate 29,316 of JAFVCP010000048.1, forward strand.
CTGCCGGAGCATACGTCGATAACGATATTAAAACCGCAACGTTTAAATTGATGGATCATAAAATAATTTCCTGAAGTATATAAAACTAAAAAAATACCGCCTTCGTCGGGCGGTATTTTAGATTTCAGTTGTCTTTTTCGCTTTTTACAGAGTTTTCACAACTTTGATTTGCAATACCGCAACTTGTTTTACAAGCGGATTGACAAGAAGTCTGACATTCTCCGCAACCGCCGTTTACGGCGCTGTCGCACAAATTACGGGTTTCCAAAGTTTTTATTCTTTCCATATTAACTGACCTCCGTTGTTTTACCCGTATATGATAACATATTTTTTCCCGCCTGTCAATTATACTTATGACATTTTTTGAGCGAGTGTCAAAAAATAGGTTTACGGCGTAGAATATTTTATGACGATAAAACCATACGACCGCGAAAAGGCGGTGTTATACGCAAAATATTGGGCGAAAAGAAGAAATCCCGCCTATTACGATTTCGACGGGGTCGGGGGAGATTGTACAAATTTTATTTCGCAGTGCGTTTACGCCGGTTCGGAAAAGATGAATTATACCCCGATAACCGGTTGGTTTTACATAAATTCGACGGCGAGAACGGCTTCCTGGACTTCGGTGGAATATTTTTACAGATTTATAGTCGGAAACCTTTCGGTCGGACCTTTTGGCAGACTTATAGATCAAGGGGACGCGGAACTCGGCGACGTGATCCAACTCGGAAGCGAAACGGGCGATTTTTACCATTCGCTTATTATCAGCGGATTTTCCGATCTCGGTCCCCTCGTTTGCGCTCATACCGTCGACGCGTTAAACCGTCCTCTCCGCTCCTATTATTACGCGCGAGCGCGATTTATACATATAGAAGGGGTGAGGATTTAGTTTTAAAAAAATTATCTCGTTTAACTTTTTAAAGTTTTTTTGTATTCCGTCGGGGTAAATCCCGTCGTCTTTTTAAAGACCGAGGAAAAATGATTTTGCGACGAAAAACCCGTCGATAGGGCGATTTCCGCCGTGTTTTTGCCTTCGGCGAGCATTTTTTTCGCCCTTTCTATCCTCATCGCCGTATGGTAGGCGAGTATGGACGAGCCTGTCTGTTTTTTAAAAACTTGTTTTATATACGATTTTGAAAAATACAGTTCGTCTTTTATTTCGTCGAGGGAGATCTTCCTCGTAAGGTTATTTTGAAGATAGGATATTATTTCGTCGGTTATTCTCTCGCTCTCGAAAGAATATTCTCCCTCTTTGATCGATCTTAACGGGATATGAGCGGGAATAACGCTGTCGAGAAGAATGAGTTCGAGGGAGTTGAACGCCCTTTGAATTATGGCGGGGTCCGCCTCTTCGTCGCTGTCTAAAACCTTTTCGGGATCGACTTCGAAAGAGGACGATTCCTCTTCGTTTTTTTCTTTGGGAAAAATTTCGCGCGCGGAGCCTATGAACGACGCCAAAAGATTTTTTGACGCCGTCGAAAGAAGGGAAGGCTGACCGGACGGGATGAGGCGGAGCCTTTCTTCCGCTTCGAAAGCGCAGAAAAACAGCCTTATATCCAGCCCTTCGGCAACGGGACGAAAGGGGGTGGAAGGTTCGAGAACGATCATTTCACCGCGAGCGATCCAGGTTATCCTATTGCCCGATATTATCCCGAATTTGCCTCCGTCGTTATAAAAGGCGCAATGACAGGGAAGCAGGGCGTCTTTAAAACTTCCGCCCGTTATTTTGCGGTAGAAAAAATTTCTTATGGCGTTTATTTTTACGGCGTCTACTCTTTTTGTCGCGATATTATTATTCAACATAGACGAATTATAACTCAAAAATTTCCAAAAATCAAGTTTTCGTCATAAAAAAACAAATACCCCTTTTTTCTCTTATATTTTTCGGCGCTCGCGGGAGTAATATGGGCGTGGTCGAATGAAAACGCGGGAATACGCCGAGATCCCGCGGTTTAGTTGGTTCGATCTCGTTTGCGTTCGGAAAAAAGGAGAGTATTATGACAAGAAAAATCGTTATAACTTCGGGTAAAGGCGGAGTGGGAAAGACCTCTATAACGGCTAATCTCGGTTACAGGCTCGCGCTCGGCGGTAAAAGAGTGTGCGTGTGCGACGCCGATTTCGGGCTTAACAACCTCGATGTGGTTACGGGCGTTGAAAACCTCGTGGTCTACGACGTTGTGGATTGTATAGAGGGCAGATGCAGACCTAAACAAGCCTTGATACAAAGTCCGTCGCATAAAAATCTTTACGTTCTTCCCTCGGTACATACTTTTGCGAAAGAGAGGGTGTCGCCCGAAAATCTCAAAGAACTCATAGAGGGTCTATCGGTGGGGTTCGATTTCGTTTTGGTCGATTGTCCCGCAGGGATCGGCGGCGGATTCCATAAGGCGGTTTCGGCTTGCGACGAGGCGATAGTCGTTACCACTTCTCAGATATCGAGTTTAAGGGACGCCGATAAAGTTTTATCTATATTAAGAAGTTATAAACTTTCTGAAATAGGTATAGTCGTAAATATGATAAGAGGAGATCTCGTCGCGGACAAACTCGCGCTTACCCCCGAAAAGATCGAGGGGCTTTTAAAGACCGAAGTTATAGGCGTTATTCCCGCGGACGACAGAGTTATGCTTAAAAACGCCGGCGATCTCCCGCCCGAGTGCGAGGCGTTCAAAGCCTTTAAGACGCTTTGTTCCAACGTCGTCAACAAAAAAAAATAAAATTTACGATTATACCGCCAATTACGTCGGATTTTTCGGGAGCATCAGAAGGGGCTTGAAACGCAATATATGAAAAGAGATAACGGCAGCCGCGTCGAGGATAGATTTAAAAAGATAGTAGAAACGGATCGCGTAAATGTTGCGGATCAGGCGAAAGATCTTATGACGAGAGCGATCGCCCTTACCCTTTCGGAGTACTTCGAAGGTCTGTCAAGCCCGACAATTACGATAGACAAGATAAAAGACGGTATGGAGATAACCGTAAAGGCGTTTTGTTCGTCGGTCAACGCCCCCTCGGGGATTATAAAATAAATTTTGATTTATTTGCTTAAAACGCTTGCCAAACGTAAAGTTAAGGTTTATAATATTAGCAAAGACAAGGCGAGAGTGCTAACACTCTCGCAATCAAATTGCCAAAGGTGAATATTATGAAAGATTTTAAAACTCAATCGAAAAAAATTCTCGACATGATGATCAACTCGATCTATACGCACAAGGAGATCTTTCTCCGCGAACTGCTTTCAAACTGTTCCGACGCGATAGACAAACTCTATTATAAAGGATCGAAAGAGGGTTTGAGCGGGCTTACGAGGAACGACTTCTATATAAGGATAGAAGCGGACAAGCAAAAAAGAACTCTCACGATCTCGGATAACGGTATAGGAATGACGGAAGCCGAACTCGAAGAAAATCTCGGAACTATCGCGCATAGCGGGACCCTCGATTTCAAAAACGAAAACAAAGACGCCAAAGAAAACGAGGACGTTAACGTGATAGGACAATTCGGAGTGGGATTTTATTCGGCGTTTATGGTCGCGTCGAAGGTCGAAGTCGTATCGAAGGCGTTCGGCTCCGAAAAAGCGTATAAATGGACTTCTTCGGGCGTGGAAGGGTACGATATAGAGGAAACGCAAAAAGATGAAAGAGGCACTACCGTTACTTTGTATCTCAAACCGGACGGCGACGACGAAAAATACGATAACTTCCTCGAAGAATACGAAATTAGAAGTCTGGTAAAAAAATATTCCGATTATATACGCTATCCCATAAAAATGGCGGTTACGAAATATAAAGAACAGTCGGAAGAGGACAGAAAGGAAGGAAAAGAAAGGGAGAGTTACAAAGAGGACGAAACTCTTAACTCGATGATCCCTCTCTGGAAGAAAAACAAGAGCGAAATAACCAAGGACGACTATAATAAATTTTATAAGGATACTTTTTACGACTACGAAGATCCCCTTAAAGTCATCCACACTTCGGCGGAAGGAGCCGTTACCTATAAAGCCCTTCTGTTTATTCCTTCGAACGCTCCCTATAATTATTATTCGAAAGATTTCGAAAAGGGACTTAAACTTTACACCGACGGCGTTTTGATAACCGATAAATGTGCCGATCTTCTTCCCGATTGTTTCAGTTTCGTAAGGGGGTTGGTCGACAGTGAACTTACCCTTAACGTATCGAGAGAAACCATTCAGCACAACAGGCAACTCAAACTTATCGAATCCAACCTCGAGAAAAAGATAAAGAACGAACTTCTCGATATGCAGAAAAACGACAGAGAGGGTTACGATAAATTCTTCAAGGCTTTCGGACTTCAACTCAAATACGGACTTTATTCGGGCTGGGGAATGAATAAAGATCTTTTACAGGATCTTATAATGTTCAGATCGGTAAAACAGGATAAATACGTTACTCTTAAAGAGTACGTCCAAGGTATGCCCGAAGGACAGAAATTCGTCTACTACGGAACGGGCAAGAGCGAAACGGCCGTAAGATCTCTTCCGCAAAGCGAAAAAATACTCGATCTCGGTTACGATATACTTTGCTTTACCGACGACGTCGACGAATTTGCCGTCAAAATGCTCGGCAAATACAAGGAAAAGGAATTTAAAAACGTTTTAGGCGAAGATCTCGGGATCGACGACGGCAGCGAACAACTCAATAAAGAGGACGAGGATATGCTTTCCGCTCTCAAAGACGCTCTCGGGGACAGAGTTTCAAAAGTCAAGGTTTCAGGCGTTTTAAAATCTCACCCCGTTTGCCTTTCTTCGGAAGGCGAGGTTTCCCTCGAAATGGAGAAAGTTTTATCCAATATGCCTAACGGGCAGGAAGGCGTCAAAGCGACGAAAGTCCTCGAAATAAACGGCGACCACGCCATTTACCGGAAACTTAAAAAGGTTTATGGCGAAAATAAAGACGAAATCGCCTCTTACGCCGAAGTTTTATACGGCGCGGCAAGACTTATCGCCGGACTTCCCGTAGAACAACCTACCGAACTTACCGATAAAATATTCAAACTCCTTGCGGAGTAAAAAATTTAAAGGAGCCGCAAACAGGCTCCTTTTCGCGTTATGAATTTTTTTGAAAAAGTTTACGAATTATTAAAAATTATTCCCAAAGGGAAAGTTGTTACCTACGGTCAGATCGCCGCGAAACTCGGAGCGCCGAGAAGTTCGAGGGCGGTCGGGTACGCTCTTCACGTCAACCCCGATCCCGAAAACATTCCCTGTTTTAGAGTGGTAAACAGAAACGGAGAACTTTCGGGCGCGTTCGCTTTCGGCGGGGCGGAAGTACAGAAAATGTTGCTCGAAGCGGACGGGATAACCGTTGAGAACGGAAAAGTAAACCTCGACATTTACGGTTATCGCTTCGATTGAGGGTATTTATATATAAAAAAACATATAATTTACAAAAAAAGACACAAATAAAAAATAAAATAAATTTTATTGGACATTTAAGAAAAAAAGTTGTATCATATACTCGTAAGTTGAGGGCAGGGAACAACCGTTTCCAAAACCCGAAACTAAACTACGCTCATCATTTTCCCCCTTATCATATATTTTTCAAAAGGCAGTTTGCGAAGAGTTCGCGGACTGCTTTTTGAATTTATCGATACTTTTCAAATAGCCGAGCGGTAATTGCTTCTTCACTCGGCTATTTGAAATTTTTTAAAGTCCGACGTATCTAACGTCCGACAAATCTTTTATACGCCCGGCAAATTTTTTTTATACGCTCGCCGAAGTCTTTCGTCCGCCCGAGGAAGCGTCCTTTGCGTTACACGCTTAAAAAGAGTTGCAAATTTTTTTTCTTTCGTATATAATAGGTGTAACTTATTTTATAAATTGCGATTTTTAAATTGCGATTTTCGGCTTTTCGCGGAGGGAGAAATGAGAATTCGAAACGCCTTTAAAATATCCGTCGGCAATTATATGCTCGTCTTTAAAAATCTGCTGTTTAAACTTTTGATCTTTTGCGCGACCGCGCTTATCGCGGGAGCGATTTTAAGATTGCAGATCAACGACTTCATTACACATATAAAATCGGTGTTGGAAGAAATCAAAAATATCGCCGTAAGCGTTTATAACGGCAACGTCGATTCTTCTTTTTCTTCGCTTCGTTCTTCGCTCGACGGCTTTTACCAATATCTTTCCGCAAACGTCGGCAACTTCCTCGGAACGGGCGCTATAATTTTTATCGGCGTTTTCGTTTACAGGTATCTCGGCGGAATGGGCGATTGCGCCGTTATGATCTCCGTCAACGACTATATGACGAGTATGTCGCGTCCGCATTTTACCGTAACCCTCGTCGAACATTTCGGTAAAATCGCCGTTTATCAACTTATAGACGTGCTTTTTACCCTTGTTTTTGATATTATAACGGCGTGCGTCATTATAGGCGTCGGCGCTTTGACTTTGAGTTTCAGCGTCCCTCTCTTCGTTTTTCTCGCGCTGTCCGTGTGGGTTTGTTCGAGGGCGCTTCGCTCGACCGTAATAAGTCAGGTAATGGCGAATATACTAATAGTAGGCAAAACGGTCAAAGACGGGTTTTCGGACGGCATAGTTCCGCCCAAAGGGTATTTCGGCAAAATGTTCGTTGGATATCTTACGGTTACTTTGATCTATTTCTATCTTTTGGCGTCGTCGGCTATTATCACTTTCGGCGTGGGGACCGTATTGCTTATTCCCTTCTTTTCTCTTCTTTACGCTTCGATGAGAGAAGTCGATTATTTTACGATAAACAAGAAAAAATATTTTATAGATTACGATAATATAGTCGTACCGAAAGAATTGAGAGAAAACGACGAAAATCTTTTGAATAACATAGATATTTAAGGGATATAATTTATTTCGGTTTTCGTTTTGACGGGTATAAATGAAAAATAAAAACGCTTGTATCATACTTTCGATAAACGCTTTTGTCGGGACGGCTTCGGCTCTGTTCGCCGTATTTTTCCTAAGCGGTTGGAGTAACGTCGCGAAAATAGCGGGATTTGCTTTTCCGCTTTTATGCGCGATCGCGGGCGCGGTCTTTTACAGGTTGAAAAAGTGGGAGTTGTTTAAAACGGCTTTCGTAGTAAATATCATCGTCGCCGTATTCATCGGGGCGCTTTTATTTACAGATAAAGCCCTCGATCTTGGGAGTTATTCGTCGGACGGCGAAAAAATAGACAAGATCGCTCAGGCGATAAGAGATTCGGGTAATCTCGGCATTTTCGTTTATTTGCTTTTGCAAATTTTACAGGTGGTCATCCTTCCCCTCCCCGCGATAGTTTGTTACGCGTCGGGCGCGATGATCTGGTCGCCGCTTTTGGCGACGATAATCGCTTCCGTAGGAGTTATTATCGGCTCCTTTATCAACTATTATCTCGGTAAAGCATTCGGCAGAAAGGTCGCCGTCTGGATAGCGGGAGAAAAAACCACCGAAAAATATTCCAAAATGCTTGCCAAAAGGGGAAAGGGGATTTTTCTCGTTATGCAGATACTTCCTTTTTTCCCGGACGATATATTATGCCTTATTGCGGGGCTTACCGAAATGAGCCTTCCTTTTTTTTCGGCGGTAATGATTTTAGTCAGACCGATCATAATCGCTTTTTATTGCTTCTTGGGGAGCGGAACGGTAATTCCTTTTCACGGTTGGGGGATCGCCGTTTGGGCGGGCATAGCCGCCGCCTGCGCGGCGTTCGCGGCGCTGTCGTTCAAGTATCAGGACGCTTTTGAAGCGAAACTCGATTCGTGGTTTAAAAGAAAATGAAATTTTGAATTAAAAAACACCTTTAATCGCGCTATAAGTCGATTAAAGGTGTTTTTTAGTCTGTTTTACGGGCGGATCAGTTTTAGTCCGCCTTTAACTATCGACAGGTCGAAATCCAAGTTGTCGTACAGTTCTCCGTCGACCTGTACGGTTACGGGAGAATCGAACTCGATTTTAACTTTTTCTTCGAGCGAGAAAGAAGTAAAATCCTGTTCGAGTATCTTTCCTTTCATAAGTTTTAAAAACGCCCGGGGGATCTTTATTTTTTTAAGTTTTCCCGCTATTACGAAATCGAGTTTTCCGTCGTCTATCTTTGCCTTCGGGCACATTCTTATTCCGCCGCCGAATCTCGTTCCGTTTCCGACGCAGGCGATAAGCGCTTCCTTTTCCTTTTTGATTCCGTCGTTTCCGACCACGCCGAACTTGTAAAATTTAAATTTGATAAGGCTTATAACGAGCGATACGAGATATTGAAGTTTTCCTCTCAATATCTTGCTTTTTTTGCATCTTTTCAAAATGTCTACGTCTATTCCCGTTCCTATAATATTGAGACCCCGAACGCCGCCGCAGACCATATAATCGGTGGGTTTCGGTGTGGCTGTCAGGAGTATTTCGACGGCTTTTTCGACGTCGGTCGGGATATTTGCCGACGCGACGAAATCGTTTCCGCTTCCGCAGGGGATTATTCCCATCGTCGTTTTTTGCGCGTCTATCCCGTTCAGAACTTCGTTTATGGTTCCGTCCCCGCCCATGGCGACTATAAGGTCGGAACCCTTTTCGGAGAGTTCCGCCGCTATCTTTGTCGCGTCTTTCGGCTCCGCGGTTTCCCAAACGTTGAATCCTACGTTTTTTTCCGCAAGTATGCGCCGTACTTTATCGAGCGTTTTCACAGCCTTTCCGCCGTTGGCTTTGGGGTTGATTATTATATCCACTTCGGTACCTCTCGTTTTTCTCGTCGTTTTTTTCGATTATACAATACTTAAAAGAAAAATGCAACTAAATTCGCCTTGCCGACTAAAACGGCGCTAAAATAAATTGAAAATAAAATTTCGATAAAAAAATTTACGGAACTTAAAAAACTATTCTCTTTTTTTCCCGTTTAGGGTTGACTTAAATTATTTAATATATTATAATTATTTCGTATCAATTTAATTGCGTGCGTGAGCGCGATTTATATATATATTATTATACCTATCAATCAACAGGAGATGAATTATGGGTAAGGTATTCAGAAGGCTGATATGTTTCTTTCTCGGCCTGGTAATGGGGGCGGTTACGACCGTCGGCGGCGTTGCGACGTCAATGTATTATATGTACGGCAACGTTAGCGTAGGCAGCGTAACTAACGACAGTTATCCGGAACTCGGCGACGTAAACGATTATTCTATCGAAGATCTCGTCGGGCTTATTCAAAGCGCCGTCAAGGCGCCGAACGATTATACGTTCCGCGATCTTGAGAAAAAATACGGGCTTGATTTTACGGCGCTGTTACAAAAACTCGTCGGTAAAGAAATAGTCAGCGACGAAAAGATAGACGAAGGGTATTTAGACGATCTTAAATCTATTTCTCTTTTCTCTCTTCTGTCGTCGGACGGAATGGGCGGATTTTTAAACAATCTTCCCGTCGGCGCAATACTTGCGTTCGTTCCGGATAATATTATTTCAAAACAAGAGAGGGCTAAACTGCGCCGTTACAGCGTGGGACAACTCCTTGAAAAAGACGAATATACGGGACAACTCGGACTTATAGCCGCATTGCGCGATCTTACGCTCGGCGGTCTTTTGACGAACAATTTCAAATACGATCCCGTAACCGGTAAATACGTTTCCGTAAACGGCGAAGACGACGTTATGGGGCTTTTGGCAAACGTCAAGTTCGGCGCCGTGATCGACAGTTTCGTTACGGGGGCGTCCGATCTTCCGACCGAGATAGTTGAGGGCGGTCTTTCCGATATAGGAAATATGACCGTCGCGGAGATCATCGGCAAAATCGTGTCCGATCAGGATCTCGTCCGCAAAGTCGACGGATTGTTCAATCATATGAAGATAAGGGACCTTTTCTCCAAAGGCTCCGACGGAAAATATTCGTTCGACGCGGAAAAACTTACCGATAACGTCAAGATCGGCGGTATTCTCGGTTACGATTACGACGAAACCACCGACACCTGGTATAAAGACGAAACCCGCGCGGAAGAAGTGGACGGCGTTATGAAAACGCTCGCTTCTTTGGATATAACCACCATTTATCTCACGCTTACTTCCGACGCTCCGCTTATGGATAAGATCGGCGACGTTCTCCTGGCGTTCGGCGATATTACCGTTGCGGACGTGTTCGATACGCTCGGTTTCGAAAGAGATGAAAACGGCGATTTCGCGATATTAAAAGGCGAACTTTTAAACGCGCTCACCGATATTTCTCTTGCCGACGTTCTCGGCAACGGTGATTTCGATCCTGCGAAAATACCGACCAATATCCTCGAAGCGATAGGACGCGTTACCGAAGATATGACTTTCGGCGAGGGACTCGGGGCGTTTTTCGGCATAGAAAAAGACGATAACGGCGGTTACGTATATACGGACGCGGGAAAAGGCGAAGTCAATTACGCGCTTCAAAAACTTCTCGACGCTAAAATAGACGATTTTATCGGTTTGTTTACCAAAGAGGAATTTTCGTTCGCCGACGTCGTGGATTTCCTCGACGCTCCTTTGTCGGGCGTTCGTATCGGAGATCTTATCGGCAATAAGAAACAGGACGGCGAATGGGTAGACGCCGACGGCAACGCCGTTTCGGATCTTATCGGCGTGCTTTCGGATATCGATCTCGCCTTCTTCTTCGATATATTGAACGGCGAACGCGACGCCGCGGACATAATTAAAAGTATGAATTCCGATCTTACGGTCGGAAGATTGCTCTCTTCCTTCGTGAGCGTTTTAAACGTCGACGAAACGACGGGAAAAGACGCTTTCTCGTTGATGCTCGGGGAGAACGAAATGGTCTTTACCGACGGCGTCAACCGCTTGCTCAACCTTAAGATATGGGAAGTCGCGGCGGCTTTTGATGAAAATAACACCTTTGATATAATTGCGGAAATAGGCGACGTGAAGTTGGGCGACGCCCTCGACTTCTCCGTTGACGAAGAGTCGGGATTGTGGTATATCGAAATAGGCGAAAATCGCGTTTACGCGAAAGGCGTCGACGTCGCTTTGTTCTCCATTACTTTGGGAGAACTTATGGATCCCGATTGCGATCTCGAATATTTTAAGGATAAATTTTACGATATCGAATTGGGCGACGTCTTCGCTTCCGTGTTCGGTTATTATACCGACGAAGAAGGGCAGGTCAAAAACGTCGACGGCGAAAGTTATAATAAATTCCTCGTCGCGCTTACGAGGAGTACGGTAAGCGTCGGCGATCTCGTCGCATTGTTTACCGGCGGCGAAAAGTTCGACGTTATCGACGCGATCGGAGAAATATTCGGCGAATTCAGCGTCGGCGATTTCGTAAATATAGCGGTCGAACTCGAAGTCGACGAAAACGGAAACTTTACCGTCGGGGGAAATCTTTGCGGTATCGTGGATCCTCTTTTGAACGTGGGATTGGATTCGCTTTTGAATCTCGCGCGTAAGTTTGTGGACGGAGAAGGCGGATATAAGGACGTCATCGAAACGCTTTATAAAGACACGACGATAGGCGAAATGCTCGAGCCTTTGACCGATTACATAGACCGCGACCTGTTTGATAATATAAGAGAAGAAACCCTTCTCCATTTCGTCGAAGAGATAGTCGAAGGCGATAAACTCGATTACGCGAAACAATTATTTAAAGATATAAGAGTCGGTTCTATAGGCGATCTTATAACCGAACTCGAAAAAGACGAAGAAGGGAACTATAAGTTAGAAAACAAGTTGAGCGGCATAGTAGACCCGCTCCTTAACGTAAAGATCGACGAATTGATCGAACTCGTTGAGAAATTCATAAACGGAGAAGGCGGATATAAAGACGTCGTCGAAACGTTGTATAAAGACACGACGATAGGCGAAATGATAGAGCCTTTGACCGATTACATAAACCGCGACCTGTTTGATAATATAAGGGAAGAAACCCTTCTCCACTTCGTCGAAGAGATAGTCGAAGGCGATAAACTCGATTTCGTCAAGGAATTGTTGAGCGGGGTAAGAGTCGGCGCGCTCGTCGATCTTGTAACCGTTCTCGATAAGGACGTATACGGCAATTACCAAACTCATAACAGATTAAGCGGTATTCTGGATCCCGTTTTGAACGTTGAGATAAATAAGATCGTCGTAAACGCGATCAAACTCATAAAGGGCGAAGAAGTCAGTTACAAGTCGGCGATATTGGAAGTTTACGGACTCAGGAAGATAGGAGATTTGCTTATTCCTCTTTCGGATATTTTCGAGCGCGATCTGTTCGAGAACCTTATGAACGAAAGATTATACGACTTTGTCGTAGAACTCGTTGAAGGAGAACACAGATTTGCTTACGTTCAGTCTTTACTCGAAGGAAAACGCGTAGGAAACGTCGTCGAACTTGTTTTTGATCTTGAAAAGGATGAAAACGATAAATTTACGTTCGGCGGTCGTTTCGGCGGAATTATCGCTCCCCTTCTCAATATTCGTTTGAATAAACTTACTTATAGCGCCGTTAAGTTGATTCGCGGCGAGGAGATCTCGTACAGATCGGCGATCGCCGAAGTGTTCGGAAATTCCACTTTCGGCAAAGTGTTCGGCGGAGTTGCCTCTATTTTCAATAAAGAATTCTTTGAAGATATTAAAAACGAGAGACTTTTGGATATCTTCGACAATCTCGTCGGGGAAGACAGAATAAAATATATCGAAAAGTTGTTCGGCAACGCGTCGATAGGAAACGTGATCCAACTCTTTGTAAGAGATCTTAACCGTTCGGACGACGGTTGGGTTTTGGGAGATAACGAGATCCCGAGCGTTGTAAACGATCTTTTAAACGTTCAACTTGCGGATATTTTCGAAGTAATAGATTTCGACGGCCCGATAGGAAACAGAATACTTCTCGCCGTTGAATCGGTATTCGGTAGAGAAAATACTTTCGGAAGGTATTTGGGCGATATAGATTTCCTCGATAAAGGCATATTTAAAGTCATTATGGGCGAAGAGGTCTACGATTTCGCGGAAGGCGTTTTGTCCGACGATCGTCTTGATTATTTCAAAGGACTTATCGGAGAAAGCAAGATCGGCAATATCGTCGAAGTATTCGTGTCCTCGATAAGCGAAACGGACGGCGTATGGTACAGTAACGATGAAAGATTACCGTATATTTTAAGCGATCTTTTAGACGTTAAGTTCGGGGATATATTCGAAGTCATTGAAAAAGAAGGCGAAGTTACGTATAAGATCCTTGCCGGCGTAGACGCGTTCAGCGGAAGGGAAAGGACGATAGGCGAATATCTTGAAAATATTGAATTCCTCAAAGATAAGAAATTCTTCGAGGGAATACTTGACGAGCCTTTCTACGATTTTGTCGAAGGAGTTTTAGCCGACGACAGAATAGATTATATAGTCGGTCTTTTCGACGACGTTACGATAGGAAACGTCGTTCAGATCGCGTTGTCGGATCTTACCGAAAATGACGGAGTTTGGTCTTTGGACGAAGAACTTCCCCTGATAGTAAGCGATTTGTTCAACGTAAAACTTACGGATATTTACGACTACGTCAAAGAGATAACCGACGGAGAAGTTAAAGACGGGATTTACGACGCCGTAAAAGGAACTTTTAAAGACAGAACTTTGAAAGATTACGTTACCGATCTTGTCGATATCGACAACGTGGGCGTAAATAAATTGCTCGATATCGGAATAACCCATACGGTCGGCGTCGCGCTTGATAAAGAAAGTTACGACGGAGAAGGCTTGACCGGAATAGGCATAGTCGATCTCATTCTCGATCATACGTCGGATATCTATATCGGCGACTTTATAAACGGAGCGGTAAAAGACGGAGATATTTGGAGAGAGAACGGCGAAGAAGTAAGCGAAATACTTAACACAATATATAATATACCGCTCAGCACGATATTGATGGTCGTCGGCGGAACTATCTACGCCATACTTTATCCCGACGAAGCCTTAGATGTCGTGGGAGATTACAGGCTCGGTTATCTTTTGGGCGACGTTTATAATAACGTAATGAGCGAAATGGATTCGAGAATGTCCGGAAACAACGACGACGGATACGATATTGACGGAAGTTTTGCCGCGGTTATGGAGATAATAATGAATCTGACCGTTCGCGAAATATACGATAATCTCGGCAATTTCGGAAGTTTTGCGGATGAAAAGTTCATGGATCTCAAAATAGGCGACCTTGGATACGACTTGATGAGATTGTATTTGAACGACATTCTCGATCTCAATCTCGGCGTTGACGGAGAAAGAAACGTAAACGCCAATTCGGGTAAATACAGCGCCGGCGGTAGTTTCAAAGCGATTTTGGACGCGACTTTCAACATAAGTTTAAGAGAACTTACCGAATCGATAAAGAAGGGAGAGATCAAAGAACTCCTCGAAGAAAGATATTATCAACTTGCGATCGGCGATTTTGTCTACGACGCTATGAGAATGTATTTCGGCGAAGCGATCGGATACACTCTCTCCGGTTACGCCTACGAAGGGTATAACGTAGAAGGTACGCTGGGACTTTTGATAAGCGACGTATTCGGCGTAACTATACAGGAAATCGTAGATATTGCCAACAAGGACGCTGAAGTTACGGAAAAGATCCTTGATTTGGTCGACGCGATAAGCGGAAGAGAGAGGACTTTCGGCGAATATATAAATATTGATAAAGTACACGAGATAAAAGTTTTAAAAACTTTCCTTGCTCAAACCGTATATCATTTCACAGAAGAAGTTCTCGGCGATAATAGAATAGAATACTTGAAGAGTTTGTTCGAAGACGTCAAACTTGGATATATAGGCGAAATCTTCCTCGATATGGAAGAGGGTGAGCCTTGGAAACTTAACGGGGAAGATACTCTCCTTATATTGAGTGATATATTTGACGTAACG
>JAFVCP010000049.1 GCA_017479185.1 Clostridia bacterium
CTTAAAAGAAATATAGTCCAATGTCTTGACGACTTCGGAATACCACTTTACCTCAATCATACGATAACAAAGATCGAGGGTAAAGACAGGGTTACGGGAGTCGAAATATCGAAGGTGGACCAAAATAAAAAGCCGATAGCAGGCTCCGAGTTCCATATAGATTGCGACGCCGTATTGTTTTCGGTGGGACTTATTCCCGAAAACGAACTCTCCGTCGCCGCGGGGGTTGAAATTTCTCCGAGGACGAAAGGCGCCGTCGTAGACCAATTCCGTCAGACGAGCGTGGACGGTATATTCGCCTGCGGCAACGTTCTGCAAGTACACGACCTCGTCGATTTCGTTTCCGAAGAATCGGAGATAGCGGGCAAAAACGCCGCGGAATACGCGGCGGGAAAAATAAAGAGGGGCAAAACTTACGGCGTTATAAACGGGAAAAATATAGGTTACGTCCTTCCGCAAAAATTGAATACGGAAGGCGGAGAAAACGTCAAACTTTATTTCAGGGTGTCGGACACCTTTAAGAATTGTACTATAAAGGTCGCTTGCGGAAACAGAGAACTTTATTCGGTAAAGAAGAAGGTCGCCGTTCCCGGCGAAATGCAGACTTTGATACTCACGAAAGACAAGATAGAAAATATAGACGGAGATGTTTCGGTATGGTTGGAGCAATAAAATCGGAGATCAAAAATCTTACCTGCGTCGAATGTCCTATGGGTTGTTCGCTCAAAGTTACCGTCGAGGACGGAAAAGCGGTAAGCGTCGAAGGCAATAATTGTCCGAGAGGAAAGGCTTACGGCGAAAACGAGGTCGTATGTCCGAGAAGGACGCTTACGACTTCGCTAAGGACGGATAAAGGGAAAATGGTCGCGGTAAAAACCGACAGACCTATAAAAAAATCGGAAATTTTCGAGGTGATGGAAAAAATAAATGGCGTCAAAGTCGCTACGCCCGTAAAAATAGGCGATATAATTATCGAAAAAGTTTCGGAAGATATTAACCTCGTCGCCTCTTCAAACGTAGAATAAAATATGGTTACCGTTAAGGAGATAAACGCTAAATTCAAAACGAGAGAGGATCTCGTCGCCGAGGACGCGGGATATTTCGGGAAATTGGTCGAGGTCGCCGATAAGATCGCTGTAAACGCCGAAGAAAAGCCTATAATAATGCTCGCCGGGGCTTCGGGTTCGGGCAAGACCACCACCGCGAAAATGATAGAGTCGGTTTTAGACGGCAGGGGAATGGAAACTCACGTCCTTTCTTTAGACGACTATTTTAAAACCATCGAGCCGAACGTTCCCGTGGATCTGGAGTCGCCCGACAGGATAAATAAAGACCTTTTGTCCGAGCATTTCAAAGCGCTCGCCGAATGCAGGGAGATAGAACTTCCCGAGTTCGATTTTCTCACCCAAACGAGCGGCAGATCGGGAAAAAAGTTAAAGAGAAAACGGGGCGAATTGGTCATTTACGAGGGTATACACGCTCTTAACCCCGCTATCATAGACGACGGCGGAAGGGCTTTTCGGTTGAGCGTTGGAGTTTTTGACGGCTTGGCTTACGATAACGGCGTTTTAAGCCCCGACTATATAAGACTTCTCCGCAGGATAAGCAGGGACAGGATATTCAGAGGAAGGGAGATCGCGGAAACTTTCGCCTTTTTCAAAAGCGTGGAAGAGGGAAACATAAAATATATCAGACCTTACGAAGGGGTAGCCGATATAAGTATAAACAGTTTTATCGGCTACGAGCCTATGGCGTATAAAACTCTCGTTTACGACGATATTAAAGACAGTATAAAATATTTGCGGGACGACGAAACGGAGATAGCGGAAGAGATAGTCGCCGCGCTCGAAAAGGTCGACGGCGCGGATATTTCGTTAATTCCCGAAAATTCGCTCGTCAGGGAGTTTATAGGCAGGTAAAAAGGGGTTTCTCCCGATTTTTATTTTTCTAATTACAACAAAAGGTTTAAAAAGGTTGAAAAACGTCGAAAAAAATGGTATAATCATTCCGAGGTGAAATATGGGACGACTTATCGCTTTCGATATAGGGGATAAAAGAATAGGTATAGCGGTTTCTTCGCTCGTCGGGGATCTCGCGATGCCTCTCGAAACTTATTTTCGCAAAAATATTCGGAGCGATATAGAATATCTCGTAAAAATAGCCGAGGAAAAGGGCGCCGATACTATCGTTTGCGGGCTTCCCGTCAATTTCGACGGCTCGGAAAGCGTTCAGACGGTCAAGACGAGGGAGTTTATAGATAAACTCGCGGAAAAGACGAATATACCCATAGTAACGACGGACGAGCGGTTTACTACTTTGGAAGCGAGGAGATTGCTCATCGAAGCGGATATGGGCAGGGATAAACGCAAACAAGTCATAGATAAGGTCGCCGCGTCGTATATATTAGAAGGATATATGAACAGGAGTAAATCAAATGAAAGAAAATAATAACGGAAAAGAAAAAGAGGTCGTCGAACTTTACGGCGATCAGGGCGATCTTCTCAAATTCTATCACGTCGGCACCATAGAGTACAAAAAGGGAATTTACGTTTTCTTTCAGCCGTCCGAACCGGTAGAGGGCGTAGATCCCGACGAATTGGTCATTTTCACGATAGGTAATGAAAACGGAGAAGAAGTTCTTCTTCCCGTCGAGGACGACGATATTCTCGACGAGGTATACGATATTTTCGTCAGCGAGCAAAACGCCGACGAAGAAGGCGTAGAAGCCGAAACCGAAGAGGAAGAGCCGAAAGGATGTAACTCAGGGCGTTGTTCGCGCTGCGGAGGCTGCCCGAGATCAGACGAAGAAAAGTAAAACGGGTTTCATAATCCGACAAATTTCCCCATAACATATAAAGAGGTGTCTTTTATGTTAGGGGATTTTTTTAATTTCGTAATATCCAAAATAATTTTTTTCTGCTCGGCGATCGTGGGCGATACTTTCCCCAAGCCCCTTTCGGCGGAAGAAGAGGCGAGGTGTTTAAGGGCGTATCGCGAAAACGGCGACGAGAAAGCCAAGGAAAAACTCATCAAACACAATTTGAGATTAGTCGCTCACGTCGCGAAAAAATATCAGGGCGCCGAAGATACCGACGACCTTATATCGGTAGGCTCCATAGGGCTTATCAAAGCCATAAACACCTATCAGCCCGATAAGGGTACCCAACTCGCGACTTACACCGCAAGGTGTATCGAAAACGAGATACTTATGCTTTTAAGGGCGAACAAAAAGTTCAAAAAAGACCTGTCGTTGTCCGACGCCGTAGGGACCGATAAGGACGGCAACGAACTCACTTTGATGGACGTCGTGTCCGAAAGCGAAGAAAACGTACTTTCGAAAGTGGAAAATAAACTTCTTAAAGACAAGTTTATGGAGATAATCGAAAAGCGTTTAAGCAAGAGGGAGTATACCGTCGTGGTTTTAAGGTACGGGCTTAAAGGGGGCAGACCGCTCGCTCAACGCGAAGTCGCAAAAATGCTTAAAATTTCCCGCTCTTACGTATCGAGAATAGAGAAAAAGGCGATCGAAAAAATCAAAGAAGAGGTAAAAAAGTACGATTTCTCTTAAAACCCTTGCAAAAATTCTTAAAAAATAGTATTATATATTTAATATATTATTTTAAGAGGTAAATGACTATGAAATACTATCTTTCGATAGATATAGGCGCGTCGAGCGGAAGGCACATTTTGTCGCATATAGAGGACGGAAAACTCGTTCTGGAAGAAATTTTCCGCTTCGATAACGGTATGGAAGAAAAAGACGGACACCTTATATGGAATTATAAAAAATTATTCGAAAATATAGTCGAGGGAATGAAAAAATGTTCCGAGATCGGCAAGATACCCTGTTCGCTCGGTATAGATACCTGGGGGGTGGATTACGCTCTTATCGACGAAAACGACGAAGTCATAGGCGACGTCTACGCGTATAGGGACGGAAGAACGGAACAACCGATCAAAGCCGTTCATTCTATCATTCCGTTTGAAAAACTCTACGAAAGGACGGGATCGCAGTTCCAGATATACAACACGATATATCAACTCTACGCCGATAAAACGACGGGAAAACTCGCCGCGGCGAAGAGGTTTTTAATGATGCCCGACTTCTTTAACTTCCTTCTTACGGGGGTAAAGAAGAACGAGTTTACAAACGCGTCCACCACGGGACTTTTGTCCGCGAAAACGAGGGAATGGGATAGGGAGATCGTAAGGGAACTCGGACTTCCCGAAGAACTTTTCAAAGAACTTTCCGATCCCGCGACCAAAGTCGGCGAACTGAAAAAAGAAATAGCGGAAAAGGTCGGTTATCAGACTACCGTAGTTCTTCCCGCGACGCACGATACGGCGAGCGCCGTCATCGCCGTTCCCGAAAAGGGAACTCCTCTCTATCTTTCGAGCGGAACTTGGTCCCTTCTCGGGATAGAAAGTCCCGTCGCGATAACTAAAAAAGAGGCTCTCGACGCCAACTTCACCAACGAGGGCGGATACGGCAGGTCGACGAGATTTTTGAAAAACATAATGGGGCTTTGGATGATACAGAGCGTCAGAAAGGAACACGGCAAAAAATACGGTTGGGGAGATTACGTCGTAATGGCGAAAGAGGTCAAGGACTTCGACAGCATCGTCGACGTCAACGACAGCGCTTTCCTCGCTCCCGAAAGTATGATAGGAGCGATCGAGGACTATTGTAAAAAGACGGGACAGAAAGTTCCGGAAACTCCGGGCGAATTGGCGCTCTGCGTCTACGACAGCCTTGCGGTCTGTTACGATAAAGCGATCAAAAACATAGAGGAAATAACGGGATATAAGTTCGATTCCATTCATATAGTGGGCGGCGGTTGTCAGAACTCATACCTCAACGAACTTACCGAAAAGAGGACGGGAAAGAAGGTCGTCGCAGGTCCCGTCGAGGCTACGGCGATAGGAAACGCGCTCGCGCAGATCATCTACGACGGCGCCGTTGCGGATATGGACGAGGCGAAAGATCTCGTCGCGAGATCCTTTTAAAAAATAAAAAAATTTTCATCTCCGAAAAGTCAATAAAACGTTTTTTTCGTAATATATTGTATAGAGGTGAAAGTTTTGAGAAAACTAATAGACGGAAAATTGAGCGCCATAACGGCGGTTTTGCTCACGGTACTCGCGGTCGGGATAACCACGGTGTGTTTTCTTCCCGAGAGGACGGCTATAATTACGGGCGGTAAAGCGATAGAGCCGATATATCACGGAGATAAAAACGGCGACGCGGTATGCCTTATGGTAAACGTTTACGAAGGCGGGGATATAGTCGAAGAAATGCTCGGCGTATTGGACGAATACGGGGCGAAAGCGACTTTCTTCGTCGGCGGCTGTTGGGCGGACGATAACGGCGAGATACTTATAAAAATACTCGAAAAAGGACACGAAATAGGCAATCACGGCTATTTCCACAAAGACCACGCGAAACTTGGCGAAAAAGCCAACAGGGAAGAAATAGACGCAAATTATGCGCTTGTAAAAAGACTTACGGGCTACGAGATGAAATATTTCGCTCCGCCTTCGGGCTCTTTTTCGCCGACGACTTTAAAAGTTGCCGAAAAGTTGGGCTATAAAACGATAATGTGGACGAAAGACACGATAGATTGGCGGGATAGCGACTTAAATAAAATAATTTCGAGGGCGACCGACAATCTGTCCGCCGGCGATCTTATTTTAATGCACCCCAAAAAGCATACTCTCGCCGCTCTGCCGAAAATACTCGATTTTTACGCGAACAAGGGATTGAGAGCGGTAACGCTTTCGGAGTGTATAAATGGTAAAAGTTAACAAATTTGAAAACGGATTAAGACTGATCGTCAGGGAAATGCCGGGCATTTTGTCCGTGAGCGCGGGCATAATCGTCGGGGCGGGAAGTTGCCTCGAAGACGGGGATAACAACGGTATTTCCCATTTTATAGAACACGTCAATTTTAAGGGTACCGAAAAATATTCGGCTTTCGATATATCGGCTAAATTCGACGAGATAGGCTCGCAGGTAAACGCCTACACTTCAAAGGAAAACACCTGCTATTATTTCAAGTCGACCAAGGCGGCGACGGAAAGATCGTTCGAACTTCTGTCCGACCTCTTTTTAAACTCGACGTATAAAGCCGACGAACTCGAAAACGAAAAACGCGTCGTCGCGGAAGAGATAAATATGTCCTCGGATATTCCCGAAGACCTTTGTATGGACAACCTTTCTTCCGCCTATTTCGGCGACGATGGCTTGGGCAGGACCATTCTCGGAACGCAGGAAAACGTGTTTTCCTTTACCAAAGACGATATTTTAAAATACAGATCGCGCTTTTATAACGCGGATAATATCGTCGTTTCGTTCGCTGGAAATATAAATTTCGAAAGCGCGTTGCGACTTACCGAAAAATATTTCGCGCCCTTCGTTTCTTCAAAAGTTTCGGAAAAAAAGGAATGTCTTACTACCGAAAACCTCTGTAAAAGCGCGATATGCGAAAAGGATATCGAGCAAACGCATATCGCTTTCGGTTACGAGGGGATAAAGTACGACGGAAAGTATTCGGACGAGTTTGCGCTTATGAACTTCGTTCTCGGTTCGGGTATGAGCAGTCGTCTTTTTCAGGAAGTCAGGGAAAAGAGAGGGCTTTGCTATACCGTCTATTCTTATCCTTCGGGGTATAAGAACACGGGAACTCTCGCCGTTTACGCGGGCGTAAATCCCGACAGCGCGGCGGAAGCGAAAAGCCGCGTCGAAGAAGTTGTGAGATCGATAACGTCGGGCATAACCGAAAAGGAGTTCGAAAGGGGCAAAGCGCAGGTACTCAGTTCGTTCGTGTTCGGAGAAGAGAGCGCCGCCGCGCAGATGATGCTTTACGGCAGGTATCTCCTTACGACGGGTAAAGTTTTCGACTCCGAGGCGAAGATAAAGGGCATAGAAAACACGACGCTCGATCAGGTCAACGCCGTGGCGGCGCGTTTCAACGCCGAAAAATTCGCCTTTTCGGTCGTCGCGAAAGACTGTTCGCCTTTCAAACTCGGCTGACCCCCTTTTTCTTTTCA
>JAFVCP010000050.1 GCA_017479185.1 Clostridia bacterium
CTTCATCACTCCACTCTTTTGCAATTCCTTCGCTATTTTAACGCCGATAAATGCTCCGAGCGCCGTCAAAGCGAGTACCGCGAGCGAGATCAAGAGAGCGACCCACCAAACGGGATTCGTAAGCGCCTGCACCGCCGCCCCGTTCGACGCGAAGCCGAAAAGGTGAAAGTAGATAAGCAAGAACGGAAGCGAAAGGGGAAGATAGACTGTCGCCGCAAACCAGCAGGCGACGTCCTTTTTATATCCTCTGAAAAGGACGATAGTCAACGCTTCCGCTAAAATGGCGCAAAAAGACAGGCAGAAAAACATAGGCGCGAACATAAAGATGAGTACAACTCCGCTGAACAAGGCGATAAACGCCAAAGAACCCGGTTTTCTCACTTTCATAAGCCCTATCGCGGGAATAATGGAAAATTGCAGGGCAAGGACCAACTGAATTATCCCGAACAAGGGAACGCTCGTAACGAGGGGCATAACTCCACCCGTTAAAAGCATTACCGCCGACAATACCGCGAGAAAGACTATATCTTTTATCTTGTATTTTTGAAATATTTTTTCTTTTTGTTCTTCCATTTCACACCTCTGTAATTATACCCTTGTCTATTCTGTAAACTCTGTCCGCGATAGCCATCGTGCTTTCGCGATGGGATACGAGAATGATAGACTTCTTGTTTTTCTGTTCTTTGAGCGCTTTTAAGATAATACCTTCGTTGATACTGTCAACGTTGCTCGTCGGCTCGTCTAAAAGTATCAACTGACTGCCTTTTAAAAAGGCTCGCGCTAAACCTATACGCTGTTTTTCGCCCGCCGAAAGGTTGTCGCCCATAACCCCGACTTTCGTTTTATATCCGTCGGGAAGCGTCGTGATAAAGTCGTGGACGGAAGCGAGTTTACAAGCCTCTTCCATTTCTTCTTCGGTCGCGTCCGCTTTGGCGATACGCAGATTTTCTTCTATCGTATCGTCGAAAAGATAGGTGGACTGCGATACCATCGTAACGTTGTCGAGAAGATTCGAAGTATTTATTTTATCCACGTCGACTCCGTTATAGGCGATCTCGCCCTTTCCCTTCTCCCAAAAGCGAAGCATAAGTTTAAGGAGCGTGGATTTTCCGCACCCCGATTCGCCGACGATACCGACGATCTCGCCTTTTTCGGCGTTCATACGGACGTTTTTCAGAACTTCGGCGTTTTTATCGTAAGAGAAACAGAGGTCTTTGACTTCGAGGTTTTCGTATTCTATATTTTTTCCGTTCGTAACCTCGGTTACCGCGGGTCTTTCGGCGAGAAGATCCAAAACTCTGTCGCCGCTCGCAAAGGTGTTGGTAAGGTTTGAAGGAAGGGCGGAAACCGCGATGACGGGTCCGAAACTGCCGAATACGGCGACCACGGCGACTATCATCTTATACGCGGCGAGATTTCCCGTCGCGACGAGGACTACGCCGACCGCGAGCGTAACTATTATCGCCGTCGAAACCATAAGTTCGGTAAGCGACGACGCCTTCGCGCTTTCGTGTTTCATCTTCTTGGTTTGGGCGAGAAGAACGCTCGATCTGCGGTTGACTTCCGCCTTTCTTTGCTCTCCCGCGTTGTTGATAACTATATCGCGTACGCCTTTTATACTGTCGAGAAAATAGGCGTTAAACGAAGCGAACTCCTTGCGGTATTTCACGCCGCTTTCTTTGAGTTTTCCGCTCGTTATAACGGGAACGACGATACCGATCAGAAGGTAGAACGCTACCGCTACCAAAGCAATCCGCCAAGAGGCGAACAAGCCGACGAACAGCGATACCGAAATCGATACGATGATCGCGATAAAAATCGGAGAAATCGTATGAGCGTAGAACACTTCGAGCGTTTCGGTGTCGGCGGTTATCATCGCTATGATGCTTCCCTTTGCTTGCCTTCGAGTTTTGCGGGGCAAAGAACTCGGAGCGCGCCGAAAATCTTATCCCTTAAAGTCGCCAGAAGTCGGAAGGCGATATAGTGGTTGCTATACTGTTCGATATAGCGTAAAAGCCCTCTGAGTACGCCGCAACCGACCGCGCAAACGACGATCGCCCACCAAGGCATTGCGATAGACAGCGGAGCGATGGATTTCGCGACGCCGACCGAACCGAAAAGGGTTACGCCGAGGGCGAACAACTGCCCTATCGAACCGTTGATAACGGCGAGTATCATAATATACGACAGCGAACCGAGAAGAACTATAAGGCTCGCCATAATTTTAGCGCCGCTTCTGCGAAGTTTTTGTTTAGCCATTGTTTCGATCTCCTTTCGTTTGGTATCCCGTAGCCGTCGCCGTCAGAGGCGTACCGCCTATATAACCTTCTTCGAGCGACTTTTGCATAGAATAGAGTTTCTCATAGCCGCCGCCTTTTTTCATAAGTTGTTCGTGAGTTCCGCTCTCCTTGACTTCGCCCGCTTCCATATAGTAGATATTGTCCGCGGGAACGACGTTTGCAAGGCGGTGCGAAATGACGATGACCGACTTTGTCTTTGAAAGGTCTTTGATATTGCCCATAATGATCGCTTCCGATTCTATGTCGATATTGCTCGTCGCTTCGTCGAAAACGTAGATATTTTTATCCGAAACGAGGCTGACGGCAAGCGCGAGCCGTTGTTTCTGTCCGCCGGACAGATTTTCGGCGTCCTCGTTAACGACCTTATCCAAGCCGCCCTCGCCGCGTATAAATTCGTCGAGGTTGACTTTCTTTAATGCCTCGTATATTTCTTCGTCGGTAACTTCTTGTTTCGCGAGGCGGAAGTTTTCCCTTACGCTTTCGTTGAAAAGGTAAGTATTATACGATACCACGCCCAAATTGCCGTAATAACTCTCGCGGGAAAGAGAGTGAAGATCTTTTTTCCCGACGGTAATGCTTCCCTCTTTCGGCAAAAACGCGCCGACGATCATATTTACGACCGTCGATTTGCCGCAACCGCTTTCTCCGACTATCGCCGTCATTCCCTTTTCGGGGAAAGTCATATCTACTTTTTTCAAAACGTCTCTTTGCCCGTCGTAAGAAAAGGTTACGTTTTCAAGAGAGATATTTCTATCCTCGACGCTTTCGCTCCCCCATTTCGGTTCTTCGAGGTCTAAAATAGCGAGTAGTTTTCGCCCTGCGCTCGCTCCGTTCATTCCGACGTGGAACGCCGAACCGAACGCGCGGAGAGGCAAGAAGAAATCCACCGCGACCAAAATAAGGAACAACGCGCCCGCGACGGCAGGCAAACCCAAACCGAAGCCCCAACCGTTTGCGAGATTGAGTATCACCATCATAATGCCGAGCCCCGCGCCGCCGTAAGCGACGGTATCCATAATGGTAGTGCTTGCAAGTTGCATTATGAGCACTTTCATCGTAATTTTACGGAACTCCTCGGCGCTCTCGTTGATCTTAACGTGTTGACGGGCGTCGGCTTTGAAAATTTTGAGTTCTTTCAAGCCTTGAACGCTATCCAAAAATTCGCCGCCCATCGAGATATATTTGCCCCAATATTTGGCGAAAACCTTTTTGGCGTATTTAGATACGGCGATAATGCTCATCGGGATCGCGGGGACCATCGCGAGAAGGACGAGAGCCACTCTCCAATCGATCCATACCGTTATCAGGAACAAAATAACGGGAGCCGTCATCGCGAAGAAAAACTGCGGAATATAGGTAGTAAAATAAATATCGAGTTGCTCCACTCCTTCCATCGCCGTCTGAGTAAGCCCCGCCATACCTATGCCGTCGGCTTCTTTAACGCCGAGTCTGACGATTTTTTCGTACGCTTTTTCGCGTAAATCCTTCTTGACTTTTCTGCCGAGAAGGTCTTTCAGATCGCCGTTTATACGGGAAACTGCGTATCTTACGGCGACGCAGAATACCGCTATACATAGCGGAGCGATATACGCGGCGAACGCCTTTTCTCCTCTTACGGCAAGGCTGATCGCAAAGCAGATACAGGCGGTCGTTCCGACGCTTGCGAAAAGCCCGATCGCCATTAAAGCGACGACGATAAATATGTATTTTTTATTGTCGCCCAATAGTTTGAATAAGTTTTTGTCTAACAAGTTATTTTGCCTCCTTGTCAAGTTTCTTTTTTTCGCGTTTGGTTTCTATAAGGTGTACGATCGAAAGTATCGGATGAGAAAATATCATTCTCGGTCCCGAATATCGCATTACACGTTTTATCATATCACGTTTTTCGGGTTGATAGCAATGAATTTTACAATTTGAGCAAAAATTTTTTTCATCTTTGAACGGGCATTTCGACAAACGAAGTTCCGCATAAGATAAAAGTTCTTCGCACTCTTCGCAAAGTTCGCCGCGTTTTCTTTTGTGTACGCCGCGACAATACTTTCCGATCATAAACGCGACCGTTTTCAGTTCTTTTTCTCTTTTCATTTTTTACTATTCGACGCGTTGACTGTTTCTTCTACGAATTTAACGACGTTCTTTCTGCTGAGGTCGCAGAAACAGCAAGCGCATTTTATAGCGTCCTCGCAGGCGATATCGACGGGAACGCCGCAATGCGCCGAAAGGTGGTTTTTCAGCCAACCGACTATGGTCTTGTATTCGGACAGGATCGCCGAGCCTTCGTCGGTCAGACTTATGGTTTCTCCCTTTACGATATACCCCGCTTTTTCGAGCCGCGTGATCGCCTGCAATACCGACGGCTTTGAAATATGATTGATCTTGGCTATGTCGACCATTCTGAGTTTTCCTTCGCCTTCGTCTATCGTAAGAAGGTATTTCAATTCGGAAATCGTCAAATTTTTCATTTCTCTGTCTCCTTTTTATCCTCTTTTATTTCGGGATCTTCTTCCCCTCGCTTTTCCGTAAGCCCTTTTTTTCTCCTCGCTCTGAATATGAAAAAACAAGCGACGCCGACTATGAGAACGCAAGCCTCTATAATAACGGCGTAAGCCCATCTCGGCATTTTAAACGGTACGCCCGGTTCCAAAACTATATAAGTTCCGCTGCCGTCGATCTCCGCCCGAACGTATCGCCCCGCGCCTTTTACGGAAAGTTTTTCGAGTTTTCCGTCGTCAGTCAGGCGATAGGCTTCCGCTTTAGTCCTGTCGATGGATAAGTCCGCTTTCAAGTCGATCGCGACCG
This sequence comes from Clostridia bacterium, assembly GCA_017479185.1. Classification (GTDB taxonomy): domain Bacteria; phylum Bacillota; class Clostridia; order Christensenellales; family Borkfalkiaceae; genus UBA10281. The sequence continues at coordinate 5,100 of JAFVCP010000050.1, forward strand.
CCTCGTCGAGTTTATCCACCGCCTTGCCGCCGTCTATTATCTCAACGGTAAACACGCTGAATTTTACCGAAATATCCTTTAACGCCTCGCTTGCCTTCGCGAATAAAAGGCTGTTTTCGTCCGCAAGACCGACGAGAAGGGAAAGTCCTTCCGGAACTTTATCTTCATAGGAAAACCTTGCGAGATCGGACGCTTCGGCGCTCGCGTTTACGGTTACCGCCAACTCCGAAAAGGTATTATTTCCTTCGGAAGTTTTGTACTTGTCGCTTTCGGCGCGGTAGGTAAGGATATATTTCCCCGCCCGTTCGATCATAAATCTGCCGTCCGACACCGACGCCTCTTCGCCGTTTACCGTTACTGAAATTTTGACTTCGCAATCCTCTTCGCCGATCGTTGCCGTTGCGGGCGGAATTATAAAATAATGCCCCGAACCGCTCTGCGCGCCGTACTCCGCGCCCGCGCTCGTCGCGATGACGGGTACGAACTCCGCGGGGCGTTCGCCTATATCTTCTATCGTGTCCGAAATTTTGATCGCCGACGACAAATCGGGCGTTATGGAAAAACTCGTCCTTCTGTCCATTGCCGAAACGTAAACGGAAAACGGCAATTTACCCTCTGCCCTTTTCTTAGATAAGGTGTAAGTGATAGTCGTTTTATCGCCGCTCGTTCTCTGCATCTTTCCCACGTTGCCCGAAAAACCGAGGGCGAGATCGGTCATTCCCGCAGAGGTCTTATACGAAACCGAAAGATAGTAAACGCCGTTTTTTACTTCGACTTTGACTTTATCGTCGATATTCTGACCTATCATTGTTTCGCCGATAGAAGAGGTATCTCCGATAGCGTAGGAACAGGTATAAGTCCCGTCCGAAAGGTAGGGCGCGGCGTCGGCGGTTTTTTTGCCGATCCCGATAAAAAGCCCGATAGCGGAGATAAAAATCCCCGCTAAAAAAGCAATATTAACAAACAGTTTAGTCTTTCGCTCAATCATCTTCTATCTCTCCGAAAACCGCGTAGAGCGTGATCGCGCCGTTTTGCGCCATTTCGTCGGTTATGACCGTCGAAAAATCGTACTCTTCTCCGCCCGCCGACAGCGACCAATACTTAAACTCATACCCCGCCTTTTTGCAGACGATCTCCTTTGTCGGCGGTTTGATCGTTTCGCCCGTGTAGACGGAATCGTTACCTAAAAAGGTACCCGAATACTTATCGCCGTTTTCATCTCTCGCGTCGATATTGAATTTGACTTTATATTGCTTGGCGTAAACCGCCGTGAAAAGGTATTCGTCGTCGTCCAATCCTTCGACGGTATAAAACGTTACTTTCTTTTCGCCTTTGGCGTTTACGAAGTTCTTGAACTCGTTGACGCTGCTCGCGTATTTTGAAACCACGTCGCCGAAAAGCGCGGAGAGATCGACGTAATAAAAGCCTATGCGATTAAGTCCCGAAGTTCTGTTCGTCCTCTCCATAGAAACGGTTTTCTTTACCCCTTCTTCGGGGAAATCCGCCGCGTCGATATTGAGTTTTAAAGTTATAGTTATCTTGTCGTCCCAACAAGCGTACAGATCGACGTCGTCGGAATTGAAAGTCGACGTAAAATTGTTCACCACGAATCCCGGGTTCAACATTCCGCTGTGCCGCGGAGTGAAATAAGGTTTGGTTACCCAGCCCATAAGCGTAGAACCGCTCGCCGCGAAAGCCTGCGCGGGAAGAAGGGGAACTTTTCCGTCCACCGAAAGATCGTATTCGGCGGTATATTCTGTCCCGCCGCCGTATTCTTCCGTAAAGGGATGCTCCGCAGAAGTGCGGAAAGTGATTTTGACTTTGCCCGCTTTATCTTTTACCTCGACGGTTATCTTTTCGGAAACGACCGAATTGCCCGTATAATATGTCGAACGAACGTATTTATCGAAAGTCTTGTTTCCTTCCGTGTCGAACTCGGTGTAAACGTAATTGGTAAGCGTATAGATACCGGGCGCGGAGAAATAAACTTTATACTTTCCGTTCTCGCGTATGATAGTCGCTTTTTTCGCCATATCGCCGGTAAGTTCCCAATGCGCCCGATTAACGGTCTGTTCGTTGTCCTCGGGAAGAGTGGTAAGTCCTACGCCGCTCTTCGTCGTATAGGTAACGTTTGGCAACTCGTAATAAGTATTCGTAAATACCGTATCGTACGGAAGGGGCGTAAGGTTACGCATACCGTTATAGTATATCTCGTATTTATATGACAGCGTTACTTTATCCCCTTTGCCCGAAGCGTAGACTATGCTTCCCTTCGCGTATTCGGAGTCTGCGAGTTTTGCGCTGAGCGCGGCGATAAAGTCGTCGACGGAAGCGTAATCGGATACGGAATAGGAATATCTGCCATCTCTGTTCGCCACGTCCGCCTCGTAAAGCGTCAGTCTTTCGGTTATGTCGTAATAGGTTCCGTCCTCGTCCTTTTCCATATAATCTATGGTATAATTCTGATTGAAAGGAAGGGAAAGGTTATCGGCGTAGAAAGTCCCGAGAGTGTCCGAATAACTCATTCTCTGGGGATTTTTCGTGTACTCGTTGATAAGTCTGCCCTGTCGGACTATCTCGCCGTCTTTTTTAAGAGTAAAGCGGTCGGATACGAAGGCGTGGAACAAAAGAGTATATCCCGTGCGCTCGTTATATCGGTTGAACAGTTCGTAATATAAAACCGCGTCGTTTTCTTTCATAACGAATTGAGTTCCGCTTATCGACGGCGTGTTCCCGTAAAGAAGATCGTCGTCCGAAACGCAGAAAAACATTGCGTGCATCGGGTGCAAAACGTATTTTCCCGCTTCGTAATAAGCGTCGACGTAGACGATACCGCCGGGGCAATCCCCCGCCGAATAATCGCGGGCAAGTCCGCCGCCCATCCAGGTATATGAGAGGTAAGGTATGGGGACTTTTTCGTTGGTTTCGAAAGTGTTGTTGTATTCCGAATACAGATATTCTTCGGTAACGTCGATATTGACGGTGGGCGCGGTGCGCTTCGCCAACTCGTAAAGAACGGTCTTGTTTCCCTCTTCGCCCGCGTAGGTAAACATTACTGCGACGGAATCGGTAAACGCGAAACGCGCGGGAATATCTATCGTTTTCGAAAGATCGGGGATATAATTGTTCATAGCGTAAGCCCGATAGGTAACCTTGGAAAAATCTCTTCCCTCGCCCGAAATTCCGGCGTAAAGTTCTTCGAGGTCTATTTCGTCGCCCGGGCGGAAACTCCTTCCGTTTACTATAAGGACCCTTTCTCTCAATCCCGAATTTACGACGCCTTTCGTCGTATAACTGTCGGCGTACAGGTTTCCTTTTTCGGGCGTATAACCGTACACGTCGCAATTAAGAGAGAAATGAGCGATCTGATACCTGCTGTCTTTTACGACCATCTCCGCGGTCGCCGCGTAAGGCGTGAGATCGATTGAAAAGTCGTACACGTTTTCTTCGGAGATCGCGTCGTTTACCGTCTTTCCCGAAAAGAAATAGTTTACGTTATAATCGCTTATACCGTATTCGGTTATATGCTCGTACATTTTCGTAGAGTTGAAGAAATCGTTCGCGGCGCCGGGATAATAAGAAGTTGAGTAATTGTATTCGTAAGCGTCGCCCGTCAAAGGCTTATAATTTACTTCCTCTTCTCTTATCTGCAAAACGTGATCGAAGTCGAGCGACATAATTACGTTGTTTTTGCCGTACGCCTGCGTCATAAGTTCCATCATACCCGTAACGGTGTTGACGAGCATATAATTTTTTTTGAGTTCTTCGCCGAGTTCGAAAATATGGTAATACTTCCTTTCGGCTTTATGGTATTCCAGCCGCATCGGGTAATAATGCCCCGCGTCGTACCCGTCCAACAGCCAATCGGACGAAGAAGTATCGAAAAGTCTGTCGCCCAGCCCGTAAATAGCGCGGACGGGCGCGAATACCGCGACGCGGTTCGGATAGTATTCAAAAGTCAGATTGCTTCCGAGAAAGTGGAAAGGACTGTAATCGAGTATCAAAGTGTATTTGCCGTCGAGTACCCGAAGATAGGTATAAGTCGCGTAGTAAGTGGACATTGCCGTCTGCCCGCCGTCTTCTTTGGTATAAAAGGCGCGTACCGAATACCAGCCGTCGTCCAAAGACGATCTCACCTTGACGTAGGACTGCTCGAAGCCGTAAAACTCCTTTATCTCCACCCGCAAGGTATAATAAGCCGCGGTCGTAGCGACGTCCACTCCCTCGTCCGCCGCCTTTGTATTATAGTAAGTTACGGCGAGATAGCAAGGCTCGTCTATTTTATTATTCTTCCAATCGATATAGTAAGTCCTCTTGCTCTCCGAAGCGATCTGTATGGTCTTTTCGGAAGCAATGCGGAACTTAGAACCGCTCTCCGCTCCGATAGCAAAGGCGAAGGTTTCCGCGGAAGATTGATAGCCGCTGTCAAACTGAAAACGAAGGAAAAGTCCGTCGTCGGCTTTTTCCATATATATTTCGCTGTCTATAAGATAGTCGTTGAGATCCCCGTACCCGTTTTCCTCGGCGTACGCGGATAATTTCAGACTGTCCTCGACGAGAGTAAATTCGCATTTGATCCCGTATATACCGCTGTTTACTATCTGCTCTTCCGTCCATTTGGCGTAAAGGGTTACGTCGGACATTTTCATATACAGACTGTCTTGGGTATACGGGGTTAGATAATTGGCGTCATAGTACCAACCCTGAAAAACGTACCCTACGCGTTCGGGCGTGGGAAGTTTGGGGATACTGAGCGCCGTATATTCCATAGGAGCGACGGGCGTCGAAAGCGTCGCGCTCGAAAAGTTGATCGTATACGTTTTATTGCCGTATCTTTCGGATATTATCGACTTCGGGTCGGCATTTTCCGAATAGGTTGACGAGCAGGAAACAAACAGCGCTCCCGCCGACAATATCAATAAAACCATTAAAAGACGATAAAAACGCCTTACATTCTTTTTCATTTATTTCCTCCGAGTTTTCGGATCTTTCGGGCGGTTCCCCGCGTCTTTTGACGCGGGGAACGTCCTTTATCGATTTTTTATTTTTCGCTTTATACTATAAAGCAACGTCTTGCATAGTTTCGCGCAGCCGCCATAGCGTCCGCAAGTTCTTGCCATTCGTCGTTCATAAGGGGGGTTCCTTCGGCGTCGTAAACGATATTGCCCTCTTCGTCGAGTTTATAGTTGAGAACTTTATTGCCCTCTTCGTCGAGTTTGACCGTTCCGTCCTCGTTATAGACGTACTTCGTCCTGCCCTCGTACCAACCGTCCTCGAATATACTTTCGTCCATCGTGTTGACCTGCTCTTCGGTTACCCACTTATCCTCTCTGTCCAAGGTTTCGCTTTGTCCGTAATAGTATTTAATATTGCTCGTCGCTTCGACGTACTCGTTGCCGTCGGCGTCCTTTTTCGTTACGTTGGTTATTTTGAGAAGATTTTCGTTTTTCATATCGCTGAGCGCGTTTTTATGTATCTTGCTGACGATACCGATAATCAAAGGATAGGACTTGGAAACGTAGTATACAGAACCTTCCATAACTTCGAATCTGGTTACTCCGTCGGTCTTGAAAACGCCCGTTTCCATTCTTCCCGACTCTCCGAGCGCCCACGAATACCATATAGCGTAAGAGGGCGCGACGGCGATAAGTTGAACGTCTACCACTTCGACTTCGTCCTGACGGGAATGATCGTAATTGTACTGTTTTTCCGTCGATTTGGACATATAGCGGATTATCGTGGAGCCGTAAGCGTAGATCTTGCCGGGCGTTCTTTCTTCGCCCGCTACTCCCGAACGCTGCTGAACGTTGTTTTTGTCGAGAGTATAGAACTGGGAAAGTCCCGCGATCTTAAAGGCGTTGGGTCCGATCTCTTTAAGTTTGTCGGTCGGGATAGTAACGCTCTTTAAGCCGCAATCTTCAAACGCGCTTCTGCCTATATATTCCAGATCGCCGTATTTGAATCTGAGCGTAGAAAGGTTGGCGCAATTTTCAAATGCGCTGTCCCCCACCCTGTTCAAGGAAGCGGGAAGGAAAACGTGGCTTATGGATTCGTCGTCCTTAAACGCTTTCGCCGCTATTTCCGTTACCGGCTTACCCTCGACGGTTTCGGGAATATAAACGAGATAATATCCCGTCGCGAGTTCCGCCGCCGCGGGGTAAGCGAGATCTTCTTCCTCGCGGTTATAGCCCGTTATGACGGCGTGATCGTCTACGATCTCATAGGTAAAGCCGCAGGGATTGAACTCGTATTCGAGGTCGAGATAAAGCGCGCTGTCGACTTTTCCGTATTCGTAAACGTTTCCGAACAGTTTGACCGAAGTGAGATTTTTGCTGTCGTCGATGCCCGCAAGAGATTTCAAAGCGTCTTCCGAAAGAGCGCTGCCGCTGACCACCGTCTTATCTTTCAACACGATGGTTTCGTTGACCTGCGTGTTCTTGGCGCTTATATATACGGGAACGCTCTCTCCTTCCGCGACTTTTCCGACAAGGCAAACTCTGCCGAAGTTCCCGTCGGCAGTATAGTCGCAGCCGAACGAGTTTTTCCAGATACCTTCCGCGATCGAAGTCCTGTTGACCGAGAATCTCTTAAAACTTCTGTTGGACGAGAAACTCTGTCCGCCCGCGTAGATTCCGCCGGAAGATACGCTGACGCGGTTAAAGAACTGCGTAGCCGCGGGAGCGAGAGCCGCGAGGTTGTCGGCAAGCGTTTCGTCATACAAATAACAACTCGTCGAATTGGTCGCGCCGGGCGCTCTGTACCAATAATAGGGATAGTTTTTAACGTCTTCGTTGTAGTTTACGAACGTCCAGGTAGACGGAAGTTCGATATACCACGCCCAAATATAATTGAAGAGCGAGCCGACCTGAATACCGGCGACTCCTTCCGGCACGGTAATGGTGTAATCGGTATAATTTTCCCTGTTTAAAGCGACGAGTACGGGACCTCTTTCGTCCTTTTTATAAATGTCGCCGCTTTCGGTTTTGTAGAACGCGGAGTTCTCGCCGAAAGTAAAGCAAGCGGGAACAAGGCAAAGGTTCTTTACCGAATCGGGAAGGGCTATATCGTAGTCGTAACCGGTAGACATTTTGCCGTGGTTGACGTAGTTCATCTCGTTGTAATCGATATATTCCTCGTTTTTGGGATCGACCGCGCCGCTCCAGAAAGAATCGATGATGACTTCCACCCCGTCGGGTACCGTCAACTTGATATTTTCGTTCGTAATATTGCAGAAACTGCTCTGAATGATCTTCAAGCCCTTGGGCATATTGAAGTCGCTGATATTCGCGGGAAGGTTGAGGTTCCTGATAGACTTGATGCCGTCGGCAAGGATAAGTTTGGTCGCGCCGGTCGCTTTATCGAGATTGACGCAAAAATGTATCGAATCAACATAGCGGAGCCTGTAATCTTCGCCTTCGCCGAGATAAGTCCTGTCGGGAATACGAATGACGGGCCAAGTCGCGATAACGTCTTTTATCTCCTTCCAATGGTTGGCGCCGTAGGTCGACGCGAATCTTGCCGCGTGGTTATCGAAAAACGAGCAGGAAAGATTGCCCGAACCCTCGTTTTCCGCGAGAGAAAGCCCCGGGGATTGCCATTCGACGTTTATAGTCTGGCTCTTATCGACGGTATAAGGGAACTCTATGTCGTTACCGTCTTCGTCGACGTAGAATAAAACGTTAGGATCCATATAGAATTTGGCGATATACGCGTCGCGATAAAGTTTTTCAACCTCTACCCCGTCCTCTTCGACGGTAACGATATTGCGTTCGTCCGCGGGATCTTTAAGGGTATATCCCGGCAAAACGTTGACTTCGTATACGTTTTCGTAACCGTTATAGAACACCAATTTCGCAACGCTCCTTGCGTAAAGCGACGAAGCGTTGTCCGTATTTTCGTATTTTACGGTGCAATCCTCGTTGGTATACCACCCGTCGAATTCCAAGCCTTCGCCGGGATTATACGAGCCGCTTACAACGTCGACGATATTCTGTTTACCCTGACTTTCGCCGTTGATAAACACGTCCGCCTGCTTTGCTATAAAACGCGCGAAAACCTTCTTGCTCGAAGCGATCTCGTCGTTTTTAAAGGGCGTGGTAAATTGTTCGTCTTCATACCAATCGACGAAGGAATAGTAGGTTTTTGAGGGATCGTTGGGCATATCCACTTTACCTTCGTCCACCTCTTTGGCGGCGACGTATTGTTGCCACGAACCGTCGTTTTCAACCATAAACGTAACGGTATACGTTTCATTGGTCCCGCCTCTTACAATAAAGACGACGACCAGGACGGCGCATAGACACAGTAAGATAACTGCAGTGAAAAGCGCCAAAAGTTTTGTCTTCTTTTTCGTCATTTTTTAAATGACCTCCCATAAAAAATTTATTTGTATAAAGCGCCATTCGGCGTCAATACCTCGTTTGACCACGCTCTCACCCCTTTCGGGCGGGCGATCGTATTCCCGATAATTTTCGTAAACAAATATTTCGGGAGCCTTATTATATATCGTATCTCGCGAGTATCTGCGCGGGCGTTTTGTAAAGAACGAAGAGATAGGGCAAGAGCGAAATCACGATCATCAACAGCGCGCTTACCGCAAAGAACGCGAGAGTGAGAAGGACGAAGCCGCCGAACGCGACGTTTATTACCGCGTATCTCGCCGTAAGTATCGCCGTCGTTACGACGCCGAACACGAAATACGATATGATATTGTTCATAAAAGCCGCGACGCCCTCTTTGAAAAGCAAATTGCCTTTATTTACGCCGATCGCCGTGTAAACGCCGTATTCTTTACTGTTTTTGACGCTTCCCGACTTCTCTATGAAGAAGTAGATGCAATACAGCAAAACGGCGACGAGCAGATAGAGCGTAAGACCGCTTGCCGATTCCGCCAACCTGTCTTTGTTCTGCGATTCGTAAATGTTTTCTATATTCTCCGCGGGGATATTTCCCGCGGCGGAATCAAGTGCGGCGGCGAGTAACTCTTCGCTCTCCGCCCTCACCCTGAAATAGCCGTCGGAAAGGCTGCTCGGACAGATATACACGAAAATATTATCCAGAACTTCCTGCGTAACGTATATCTTTATATCCGTATCCATACGGGCGCGCACGACGGTAAAGTTTTTGACCGTCAGAGGATAACTGTTTGCGAGCGATACGGCGGGAGTCGTGGCGAGTTTGGCGTTCGCGCTCTCCACGACCGTGTCCGCCTGCGAAGTGTCGGTCATCATTTTATAAAGGGAGTTACGGTTGATCTCCACCGCTACCTGCGTGGTTTCAAGCCGTTTCCCGACGGGCGCAAGCGCGATCTCTGCCGAAAAATAGTTGTTGACGTAATCGGAAGTGAGCAAGAACGACTGTCTATCGGCAAAACCCACCTGCGAATAAACGCCGAGAAAGTTGACGTAATCGACTATGTTGAAATAGATTGCGGGTTCTTCCCCGTCCACTATACCGCTTATGCGGTAATCGTTATCGAATACCATCATAAGGAGCGAACGCTCGCTTTGCGTTTCCTTTTCGCGGAGATCTTTGATAAGTCTGTCCGCAAGGCGGCGGGAAACGAGGACTTCGTTGTCTTTCGGCATAGCGCCGTACAGACCCTCGAACTCGTCGCCGACGTTTATGTACTTGGGCGAGTATTTTTCCTTGATACCCGAAAGCGAAGCGACGTTATTGAAAGAGAACGTCCCCTCTCTCATCTGCGTTTCGAAGAAATCTATTTCACTGTATGCGGACGAGTCCGCGTTTTTGAGCATTTCATACGTTCCCGAACCGAGTTTGACGTAGGCGGTATGCTCCCCGAGCGCTTTATTCTCCGCGGTCGCGGAAATCGCCTCGAACACCGAGAACGAGAAGAAACAGGTTACGATCGCCATCGCAAGAATAAATATCTGCTTGAAAATATTGGCTGTCGAATAGAGTTTTTCCTCGCCGCCGACTCCGATCGACTTCATTATCCGTTTGAAATTGAACAATCTGCCGTTTTTGGCCGCGCCGCTTTTTGTAAACTTTTCGATTAGCGAGGAGTCGGTCTTTTTCGCCCCGTCGGCTGTTTCCGCCCCCTTAAACACTATCTTTTTTTCGCTTCCGCTATCTAAAACGGTTACGTTTTTACCCGCCTTTATATAGACGTTTCCCTTATCGGTAATGATCTGAACGTCGCCGCTCGTCGGCTCGCCGAAATATTCGACGGTAAAATCGCCGTTGGTTTGTCTGAACGCGGTTTTTTCGTCGACCTCTATCTCGTTGCTGTCTGCGACGTATTCCACCGCTTCGGTAACTTCCGCGGTTTCCGAGATCTCTCCGTCGACTATCTTTATATGGCTGTCGGCGTATTTTTCGATGAGCGATACTTCGTGCGTTACGATGACGACGAGTTGGGTTTTGGATATCTCTTTTAAGATATCCATAACTTTGGTCGTGTTCTCCGCGTCGAGGTTGCCCGTCGGCTCGTCGGCGAGGATTATATCGCTACCTTTTATCAAGGCTCTCGCTATCGCAACTCTTTGCTGCTGTCCGCCCGAAAGCGCGTCGCCCTGCTTGTTTTTATACCGTTCCATATCGACGAGTTTTAAGACGGCTTCCGTTCTCCGCTTTATTTCTTCCTCGTCTTTAAAGCCCGCTATTATCATCTGGTTACGCATAATCTCCGCGATCGAGTAACCTTTTTCGAGATAGTAATTCTGGAATATGAACCCTATCTTGGCGTTTCTTATGCGATCGGCTTTCCCCGTCGTACATTCGCCGTCGACGTATACCTTTCCGCCGTCCTGCTTATCAAGACCGCCGATGATATTCAAAAGCGTGGTTTTACCGCTTCCGCTCTTGCCGAAAATGGCGACCAAGCCTTTATCGGGCAATTCGAACGATACCCCTTTCAGCACCCTGTTGCTGTTGCGCGAATGGGCGTTGAATACTTTTTTCAGGTTTTCTACTTTTATTTTTGACATATTATTTCGACCCCCTCTTTAAGGTTTTGCGGATCGATTTGCCGCTGATGCTCTTATTGAAACCGAACGCGACCGCTTCGACTATCAAAAGCATCATAAGTTCGATAAACGCATAATTTCCGAACGTGATAAAGGTAAGTCCGCTGCCCGGGAACACCGTCGCGATCAACGAAACGAGGGGCAAAAGAAGGAGTGTCGGCAAAAAGATGAACAACATTTGCGCGTAAAGCGAACGCGAAGAAATCTTGCTCGATATGCCGAGCGTTCGGTATACGGCGAAGTCCGCCGAATAGATCTTGACTGTCCTGCCGAAAATAACGCTTATAAGCGCCGCGAGAAGAATACTTATCGCGATGAGCGCGATATAATAGACGATATCCATAGTGAACACGTCGCCCGCGTTATACAGATAAACTCTGCCCGTAGAGAGCATTCCGATATACCCTTCGGGTATTTTTTCGATAGCGCTCTCCGCCGCTTTCGTATCCGAAAAATACAGGCAGGATTGATTGGCTTCGCTTTCCTTTCTCCCGAACAACTCGTCGTAATCGCTTTCGGAAAACTCCACTACTATTCCGTCTACCCCGTCGTCGAACTCGTTTGACGAAGCGACAGAATAGGTTTTGTCGTCCTTTATCGAGAACACGGCGAGATATTTTTCGGCTTCGTAAGAATTGGAGTTTATCAGGTCGATCTTGCCGTTTTCGAGTTCGGGATCTTTCCTGAAAGTATAGATAGTCCAATCGGTTTCCCCGAGTTTCATATTAGAATTGATAGCCTTTATCTTATCGCCGTTTTCAACTATATCTTCCGAGGAAAGATACAATCTTATATCGCTTGCCGAAAGTTTCTTTTCCACCGTTACGCTCTCTATCCCTACGTCGGCGCCGATAAAGGCGTTTTTTATGACTTCCGCGTCCCTGCTCGCCGATATCGGCATTACGAGGACGGCGTTACCCTTGGAAGGATCGTATATGTACGGGGCGTAAAGGCAGGTTACCTTATACGACGAAAGCATTCCCCGCTTTTTAGCGACGGTTACCTCGAATTCCGCTTTTTCCCTGTTTAAAAGGACGTATCCCGCGTTGGTTTCGCTCGCTAAAAAGTCGAGTTCGCGTTCGGTTATGGTCCCGCTCGCCGCAGATACTATAACTTTTCCTTCGACGGCGGTCTTATCTATGGTTTCGGTATACGGCTTTATAAGCGCTCCGCCGAATACGGACAATATCAAAAACAAAGTTATCGCGCATACGAACATAGCGCACGTCATCATAACGGCGAATTTCGGACGGCTCTTATAATTGAGCCTTCCTATCCACATCGTCGTCAGAAAATCGTGATTTTTCTTTTGAGGTATCTGCTTTATCTCTACGTCCGCTCTCGGGGCGGGTTTTTCTATCACCCTGTCTTCCGAAACGTGTCCGTCGTAAATACGTATCCTTCTCGAAGCGTACTGCTTGAAATATTCGGGGTTATGCGTAACCACGATGACGAGTTTATCTTTGGATACGTCTTTTAAGAGTTTTGCGACTTCTTTACTCGATTTTACGTCCAGATTTCCCGTCGGCTCGTCGGCGAGGATCACGGGACTGTCTTTCGCGAGAGCCCTCGCAATGACCGTCCTCTGCTTTTCGCCGCCCGAAAGTTTACTCCCCTTTTGGTTGGCTTGCTTTGTAAGCCCTACCTTTTCGATGAGTTCTCTCGCGATACGTTTTCTCTCTCTTCCGTCGTCATAGCGAAGAAGAGCGAGTTCCACGTTCTCCTGTACGGTCAGGTTTTCTATAATGTTGAAATCCTGAAAGATAGTGGCGATATTCTTATCTCTGTATCTTTCCCACTCCGCCTCGGAATAATGCGACGTTTCCAGCCCGTCGAAGTACAGTTCGCCCTCTTCGTAACTGTCGTTCGCCCCGATAACGTTCAAAAGGGTACTTTTACCGCTTCCGCTTTCGCCCTCTATGATGACGAACTCGTTATAATCGAATTCAAGATCGACGCCGCGAATACCGATAGTCAGTATATCGTTGCTGTCGTATATCTTGCCGATATTTTTAAGTTTCAGTAACGCCAATTTTATTTCTCCTATGGTTAGGCATACCTAACCCGCTTTTAAAATTTTTTGATTTTTTGCAGATGATCTTACTCGGTCGGGATTTTAGTTAGGCTACGCTAACTAAATCTCAAAAAAATATCGGGAAAGCCCCGTATTTTTTTAAAGGGCTATTTATCGGATAAAATCAAGGATAAAATCTCGATTTATCTTTAAACAGCGTAACCGATTATATCACAAACGATGAGCAATGTCAATAATTTAACTGTAAAAACAAGTCTTTTTTTTTAGAAAAATCAACCCTTATTTTCGGTTAGGTAAGCCTTACCGATTGACCGCTTATTTTTGAGCGAGAACGGCGATCCACGGCTTTTTATCGTGGCAAAACGCCTTGACTTCTTTAAAGCCCGCCTCTTTCAACGCTTCCCCGATCTCCTCTGAGGTATATACTTTCATTCCGTCTATTATCTTCTCGAATTTTTTACCCGATTCGTCCTTTCCGTCCGACTCGTTGACGACGAGAAAATACCCGCCCTCTTTGAGAACGTCGAACACGTTCCTGAAACAATCTTTAAGTCCGGGCCAGAAATACACCGTTTCGAAGGCGGTGGCAAGGTCGAACTTACCTTTTTCGAGGTCGAGTTTTGACACGTCGCCCTGTCTTATCTCGCAACGGTCGGCGTTTTTCTTATTGAACGCTATCGCCTTTTCGACCGACAACGGCGAATAATCTACGCCCGTAACGAAGGCTTTATCGTATTTTTTTAAAAGAGCGTCGATATTTCTGCCCCCGCCGCAACCGAGTTCGGCTATCCTGTTTATGCCCGTTTTCGGTAAATTTGCCATACCGAAATCGGCTAAACTCGCGTGTCCGCCGCCATTCATTCCAGACAGCATCACTTTACCCAAAAAGCCCTCGGGTTTTCTCGTCTGATTGAAAAATTTATTCAAAAGTCCCATTTTAACCTCTCCTTTTATTTTTTACCCACGAGCAATGCCGACCCCGAAAGAAAAAGAAATTTCGCTTCCCTTCCGCTCATAAACTTGCCTTGGGTCGTATCTATCAGTTCGACTTTTTCATAGCCCATCGATCTGAGTTTCCCGATAAACGCCCGCATATCGCCGTATTTTTGCTTGGTAAACAGGTCGTGTATAGCGAATTTGCCGCCTTTTTTAAGAGTTCTGAGCGTTTCGAGCAAGATCGCCTGACGATCTTTCGACGGAATGTTATGATAGACGTAATTGCTCGTTACCGCGTCGAAACTCTCGTCGGGAAAAGGAAGTTTTCTTGCGTCGCCGTTATTGAAAACGACGTTTTTCACCCCTTCCGCCTTGGCGTTATTCCTGCAAAGTTCCCTCGAAAAAGAAGCGTACTCTTTTCCCCACCGGTCGACGCCCACCACTGTCGCGTTGGGATTTCTCCTCGCGACCGCGATAGTCAGCGCTCCGCTTCCGCACCCGACGTCAAGACAGGTCCCGCCGACGGGAAGGGTTATAAAATTAGCCGTTCCCTGAACGATATGTTTCGACAGTTTTCTTTTTCCGTTATACGAAAAGGCGTTATGCCATATCTGCATATACGCCGCGACGCACGAAAGCGCGACCGCGACGACCGCAAAAACGCAAAAGATTACTATCGCCCAAGTTAAACCTTCCCCAAAGCCGACCGCCGCAAAAACCGCCGTAACCGCCGTCGCTGCCAAAGCCGCGAGCCAAAATCCGATCACCATACCTTTCGGCACCCAATTTTTATAATCCGCTTTCATAAGTAACTCCTTTATTTCTTCCTTTTATATCCTATAAATAACAAGCCCCCGAAAACAAAGCACAATGCGCCGCCGATCGTCATAATAAGATTGATCGCGTTAAAATGCCGACAAACCGCGACAAGCCCGACGATGAACCCGAGCAAACCGCCGAGCGTCAACGCGCCGAAGCCGCGATACAACCTCGCTTTCGGCAATATCCTATCGAGTTTCGCTATTCTCTCGCTTATAAGTTCCGCAATGCCGATAAGCATACAAACGGCGGGAACGATAGCGACGATATTTATCGCCGCGTTTTCCCCGTGTTTGATAAAACCGAGTATTAAGCATACGATATAAGCGATCCAGCCTATATTGCCGGGAACATCGTATACATACCACCTTTTATTCGATATTTTGGTTTCATACGGTATTTTCATCTTTCTTATCTCGGTTTATCGACTTTGTCGCCGACTATCCAATAATCGCATACCGCCCCGCCCGAAGCGATCGTGTGTTCGCGGTAAAGTTTGCCGTGTTGCAACTTAAACATTATCTTATCCGTGGAACATAGCGCGGGCATAAGTTCGGAGATCCCCGCGCGGGCGCAGAACTCGCAGATCGGGCAACGCGTAAAGTAATAATACGATCCTTGCTTACGCGCGTTTTCATCGAAATTCACCACCCAATTTACGGGAAAACTCTCTTTGTTTTTCTCGTACCACGCCTTATACTTTTTCATATCCCGTTCCCATTTTTTCTCGTCTTTCGGGCTGTTGAGATCGGTCAAGCCGAAATAGAATTTAAGAGGTTGACTCGTGAGAACGTCCGTCATCACGAGCGCCATTTCGTCAGGCGTTATTTTTCTTTCCGAGCCGAGCCACGCCGCCGCGAAAACGTAGGCGAAATAGGCGTTCATCGCCATCGGGTTTCCCTTGCCGAGTTCATCCGCTTCCGCAAGCAGTCTTCGATACTCCGCCTTGCCGTTTACTATCGATTTTACGGCAAGATCTTTCCCGAATCTCTTTTTGATACTCTTTTTTATTTTCGGAGCGAAAAACGCCCAATATATACCGACGTACTTCATACTAAAAGACCTCTTTCTTAAAACAACGTTCCTATAAACGCGAGCAAAAACGCCGCTCCGAGCAAAATCGCGATCTGAACGATATGCGATTTATAGTTGAATCCGAATTGATGGGGACCTACCAAGCCTTTGGTTTCGGGATAATAATGCGGGAAGAAATTCGAATGACACAAAAGGAACAGATCGAAAAACAGTATATCGTACGCCTTTTGCGATTCGAGCATTATAACGAGGCGAATAAAAAACTCCCAATAGCCCATTCCTCTTTTAACGCCGTCGTATATTCCGAAAACTATGGGCGCGATCACAAGCGAAAACCCGAAGATCAGAATGATCCAACCTAAGGCGTGTTGCCCTTTGAATCTTTCTTCTTTGAGTTTGATAGCGGCTTGAACGTCTTTCGGAGCCGACGTAAAAAACTTTTTATTCTGAATAAACCCTACCGCTCCCCACAAAACGAGGAAAAGTCCTATCATCATTATCAAAGACAGAACCGCCGTAACGAGCCAAACCATCTTTCACCTCTTCATCGATTTATTTTGCGTCGGGGCTTCGCTTGAATCCTATCTCGTCCGCCCTTTGTTTACTCATCAAGTGAAAATTACACTCTTCGTCGCCGTAACCGAGCGTTTTGGTTCTGTCGAGAACGGCTCCCTGCATTTCAAAGGTATAATAATCCATCATACACAGATATTTTGTTATCTCTTCGCAATGTTCCTGTTTGGTAAGTTTGCATATACCGCATTGCTTGTGCGTAATGTAATATTCCTCTTTCCCCGGTACGGTTTCAAAATAATAGAACCAATTCATCGGGTATTCGTCGATATGATCTCTCGACCATTTTGCCTGCCGCGTCCGATTTTCGATCTCCTTTTCCGTAAAAGCGTTTTTTCCCTTTTTCGCCTTTACCATTAAAGGACAATAGGCGGAAGCGCGGACAAGACCTTTGAGTTTATCGTCGATCAACTTTCCGCCCGCCTCTTTATAAAGGGCGATGAGAAAAGCGCCGGCGTACATCGTCATCACGAACATATTTTCTTTCAGTCTGCCGACGGCGGGCGTTCTTAAAACGATGGCTTTATATTCGTTTAATACCCGTTTTTTATAAGATGGTATATCAATTTCGGGTATTTCTTTCTCTACGAAATCAAACGCCGTTTTCGCGAACGCGAATTTTATGAACCAACCTGTAAACCCGTATTTCATATTTTTCCTCAAAACTCTATTCTGACGATCTGCATTTTCATAAACCCGTCGCCCACTTTCGCCAGAAAACGAAAGGACTTCGGAACAGACCTGTCTTTTAAGTCGTTATATCCGAGCATATATCCCCTACTCGTTACCGTCGCCCCTTCAAGCCACGGCGTAATATCCTTTCGCGTGTCCGACACGCTGAAATAGTCTTTAATGGACGTAATACCCGCTTCCTTTACCCACGTTTTCAGCATAATTTTGACAGCGCGTTTATTCGCCGCGTCGAAACAATGCCGACCGCCCTTAAACCGCTCCGACATCGCTTTGAAAAGTTTCTTTATATCTTGGGTTTTAAAATAATAGAACACGCCCGCCGCTATAAACACGGCGCCGTTTTTATCTTCTATTTTCTCAAACCACGAAGTATCGTTTAAGTCGCAGGCGACGTTTTTCACCCTTTCGCTCTCCGGCAAAAGCGCCTTCCTAACTTCCATTACGCCCGGCAGATCGACGTTATATATTACGCACTCGCCGTTATCGCAATTTTCCGCCGTCTGGTCAAGCCCGCATCCGAGGTTGACGACCGCCGCTTTCGGGTGTGTTTTCAAGTAATCTTTTACCTCGATCATAAGATCGTTTTCCCTCATAGCGACTTCCAACGCGCCGAAACGATGGGCAAAACTACGGCTTTTCTTTTCAAGATCGGAAAAGTCGTAATCGAGTTTGCCGATAAGTTCCACCGCTTTGTCGTCGCGAAATAAATTCGGAAAAAGTTCGCCACAAAGTTTTCTGCCGTAAAGAGGTATGACGAGGGTTTCCTGAACGGTATTTTTCTCAACGTGATATTTCATCCTTCTTCTCCTTTCCGAATCGACCTTTACCTATTCGATCCCGACGGTCGTTTCGGCTGGTTAGCATAGGCTAACTATATCTCAAAAAAATACAGCCGAAGGCTTTATTTGCGGTTAGTAACCGCTAACAACATAAATTATACACCACCTTAAATCATTTGTCAAGGCAAAAAACAATGCAGATTTAAAAAAATTCGGAACGTAGGATTAACATA
>JAFVCP010000051.1 GCA_017479185.1 Clostridia bacterium
ATGCCAAAAATGAATCTTGATTGGAAAACCGCTTACGCATTCGTCGAGGACGCTTTTGTCGGCGTCGGCGTTCCGAGAGAAGACGCGAAGATATGTACCGACGTTTTACTCGAAAGCGACAAGAGAGGAATAGAATCTCACGGATGCAATCGTTTCAAACCAATTTATATCGATAGAATAAACGACGGAATACAAAATCCCGTAACCAACTTTGAGATAGTCAAGGAAACCCCGACCACCGCCGTAGTAGACGGACACGACGGAATGGGACAGGTCATCGGTTACAAATCGATGCGCCTTGCTATGGACAAAGCAAAGCAATACGGTATGGGTATGGTAGTCGTAAGAAATTCCTGCCATTACGGTATTGCGGGTTATTACGCTTCTATGTGTACCAAAGAAGGTATGATCGGGATAACCGGGACCAACGCCCGTCCTTCCGTCGCGCCCACTTTCGGCGTCGAAGGAATGTTCGGCACGAATCCCCTTACGATCGGGATCCCGACCGACGAACCTTTTGACTTTTTGATCGACTGCGCGTCCTCGATAACTCAAAACGGAAAGATCGAATATTACGCGAGAATAGGCGAAAACGTTCACCCCGGAACGATGATCGATCTCGACGGTAACGCCGTCGAAGGCGACGCGGGAGAAGCCCTTAAAAAGATAAGAAACGGAACCGCCGCGCTTACAACTCTCGGCGGAATAGGCGAGGCGCTCGGCGGATATAAAGGTTACGGATACGCTATGGTAGTAGAACTTCTTTCCGCAGCCTTACAAGACGGCGCTTACGGCAAGGATCTTAACGGTAAAGATGAAAACGGAAATAAGATACCATATCATCTCGGACACTTCTTTATCGCGATCGATACCAACCACTTCCTCGGCGAGGACGTTTGCAGGAAAAAAGCGGGAGAAATACTTCGCAGCGTAAGAGCGTCCAAAAAAGCCCCGGGAGCGGAAAAAATTTACACCGCGGGAGAGAAAGAGTACCTCGTTTGGCAAGACAGAAAAGACAAAGGCGTTCCCATTAACGAAGCCGTTCAGAAAGAAATGATCAAAGTAAGGGACGACCTCGGTCTTACTCAATACGTTTTCCCGTGGGAAAAGTAAGGCTATAAGCGATAAAAGGAGATTTTCATAGTATGAATTACGCTGAAGAATCGTTAAAAAAACATTACGAGTGGAAAGGAAAAATAGAAGTTTCTCCAAGAGTAGAAGTTAAATCGAGAGAAGATCTTTCTCTCGCCTATACCCCCGGCGTTGCGGCGCCCTGCCTCGAAATACAAAAAGACCAATCGAAAAGTTACGAACTTACTCGTCGTTGGAATACGGTCGCCGTAATTACCGACGGCACTGCTATCCTCGGACTCGGAGATATCGGTCCCGTCGCAGGTATGCCTGTAATGGAAGGAAAATGCCTTTTGTTCAAAACTTTCGCAGGGATAGACGCGATACCCATTTGCGTTAAAAGCAAAGACGTGGACGAACTCGTTCGTACTATATACCTTATCTCGGGAAGTTTCGGCGGTATAAACCTCGAAGATATTTCCGCGCCGAGGTGTTTCGAAGTAGAGAGAAAACTTAAAGAACTCTGCGATATTCCCGTATTTCACGACGATCAACACGGCACGGCTATCGTTCTCGGCGCCGCGCTCACAAACGCTCTTAAAGTAGTAGGCAAAAAACTCGAAGAAGTCAAAATAGTAATAAACGGCGCAGGCTCGGCAGGAATAGCGATCGCCAAATTCCTTCTCCTTTTGGGCGCGAAAAATATAGTTATGTGCGACAAGTTCGGTATTTTAGAAAAACACAACGAAAATATGAACGACGCTCAAAGGGAAATGTCCCAAGTAACCAACAAAGACGGACTTATAGGCGGACTTAAAGAGGCGATGGTCGGAGCCGACGTGTTTATCGGAGTATCGGCGCCCAATATTGTTTCAGAAGAAATGATCAAATCGATGAACAAAAAGTCGATAGTTTTCCCGATGGCAAATCCCACTCCCGAAATAATGCCCGAACTCGCGTTAAAGGCAGGCGCTGCTATCGTCGGCTCGGGAAGAAGCGATTATCCCAACCAGGTAAATAACGTACTTGCTTTCCCCGGTATTTTCAGAGGGGCGTTGGACGCCAGAGCGAAGGATATTATCGACGGAATGAAAGTCGCGGCTTGCAAAGCGCTCGCCTCGTTTATCCCCGAAGATAAACTCTCCGAAACCAATATTCTTCCTAAGGCTTTCGACGCCGGCGTTGCCGACGCCATAGCGAAAGCGGTCAAAGAAGAATATCTCAAAAACAACTGATCTTCGGTATTCAAACAAATGAAAACGCGTGGAAATTTTAATTCCACGCGTTTATTTTCGGTTTTTCTCCGAATATAATTCGGCAAATTTTTTATATCGGGTGTTTTACTCCTCTCCAAATCATTAAAAACACCATAGCGACGATGACGGAAATAATAATAGCCATAGGGAAAACGGTTATCCCGACGACAATTCCTATTACTTTGATCATTAAATCTATGGAAATCGAGATCCTGAACGATTTTAATTGTTTTTTTACGCATTCGTGGTGTATTGCAAGCAGTTCCACGCTTATTTCATTGCAAACCGTTATGATCAAAACGTCTACCCCGTACAATAATTGCGGCACGATCTGATTTATATTTCTCCCGACGTAAACGACGAGAAATGGTATCATAGAGGAAAAGAACAACATAGTTATATTCGTCCACAACACTCCCCTGTCGACGATATCTACGTCGTGCCAAACGTTATGAATATTGATCCACATTCCGCCGAGCCAGAAAAAAGATATTGCGTAAGCGAATATCTGATACGCCAACACGCCGAGATCGCTCCAATCCGTACCCGAAGGAATAACGAATTCAAGAACGACTATCGTCATAATTATCGCCATTATAGCGTCAAAAAACGCAACGAATCTATCCTTATTCATTTTTATGCTCCTTTAATATTTAAAAATCAATATAATTCGGCGGGCGTTACCGTAAAAACATATTCGCCCGTATATAAATCCCGCCGAGAGATATCAAAGCCGTCCGTAGACTTACGGACGGCTTTTTATTTATGGTGTATCAGTTATTTTCGGGATTGTCGTAATCGTAATCCTTTCCGTCGTCATCGGGCGCCTGAATACCGTTTTTAGAAACAGTTCTGCGCGTACTCTTATCATAACCGACGTAATAACTTTGAGTCTTGGCTTTCTTTTTCTTGTTCTTTTCTACGCCCCTACGAACGAATATCGCAACCAAAGCGGCGATAAGCGCGACCGCGATAACTATCGAAGTAACCTGAAGCCAACCGATATTTCCAACGGTCGTATCCGTCGCTTCGCTTTCGTTTTCGGACGAAGTTTCTTCTTCCGAACTTTCCTCTTCGCTTTCCTTTTCTACGGTGTTGTAAACGCTCAACACGTCGTATCTGTAGAATTTGATCGTCTTATCTTTATTCTCCGCGAAAACGACGTAATCTTCGGCGTTTTCCGAGATCTCGTTTCCGTCGTCGTCGGTCGCCTTTTCATCGTTGTCGTAATCATAATAAGAATAGATCTTTCCTTGATTATAAACGTAAGTGTCGAATTGAGCGTCGGCGTCTTTATATTCCGCGGCAAGATCCTCGTAAGTCGCATAACTCGAAGTTCCGGTCGAATACCCGTCGAAGAACACTATTCCGGAGTTATTATCTTTTCCGTCGCGAGCGCCGTTCCAGAATTCCATAGCCAAAGTGGTGTCGTATTTAGGACGGACGTAGAAGGTTACGGTAGTATAGTCGACGTCTGCGCTTCCCGCAACGACGGTATAGAGAGTTTCCTCTTTACCGCTTCCGAGTTGATTGTCGGTAACCTTGAAATCTTCTACCTTATAAACGATCTGTCCTACCTCGTTTTCGGTCGCGTCGGACGAGTTCTTATCTATTATATAAATATACGCTTTCGCGTCGTCTACCGTCTTTACTTTTATGGTGAAATAATAAGTCGTTCCCGCAGTAAGGCTTACGTTCGCGGCGCGAACGCCGGCGGCGCCGTTATCGTTTGAAATAAACAAGGGCTGAACGTGTTCGGTCTCGGCTTTTTCTTCGAGATCCTTCAAAGCCGCCGTCGCCGTTCCGGAAAGGAATTGACCGTATTTATCGGCGTACTTACTGTTTACGACGCCGATCGCCTTCGCGTTTCCGAGAACCTTATATGAGGAAGAAGTCAACTGTTTGAAATCAACGTAAGTATCCGCGATCGTCGCGTAATCCGCGTTGGAGATTCCGAAAGCGTAATTCTCTTTTATATCTTCGTAATCGTCCTCGTCTTCGTCCGCAGATTCGCTTTCGCTCGAATTGAGGTAATCGCCTTTAAGCGTCGCCTTTACCGCGTTTACTCCCGAAGTATTAACTTCGTCGTACTCTTTTTCGGTAAGCGAGGTAACCGTGAAATCGGTAAATATCGCGTAACCTACGGGAAGATCTTTAATATCCGAATCTTCGGTAAGAGAAGTAGGACCGAACGAGAATTTCAAAGCGTAGTTCATTTCGTCGTAATCCGAAGTAACGTAGAAATTATAAGTCGCGTATTCGCCGTCGGTAGTGAAATCGGAGAATACGGCGCTCGAACTTTCGTTTTCGCCGTCAAGCAAAACTACGGTCGCGTTATCGGACGAAGCGAGAGCGGAAACTTTCGCTTTGAAAGATATTTTCTCGTATTCGCCTTTATTTAAAACCCTGCTTGCTCCGACGTAAGAGAAGGAAGAGCCGACGCTTTTAGCGGTAAAGTCCATATAGATCGAATTTGCCGGAACTTCTTCTTCGCCCGCCTTAACCGCCGAAGTCGTATATCCCGCGGGATATTCGAGAACTTTATTTCCCGCCGCGTTGGGATTTACTTTATTATATTCCCCTTTGTAATCCGCGTCGGCGTTCTTTATATCGAGCGTTTCGTATTTTTTCGAAAAATCCACCTTTACGACGCCGACGTTTTTATTTTCGGCGACATTTACGGTAAACGCGTTTTCGCTTTCGACGATCTCGGAATCTTCATCGTATAACGACGCGACGAAACCTGCTTGGGCTTTATCGTACTCTTCTTTGTCTATAACGGTATATTCGACGTTATCGAAGAAGGCGAACCCTTCGCACAATTCCGCTTTATTAACGCTGTCGCCCATTCCGAGTCCGAGCGCGACCGTAAACGAAGTTTTAGCCGTATCGGAAGGTTTAAGGTAAATTTTATAATTTTTCCATTCGCCTTCGGTGTTGATATTTTTGATCACCGTGGGCTGTATGGAAGAATACACGGTGTTATTTACTTTTATATAAGCGCCGTAATTTTTTCCGCCCTGAATGGACGCGAGATTCATCGTCTTGACGTAAACGCTTATTACCGCGTAATCGCCGGCGTCGAGCGTAAGAGTCGTCGAAGAAGTGAAATATTGAGCCGTGCCCTGCTTGGCGGTAGTAACCTTATTGTGGATCATCAGGATCTTGGTCCCGTCTTCCTTAACTTCGGTATTTTCGTCGTTCTCCGAAAGAGGAGTTCCGGGATTGACGACGTTACCATCAGCGTCGACGGGTTTATTGGTATCGGACAAAGAGGCGAATGCCTCGGTCGCGGTATCTATAATTCCGGAAGTAACGGAAGAGGTTGGCGCCGATTTTACGTCGCTGTCCGTAGTTTTACGCCACTTAGTCGTCGTTGAGTTGTAAGGATAGGTCGTCTTTGAATTCGTATAGAACTCGAAATCGCCGTTGTTTAGCGTCTGCTTGTCCGTTTCAACGGTTTCGCTTTCATCCGAAGTCGAAGAATTCGTCGACGAATCGGACGCGGAAGTCTGATTTCCGCACGCCGTGAAAAACGCCAACACGAATGCGAGCATAAGCATTGCGATCCACACGATCGGAGTTCTGAATTTGGTTTTACTTTGTGTCTTATTCATAAGTCACCCTTGTAACAGTAGATTTTTATACCTGTCTATTATACAACACTTTTAAAGTAATTACAAGTTTTTTTAAGGGTTTTACAGAGATTTTTTAATATTTTTCACATTATTTTCCGTTTTGGAACGCATACTTATTTGCGTAAAAAATTTTTCAGATCCTGTCTTTTTAAGGATCCGACTTAAAAAAATTCCCCTATAAGTCGATTATACCGTTATTTATGTTTAATTTGAATGATAAAAAAAACTTTTTACCTCTCTTGATCGGCGCAATATGCGGAACGGTCAACGGCGCGTTCGGCGGCGGAGGCGGTTCCGTCCTCGTTCCCTCTTTGGAATACTTTCTTCGGTTTGACGCGAAAAGATCGCACGCGACGGCGATAGCGGTCGTTCTACCCGTCTGCTTTATTTCTTCGCTCGCATATATCATAAGCGGCAACGTCGATCTTGCCGTCGCGCTCGCTTCCGCTATCGGAGCGTCCGTCGGCTCGCCGATAGGCGCGATCTTACTTAAAAAAATAAACCCGGGTTGGCTCGTAACCGTTTTTTCGTCGATAACCTTCCTGATGGGACTTTATCTTCTTATAAAATGATAAAATATTTGCTTATCGCCCTATTCGGGGCTTTTTCGGGAATACTCGGCGGAATGGGTCTTGGGGGCGGAACTCTTTTGATCCCTCTTTTGACCACGTTTTCGGGCGTCGAACAGCAGATCGCGCAAAGCGCCAATCTCATCGCCTTCATCCCCTCTTCGATAATCGCGCTTTCCATACACGGCAAGAACAAAACCTTTAAAACCGAAGGTTTAGCGAAAATAATCATTCCCGCGGTGGCTTGCTCGGTTGTTTTCGGTTTTTTGATCTCCGGAATACGCGGAAATACGCTGAAAAAAATATTCGGCGGATTTCTTTGCGTTTTGTCGATAATTCAATTTCTCGTCGGGAAAAAAACGGGATCAAAACGAACGAACCCAAGACGCGATATTTAATTTAATACTATATGTTGTAGACAGCGTAAGCAAAATGCACAATAAAGAGATAATTTTGCACAAATATGCCAAAAAGCCCTTTTCAAAACGAAGTTCTTGTGTTATTATTTTATAGTAAAATAAATAATATTTTTATAATATATACGAGAGGTTTTATTTTGGAAAAAATAGCGATTATCGATCTCGGTTCGAATACGGCAAGACTTGTCATCGTGGAAATCCTCGGCGACGGTCATTTTATAGTTACGGACCAGATCAAAGAAAGCGTAAGGCTCGGAAAAGATATGGAACGCGACGGTTTCTTGAAACCGCAAAGAATTGCCGAAACGCTTAAAACTTTAAAAATGTTCAGAAGGCTTTGCGACGCTTACGGTATCGAAAAGATCATAGCGGTCGCGACCGCAGCGGTAAGAAGGGCTAAAAACCAGAGGAGTTTCCTCGACGAAGTCGCGACGACCTGCGGAATCAAACTTCGCGTTCTGACCGCCGAAGAGGAAGCGACTTACGTCTATAAAGGCGTCATAAACACTATGGATATTCCCAAGGGAATAATCTTCGAGATCGGGGGCGGAAGCACCAAGATCGTTCAATACAACAGGAAAAACCTGCTTAACCACGTTACTCTCCCGTTCGGAGCGGTAACCCTTACCGAACTTTTCCAGAACGACGGTTTATCCCCCGAAGAACAAGTTCTTAAAATCGAGGAATTTTTCACCGAACAATTAAAGCAGATAGATTGGATCAAGGAACTCGATCCCGACGTTCAGGTTATCGGCGTGGGCGGCTCCGTAAGAAGCCTTTGCAAACTCAGCAAAATGATGACCAAATGCCCCTTAAACACCGTTCATAACTACAAGATCGGATACGAAGAATTCGAAAAAATTTACGACACGATAAAAGTTCTCGATCTCGACAAGAAGAAGAGGATAAGGGGAATATCGAGCGGCAGGGCGGATATACTTCCCAGCGCGTTCGCGGCTATAAACGCGTTTATGAAATACGTTAAGGCTCCCGAATTGACCATTTCGGGGTGCGGACTTCGCGAAGGAATAATGTTTAACTACGCTATGCCGATCACGATAGACAAACCTATAACCGACGTATTGGGTTACAGCCTTCGCACTCTCGTGAGATTCTACAATCTCAACGAAAATCACGCCGAACACGTCGTCAATTTGTCGGTACAACTCTTTAAACAGTTGAGAGTTCTTCATAAATTCCCCAGACAATATCTTAAAATACTTAAAGTGGTTTCGATGCTCCACGACGCGGGAACATCCATAAAATATTACGATTTCGAAAAACATTCCGCCTACATTATCCTCAACGCGAGCATATACGGAATGACAAACAGAGAGATAGTTATGGCGGCGCTCGTTGCCGCCGCCCATAAAAACGACGAATTTGCGGTCAGCGACCTCGTTAAATACAAGGCTTATATAACCGAAGAGGACGTCGACGCGATCAGAAAACTCGGAATTATTTTAAGAATAGCCGAAAGTTTGGACAGAAGTATGTCGTCTTGCGTTTTGTCGCTTAATTGCGACGTTCTCGGCGATTCGGTCATTATGAAAACCGAGGTCGACGGGGACGCTTCTCTCGAAATTAAGGACGCTTTGAACGCGTCGCAGGATTTCAGAAGGATCTTCAAGAAAAATCTTGAAATTTTATAAGACGGACAAATGCCGTCGGCAATCGAAATAATCGCCGACGGCATATTTTTATCTTAAAAATGGGGTATGGGGTTTTGCAACGCAAAACCCCATATAAATATATATTTTAAACGATATTAAATTTTAACGGTAAAGCGTACACACTAACTTTTTTAATTGATTTCGCTTCCCTCTGTCGGGGCAAGCGAACTATTTATTTTTGACGTCTTTACTTTTAGATCAAACTGAACGATTCATCGGCGGACTCCCTTTTTATTTTTCTTTAAAATAATACCTGATAAAATTTTTCTTCATAATTATTTGCCTCCGGTTTATTTTGCCAAATTTAAATAAAGTAGAATTTCGGCTATTTTAAAGTACTTAATTCATCGGACCTCTCCTTTCGTTTTAAGCGAAATCTTTTTTTACTCCTTTTGTTTTTTTTCGCCTTTTACGCCTATATTGTAACCCCTCGAAGACAAAAAGTCAATACCTTTTCCCGTTTTTTCACATTGTGAAATTTTCGAAAAAGGTATTGACATAAACCGCTTTTTATGTTATTATATTTTTGTTGGGCAAAATCAGACCCGCAACAAGATCCGGAAACACCTTTTCCCCGATTTTTTTTAACGAATTATCAATATTTTGACTTTTTGTTGCGGTCAACGCATTTTAAAAGCCCTTGCCGATATTTTTCGTATCGGCAAGGGCTTGTTTGATCGGCTTTTAAAAAACGACTTCTTCTATTACGCCGCCGCCCAAACATTTCTCTTCGTCGTAAAACACGACGAATTGACCTTCGGTTATCGCTCGCTGTCTTTCCGCAAATTCGACTTCTATCCTGTTATCGGTTATATTGACCTTTACCTTTTGTTCGTCCTGACGATACCTGAACTTTGCGAAGCACTCAAACTGCTTTTTTTCGGGTTCGGAAGGTATCCAATTACACTTATAGGAAACTAAACCTTTGGAATAAAGTCTGTCCTCTTCGCCGTGAGCGACGTATAAAATATTATTCGGAATATCTTTTTCTATTACGAACCATCTTCCGGCGTCGTTTTTCTGTCCGCCTATATCGAGTCCTTTACGTTGACCTATCGTATAATACATAAGTCCGTAATGTTTTCCGAGGACTCTTCCGTCGTAAGTCCTTATCTCTCCCTCTTTCGCGGGAATATAATTCATCAGAAACTGCCTGAATTTTCTTTCTCCTATAAAGCAGATACCCGTACTGTCTTTCTTTTCCGCGGTCGCAAGCCCGTTTTCTTCGGCGATTTTTCTCACTTCCGGTTTGGTAAGATCCTGAAGGGGAAACAAAACCCCGTCCAACTGACTTTGGGACAACTGATTTAAAAAATAGGTCTGATCTTTATTCGAATCTTTCGCCTTTAAAAGATAATGAACTCCGTTTTCGTGCCTTATCCCGCAATAATGCCCTGTCGCTATATGATCGGCGCCGAGGTCCTCGGCGTATTTTTTAAAGGGACCGAATTTTATTTCCCTGTTACACAACACGTCGGGATTGGGCGTTCTTCCCTTTTTGTACTCGTCTAAAAAGTAGGCGAAAACCCTGTCCATATATTCTTTAGAAAAATTAACGCCGTAATACGGAATGTCGAGAAGAGAGCAAACTCTTCTGACGTCGGCGTAATCTGACTCCGCCGTACAATTCCCGTCCAGATCGTCCTCTTCCCAATTTTTCATAAACAGACCGATAACGTCGTAACCTTGTTCTTTCAGCAAGAGCGCGGCGACCGAACTGTCCACGCCGCCGCTCATTCCGACGACAACTTTTTTCTTTTCCATAAATACCTCGATGAAAATTATAAATTATACTCGAACTTTTGTCAATCGAAATTTATCTGTTTATATAGACTGAGAATAAAACGAACAAAACGCTGAACTTTTTTATTTAGAATGATCTGCTCGTCGAAATATAATAGTTTTTTATAAATGGATGAACGCCGATAAAGCCCGAAAATGAGCAAAAATAAAAAAAGCGAAGAAAAACGCTTGTAAAAAGGATAGAAAAAATATATAATATAATAGACGCACCCGTAGTCTAATTGGATAAAACAAGGGCCTCCGACGCCCTCGTTGCGAGTTCGAGCCTCGCCGGATGCACCATAAAAATGAGGCAGGATTTATCCTGCCTCATTTTTATGGTTCGTCCGTCAGAGCCTCTCAAACAAAATTCGCTTGCGAATTTTATTCGTATATCTTTTGCGTAAGCAAAAGTATCTTGCCGAGGGTTCCCTTTTAAGGGTTTCGGCAAAACCTCGCCGTATAATTTTTCATCCCGCCTCGTTTTTATGGTCCGTCCGTCAGAGCCTCTCAAACAAAATTCGCTTACGTAAACAAATTTTTATATCTTTTTTCTGACGCTGTAAGCAAGTCCGAGGGTAACGGTCATAATAACGGGCGTCCATATTGAAATATACATAGCCGAAACGGCGAAGAGATCGTCGCTTAATTGCTGAAGATTTTCAGTTCTTGCGGTAACTGTCGAATACACCGAAAACGCAACCGCGAACACGACCATAAAAAACAATAACCAACTTGCCGCTTTAACGTTCCCCAATCTTTGAGCAAACGCTATATACAGTCCGAACAAAACCGTGAGCGTAACCAACTGATAGGTAGTTCTGAAAGGCAACAAAACGTTCAAAAGTATAGCGACGGTAAACGCGTATACCGCGCCGAGATAATACGAGTCGTCTTTCTTGTACCCATAGACGGCGTAAAATACAACTGCGACGTACGAGATCGCCACGATACTATAAGAGACGATAAAAAGAGCGCCCGAATTACTCGCTATACAAAAGCCCAAGACGTATCCCGTGCTTGCGGTTGCCAAAACGATCAAAACCATTTGAAATAACAACGCTATAGTCTTCCATTTCTTCAAACCCGATTTGTTTTCCATATCCATATTTCTCCCCTTTTTTATTTTTCAGATCGCCGTTAAACGCGATTGTCAAAAAGTTCTGTTTTTATTCGAATATCCACTTGATCTCGTAAGGTTTCAGAATAATTTCCCGTTTTTTGCCGTTCATATCGTAAAAAGCGGTCTTTTGTTCTCTATCCGTATTATTCGTGATAGCGTATCTGTCGCCGTAGAAATGCGCTTCGGTCAAAGGGTTATCGCAATACGATCTTTCGTCCATATCCTCTTTCCCTGCCGTCCATAGTATCGCTCTGTACAGCATTTTCGCGTTTTCCGCCGAATACGGAAGTCCCGTTATATAAAAACTTCTGCCCTTTCCGTATGTATTCGTCGCCATCTTCACTTCGCCAACGTTCACTTTTCGTATAAATCTGTCCGATATTACTATATCTATCACGTTCGCGCAATCAAGAGCGTATACGTTCTTTTTATCCTCGCCGTAGTCGATCGGGGCTTTTATTCCTTTGGTTATAAAGTGTTCAGGGTGTTTTTCTATGTTGTATTTATCCTCTCCGAGCGATATTCCCAACTCTTTTTCTACGCCCATAACGTCCGAAAGTTGGAAAAATCTCCCGTTGCTTTGAATCGCCGTAGGTTCGCCTACGCCTATAAATCCCCCGCCGTTATAGACGAATTTCCTTACTTCGGTTATCACTTTTTCGTCGAGCCATTTTTCTCCGCCGCTCCAGGCTGTTCCCGCGTCGCCCGCGTTTATTACCACGTCGTAGTCTTTGAGTTTACCTGCCTTTACGTCGTCGAAGTTTATAAAACTCACGTCTACGGGAAGTCCGCTTAAAGCCTCGTATATCCCTTGATATGAATAACTTTGTTGATACCAAAGTTCGTGCGCAGTCATATTGCACATCCAACTTCTTATCTTGCCCCAACAGTTTAAAACCGCGACTTTCGCAAAACTCATAGGATCCTGCGTTTTTACCGTATCGTAAATATACCTGAATTCATCGCATATCTCCGCCGCCCTGCCGATAAACTTCGGAAACTTTGCGGCAAGAGATAAATATCCGCCGAATCCTATCCTGTCGAGAGGATTTCTCATCATCGCGCGCCTTGTCGTGATCCAATTCCGATTAAGTTCGGCGACCGCATTGTCCTCGTTACCGTCAAAAAAGGTATCCGGGAAGAAATAAGGCAAAAATCTGCCCTCTTTATACCTTACGCCTTCTACGTCAGAAAGCATCCTTACGGTTACTCCGCCGCCCACGCTGCCGACGAGCGCGTCGAGGTCGAGTTCTTTGAACCTTTCTCCGAAGATCTCGGCTCCGATCCAGCAATCGCCCAAAAACATCATTGCTTCTTTGCCCTTTTCGTGGGTGATCCTTACGAGGTCTTTTACCGTTTCGGTTACGAAATCCTGAACGAATTCCATATAATCTTTATATTCTTTAGAGGGAATACGGTGAGTGGAATTATAAAATCCGCCGTCTACCAAATACTCCGCCCTCATTTTATATCCGTATTTCTTTTCGAAATCGTCGAGCATTTTAGGGCTTACAGCCATATTGTAACCAAACCAATCGACGTTTCTTTCTTTGCCCTTTTGGTTGTATACGAGAGAAAACATATATAAAAAAGTAGTGAATCTCACGACGTTGCAATCGGGGTTCTCATCGCACCATCTTTTTAAGTTTTCCCTTATAAATTTGTTGGTCTTGGGATAATAGGGATCGTACATAGTATGATGAGGCTCGTTCCATCCGTTAGTAATATAATTATACATATGAACGGGATGC
This sequence comes from Clostridia bacterium, assembly GCA_017479185.1. Lineage (GTDB taxonomy): Bacteria > Bacillota > Clostridia > Christensenellales > Borkfalkiaceae > UBA10281. The sequence goes on from JAFVCP010000051.1 coordinate 13,283, forward strand.
CAGAGCGATATCATAATGAACGCAACGGTATATTGATGAAAGGGAGTGGTCTTTTCGATGACGACCTTCCCGTTTTCTTTATCCACGGTAAAAGATCCGTGAATTTCGCCCGTAGTCCTGTCGATCACTTCCATATATTTAAGGGCTTCCGATGAAAAATCCGGCTTGACCTGCTCGGCGTAAAAAGTGTCCATAAGGCGCACGGTCAAAGAGTCCCCGAAAGCGGTTATGTAGGGCGTCATAACGAACATATGCTGCCATTCGTCGGGATTGTTTTTCGCCCATTCGTGATTGCCGCGATCGACAAAGTACACGTTATAGACCTTATCCGCTATTTCTCCGGGATTTTTCGGCAATTTTACCCCGTCGCAATCTCTGACGGCGTCCGCGCCCCATAATTTCGCAATTTCCTTGGTCCCCTCGACGAAAGTTTCGTCGGTCGGTATGGTTACTCTTCCGTTTTTATACATTTTAATTTCTCCTTAAATTTAAATCGCGCCGTGTTTCATAACGAAATACGACGCTTTCGCATATTTTTCGCGAATAATTATTGTTTATTGCGTTCTTTATATTCTTCGAGCGCTCTCGCCAACTGGTCGGGACAAGAAGTATTGGCTTTACATTTTATGCCCTTTAAAGTTTCTATTATATCGTCGACCTTTCTCCCTTGGACGAGTTTTGCGATACCCTGTAAATTTCCGCTGCATCCGCCGATAAATTTAACGTTTTCAACGCAGCCGTCGTCGGTTACGTCGAAAAGAATTTGTCTGCTGCAAGTTCCTTTTGTCAAATAAGTTTGCATTTCTTCTCCTTTTTCAGTCCACGAGCAGATCGTATACGCCCGCGTATACGTTGCCCGCTTTTTCTTCCCATTTGCGATAGACGTCTTTCGCCGTCTGCCTGTTCGGAACGACGAGTTTTATTTCGAGCATCGGTTGGGAAGGTTCGAGTATTTTAAGATATACCGTATAAGTTCCGTCTTTATTCATATAATAATCGGCGACGCATTCCTGTCGTTTACGGTATTTCGCCCTGTTATTCTTTACGAAAACCGAGATCTCTTCGCGAAGAGAGGACGGTATCTGAACGTAAAAATCGGCAAGACATATCCTGCCGTCGGGAGTAATGCTGTAAAGAGGCTCCCCGCCCGAAGAAACGTTGTAGATAAACGAATGATCCAAAAGCGTCGCTAAAAGCGGCTTGCAATCCATATAGTTTATCCAGCCGTTCGACGAACAACACATATCCAAAATAGTATTTTCGGATAGCGGGACTTCCATTTTGTCAAAGACGAACAGCAATATTAACTTGTTAACCAAAGCGTCGCCTTTGACCAGCATATTTCCTCCGAAGTAAATAAAGACGGTTTAAGGATCAGGCTTCGAACTGTTTAAGTTCTTCCAAAAGATCCTCGCAATCGTTCGAATGTATTTCCACGGTTATGGGTCTTGCAAGATCAAGACTGAATATTCCGAGAATAGATTTTGCGTCTACGACGTATCTGTCGCTGCGAAGATCTATTTCGTAAGCGTATTTTTGTACGATAGCGACGAAGTTTTTGACCTGACTTGCCATCTGAAGGGAAATTTGAACCGATTTCATAATTACTACCTCCGTTTTTTTAGTGGGGATCGGGTAAAAATATCCTTTTACAATCCACCGATTATATTATACAAAAAAAAAGAAAAAAAATCAATAGTTTTAATTAAATAATTGTGCATAAAAAAAATATATGTTATAATTATAACCGTAAACTTAAAAATTTGATAGGTAAATTATGCTGACTCGGGAAAAAACGATAGAAAACTTCAAAAAGGCGTCCGCCGATCTCGTCGGGGCGAAATATATCCTTGCCGACAAGAAGATCAGCGAACTGCTGAAAATAATAGCGAGTTCGAAAATGCTTTACGAATTATTCCGCCACGTTACGGAAAATTTCGATTACGCGACCTTTAAAGAGGTATGTTTCGCGCGTTCGATAAACGGAAAAGGCGTGTTTACGATGCCCGCGAGAGATGAGGACGCTCTCGCGCTTATCTTCCTTCTTCTCGTTGAGATCGACGACAAGAAAACCGACCTTATAAAACTTCTGAACGATTATTTCCCGTCGGAAGGGGGCAAACAATCGAGTTACGCTCTCTTCGTAACGCAAGCGGTTATCCCGTTCGAACTTCTCGTCGAAAAATACGCCTATATGCTCGTTAACGAACAAATAGATCAAGATCGAAACGTCGAAACCCCGCAAAGTCAAGTCGAAGAAAAAGAGGCAGAAGAAAAAGAACCCGCCGCCGTTTTGGAATCGAAAGAGATAAAAGAGGCTTCTATATATCTTTCGGGCGAAAAAAATATGATAGCGGCGAATCCTAAACTTAACGACGAAGAGGCAAGCGAGATCGCCTTTCTTCTGAGCGAACTCATCTCCGCATTAAAAGAAAACAGGGAAAGAGATATAGCGCTGTCTTTTATCGCGCTGAAATACGCCGCAAGAGCAAACAAAAAAACGGGACTTGACGTCGACAAGATTACCGAAGTAATTACAAAAACGCAAAATCGGGAATAATGGTATGAAAGAAATCACGGTGTCTTCAAAAAAAATTTTCAAAGGTAAAGTCATTTCTTTAAGAGTAGACGAGATACTCACGAAAGGAGAGATACGCGGAGAAAGAGAAGTAGTTTCTCATAACGGCGGCTCTGCGGTTTTAGCGGTCAAAGACGGCAAGATACTTCTCGAACGGCAATATCGCTATCCTTACGGAGAAGAGATATGGGAGATCCCTGCGGGAAAAAGAGATAAAGACGAAGAGTTTATCCGGACCGCGAGAAGAGAACTCGAAGAAGAAACGGGGCTTATTCCGTTAAATTTAAAGAAAATCACCTCGATTTATCCCTCGCCCGGTTACACCGACGAGATAATCGGCATTTTTTACGCCGACCGTTTCGAAGAGGGCAAAAAAAATTTCGACGATACTGAATTTTTGACCTCTCAATGGATAGAAAAAGAAAAAGTTTACGAAATGATCGAGTCGGGCGAAATAAAGGACGCCAAAACCCTCGTCGCCGTACTTTGGTATAAGGCGGGCGGAAGATGAAAGGGCTTGAACTTTCGGCAAAAAAAAATACCGTAAGTATGATCCTTACGGTTTTATTGTACGCCGTGGGCGCGTTTTCGGCGCCATACGAAAAAATAGCGGGATTATTCGGCGGCTCCGACGAAATAATATTTTTTGTCGGGGCAATTTGTAAGTTGATATGCGCCGCGATCCCCGTATATCTTATTTTTCAGTTCGGCTTTTCAAGATCCCTAAATCCAAAACCCGCGTCGATAAAAGGATGCTTACTTTGTCTGCCGGCGCTTGCGGTTGCGGTCGACAACTTTCCGATCGTACCGAAAATACTCGGCTATATGTCGATAAACGGCTCGTTTTTAAAAATCGCGACCTATCTCGTTTTTTGTTTTTCCATCGCCTTTTTAGAAGAAAGTATATTTCGCGGGTTGATATTCCCGCTATGCTTATATAAAACCGACAGAAATAAAAAAGGCGCCTTTTGGGCGATAATCATTTCTTCGTCAATTTTCGGAGCGACCCATCTTCTTAATCTGTTCGGCGGGTTTTCCCCAGTGGTATTCGTTCAGGTGGGGTATTCTTTTCTGATCGGCTGCGCTTGCGCTTTGACCGCGTTGTTTACAGGAAGACTATGGACTCCGATAATTATCCACTTCCTTTTCGACGCCGGGGGATTTTTATCCGATTATTTCGGCAAGGGAGTTTTATGGACGATAGAAAACGTAGTCATAACCGCCGCCGTATCGGTAATTTGCGCCGTACTTCTCCTTATTTTCTTTCTGAAAACCGATTGTTCGTTCGTCTACGACGAGTGGAAATTGAACGATATTCCCCCGAAAAAGGAAAAATAAAAGAGAATATCCCGTAAAAGATATTCTCCTGTTTAATCAAATAAATTGCAATACGTCGACGAGGATCGCGAAAGTAAGTATCAGAACGAACCCGATCGCGTGTATAATAGCCTCGACCTTTCGGTTGATAGGCTTTTTTCTTATCCATTCGATAATGCAGAAAACTATTTTCGAACCGTCGAGCGCGGGAATAGGCAACAAATTGAACACCGCGAGGTTTACGCCGATAAAGGAAATTATTTCGAGAGCGTACCACGGTCCCATCTGAATGACCTTAGTCGCCGTTACGATCGTCGTTACGGTTCCGCCCATCGAATTTATTCCGAGCCTGCCTGTAATGAGTTCGCCCAAGGTTCTGAAAATGGTTCCGCCTATTCTGAAAGAATAACCGAAAGATCTGCCTATAGAGCGGAAAAAGCCCACTTTTCTATAATCTGAAGTAACGTAATAACCGTAATCCTTTTCTTTTATTCCCAAAAAATCAAGAACGGAATTTACGTCTTTTTTATCAACGTTATCCCAGGACGAAGGCAATACCCAATCGTATTTTGACTCTCTCGAAGTCCAAAACGATACGCTATCCCCCGTTTTCGCCCCTTCGAGCGTCGCCCTGATATCTTCTTCGTCGTAAACTATTTTGCTTTGGTCGAAATCTTCTCCCGAAAAGCCTATGCGGACGAGATATTCGTCGGCTTTAAATATCCTGTCGTCGCTCTCGACTATTTTAAGAGCCGACGCAAAGCCGAGCGCGTCGTACGCCTTTCCGACTTCGGTAACGTTAGAACATTCGACGCCCTTTCTCAGTTTTACGGGAATGGTTTTAGTTTCTCCGTCCCGTATCACCTCAACCTCGACGACCTCTCCTTCTTCCGCGTGATTAAGCGCGGAGATAAGATCGGTAGTCATATATATCGAAGAACGCTTATTCCCTCGCTTTATCGAAAGGATATGATCGCCGTTTTCAAGCGTCTGACTTATATAAGCCTCATCCGAACCGTCGTAGGGTTTTATCAAAGACACCCCGAGAGTGGATTGTCCGTAAACGTTCATCGATATTATTATCACCAAAAGCGCGAGAAGGTAGTTCATCGTCGCGCCCGCGAGAAGAACGAGTATTCTCTTCCAAGGTTCTTTTTTATTAAACGCGCCTTCGCTCTCGCTATCGTCGTCTTCTCCTTCGAAAGCGCAATATCCGCCTACGGGAATAAGGCGAAGAGAAAAGATCTCTCCGTTTTTCTTCGTCTTTTTTATTATCGCGGGACCCATTCCGACCGCAAATTCGTTTATCTTAAATCCGAGAATTTTTCCCACGATATAATGACCGAATTCGTGGACGGTTATCATAACCATCAATATCAAGATCGCGAGCGCCCCGAAGCCTACGTTTCTCATCACGTCGGAAAACGCCAAAAGGTTTATCGTCATATATCAAATCTCTCTCTAATCAATCTTCTCGCCTCGAAATCTACGGCATACAAAGTTTTTTCGTCGGCTTCAGCCTTTCCGAATTTATTGACGGCGTATTCGACTGCGTCGGAAATACCGTAAAATCCGATTTTATCCTGCAAATACAAGGAAACGGCCTCTTCGTTAGCCGCGCTCAGAACGCAAGGATAGATCCCGCCCATTTCATACGCTTTAAGAGCGAGCGAAAAACACGGAAAAGTTTCCCTGTCGATCTCCCCGAAATTCAGGCTCTTACCGGCGAGGTCTAACCCCTGAACTCCGACGTCTATCCTTTCGGGATAAGTAAACGCAAGCGAAATAGGAACTTTCATAGAAGGGTACCCCATCTGAGCAATGATCGCCCCGTCGTCAAATTCGACCATCGAATGTATGACGCTTTCGGGATGAAGGATCGCTTTGACTTTATCGAGTCCCACGCCGAATAAACGGCACGCCTCGATGACTTCAAGCCCTTTATTCATCAACGTCGCGCAATCGACGGTGATTTTTCGCCCCATATCCCAATTAGGGTGTTTTAAAGCGTCGCTCGCTTTAAGTTTTTCTATTTCCTCTCTCCCGCGTCCTCGGAATGCGCCTCCGCTCGCCGTGATAATGAGTTTCTTGAACTTCTTTTTCCTGTCGAAACCGAGGCATTGAAATATCGCGGAATGTTCGCTGTCGACGGGTATAATGTTTACCCCTTTTTCCTCCGCGGCCGCTATCACCAATTCCCCGCCGGCGACAAGCGCTTCTTTATTCGCGAGCGCGACGTCTATTCCGTTTTTAACCGCGTAAAGAGTGGGTTTAAGCCCGGCAAATCCGCTTATCGCTATCAACGCGAGATCGCAATTTTCCAACGCGTGCAAAGTACAGTTTTCGCCTGTATACAAAGTAGTTCCTTGCGGGATCTCTTTTATCGACGCGATCTTCCCGGCGTCGTAAAGCCCTGCGATCTCGGGGCGAAATTTATTTATTTGTTTTTCTAAAAGTTCAGCGTTGCTTCCGGCGACCAACGCGCTTATTTTAAAACGGTCGGGGTATTTTTCGACTATTTCGAGCGCTTGACGCCCTATTGAACCGGTTGAACCTAAAACGGCTATCCTCTTCATATTCTCTCCCCTTAACCAAAGCATTCTATATCCAAACTCGCCTTAAATAAGTCTTTTGCGTTCTTTTCGGCGAGTGTTCGCAGAATGAATCGATATTCTATTCCGCTCGCCCTCACCAAAAATATCCACAAAATACTCTATTTAAGGTGTGAAGCATCATAACGCCGATATTACGAGAATATTTTCGTAAAGGCGAACGCAGGCGTATACAAATACATCAAGTGAGAATTTGCGTAAATAGAACGTAATTAGCGACGTTATGACGGGTTCGGATTTAAAATGCTTTGGTTAATGTTAAAAAAGAGAGAAAATCATTCTCTCTCTTTATTTTATTCAAATTGCTCTAAATTATATCACGAAAACCGTATTTTTTACGATGACGCAAAACGCGACGTATAAAGCGGTGGACGAAAAAAGCAATCCGTCGATCCTGTCGAGTACTCCTCCGTGTCCGGGAAGAAGTTTTCCCATATCCTTAACTTGAAGTTTTCGCTTTATCTGACTTTCCACCAGATCTCCGAAGATCGTAAGAAGGGAACATACCAATCCAATAAAGGCGTAATACGCGCAATCGAGAGCGAAACTCCATATCGTATTCCCGAAAACGAGATATACGGCGACGCTGCTCAAAATTCCGACGATCACACCGCCTATCGCCCCGCTTATCGTTTTATTGGGCGAAATTTTAGGACAGAGTTTCGGTCCCTTTAAAAGCGAACCGACTATGTACGCCGCGGCGTCCGTACAAGGACTTATTACGAAAGCGAGAATGAGCGCTCCCTGGTGTCCCTGATGGCTGAGTTCGGAAATAAGGATAAGTAACGCCGTAGGATAAACGAAAGATAAAAGCGTAAGCCCTATACCTTCGATAGTCGCGTCTTTATGACTGAACACGAGCGACGAGATCGCTATAAGCGCAAAACCGATAAGTATAGCGATAATATACGCTCTGCCGTAAGGAACGGTCAAAACGTACGCAGGGTAAATAACGACGCAGTAAACGAGAGCCAGGATCTTATGAAACTTAGTAGTCCTGCTTCCGTATGCTCTCTGCAACTCAAAAGTGCCGAACAGCGCCATTCCCCATAAAAATATATCGAACAGCCTGACGTCGATAGTCCTTAAAAACAAAAAACCGACTATCAACCCGACTATTACTATACTTGTCAAAGTCCTTTTTAACATAAGTTTACCTTTATTTCGGCGAAACGTCCCCGAATCTTCTTTGTCTGTTTGAAAACCAGCCGATCGCTTCTCCGAGTTGCTTTTTATGAAAATCCGGCCAATAAACGTCGGTAAAATACAATTCCGCGTAAGCCGCCTGCCATAAAAAGAAATTGCTGAGTCTTTGTTCTCCGCCCGTCCTCACAATTAAATCTATGTCGGGCAATCCTTTGGTATACGAATTTTCCGCAATATCTTCTTCCGAAATTTGAGTTTTTCCGTTTTTAAGCGCTTGGTTTACGGCGCGGACTATCTCCGCTTTCGAACCGTAATTGATCGCTATATTCAAAACGTGTTCGGAAAATCTACAAGTGTCGGCGATCCTTTCAAGGCATTCCGACCTTAAATTTTCGGGAAGAGCGGAAAGATCTCCCGAAATTATAAGTTTTATTTCTTCGTCTATAAGTTCTTTCGCGTATTTTTTCAAAAATTTACGTAGCAGATCGAAAATCGAATCGACTTCGTCCTTCGGTCTTGCCCAATTCTCGGTGGAAAAAGCGTATAAACTGACCACTTCTATTCCGCCGTTAAACGACGCCGAAACTATCTCGTGTATCACGTCCGCGCCCTTTTTGTGTCCGAACGTACGGGGTTTGCCGTGTTCTTTCGCCCACCTGCCGTTCCCGTCCATTATAAACCCGACGTGGCGAGGAATATTTCCCTTCGTCATTATACGGTAAGCAATTCCTTTTCTTTTTCGGCGGTCGCCTTTTCGATGCTGTCGACGGCTTTGGAAACCGATTTCTCTATTTCCTCTTCAAAGCCCGCGTATTCGTCGTCGGTCATTTCCTTTGCCTTATTCATCTTTTTTAAGGAATCAAGACAATCTCTGCGAACGTTTCTGACGGCGACCTTGGCGTCTTCGCTCATCTTCTTGACCTGTTTTACTATCTCTTTTCTTCTCTCTTCGGTAAGAGTCGGGAAAACCAAACGAATGACGTTTCCGTCGTTGGTGGGATTGATCCCTATCTCCGATACCTGTATAGCCTTTTCGATCTCCTTTAAAAGAGATTTATCCCAAGGCGCGATCACAAGACATTGTCCGTCCTGAACCGAAACGTTTCCGACCTGATTTATTGGAGAAGGCGTTCCGTAATAATCTACCCTTATCTTATCGAGAACGTGCGGATTGGCTCTGCCCGCCCTGACCTGAAGCAGATCGCTTTTAAAAACTTCCGCCGATTTTTCGAATTTTTCTTCGGCGTCCATCATTATCATCTCTACTTTTTCTATATCAAGCGCCATAAAATGCCTCCGTTTTTCTAATTATATAATATATTTATTTTTTTTGCAATAATTTTTAAAAAACAATTATTATTAACTTACCCTATCAATAAATAACCGTTCCGTATTCCGCTCCGGCAACGGCGTTCACTACGGAATTTTCTCCCTTTAAGCCGAACGCGTGAATTTTAAGTCCGTTTTCCTTACACATAACGACAGCCGAAGTATCCATCGCTTTAAGCCCCTTTTCGACGTATTCGTCGTAGGTTAGTTTATCGAATTTTTTAGCGTCGGGATTGATTTTGGGATCGCTGTCGTATATCCCGTCGATATTTTTCGCGAGTAATAACGCGTCCGCCCCGATCTCGACCGCGCGAAGAGAAGCGCCCGTATCGGTCGAAAAATAGGGATTTCCCGTTCCGCCGCCAAAAACGACGGCTTTCCCCTCTTTTAAATACCTGTCGGCAACCTTATAATTGAAAGGCTCGCCGACTCCGGAGATCTGAAGAGAGGTCATAACTCTCGCTTCTGCCCCTTCCCTTTCGATAGCGTCCACAACGGCAAGCGCGTTTATTACGGTCGCGAGCATTCCCATATAATCCGCGGTAGTCCTGTCCATCTCGTCGCCCTGACGGCCTCTCCAGAAATTACCGCCGCCAACGACCACTCCGACTTGCGCGCCGAGTTTCATAACGTCCGCGATCTGTTTGGCGACGCCCTTTAATGCCGCCGCGTCAAACCCGTGAGTTTTATCCCCCGACAACGCCTCTCCGCTGATTTTAAGAAGAATTCTTTTATACGCCGTTTTCATTTCCGCCTCCGTCGATATCAAAATTTTTTCCGTTCGGCAAATTTCGCCGCGTCGGAAAACGATTCTTAAAATTATACAAAGGCTGTCGCGGAAAAGACCTACGACAGCCTTCGGTGTTATTATTTCCTCATCGCGTCTACTTGCGCCTGAACTTCATCGGCAAGATTTTCTTCTTTCTTCTGAAGTCCTTCGCCCATTTCGTAACGAACGAATCTTCTTATCGAGATCTTTTCTCCGATCTGCGCGGTCGCTTCGATGACCACTTGTTCGATAGTTTTAGAAGTGTCTTTTACGAATTTCTGGCAAAGCAAGCAATTTTCTTCATAGAAAGTATTGATCCTTCCTTCTACCATTCTGTCGATGATCTTTTCGGGCTTGCCCTCTTCGAGAGCCTGCGCGCGAAGTATCGCCTTTTCCTTTTCCAAAACGTCGGCGGGAACTTCTTCCTTGGTAACGTATTGGGGATTTGCCGCGGCGATATGAAGAGCGACGTCGTGTACGAGCGCTTTAAACATATCTCCCTTGGCGACGAAGTCGGTTTCGCAGTTTACTTCGAGCAAAACGCCGACTCTTCCGCCCATATGGATATAACTGTCCACTATACCTTCGGCAGCGATCCTGCCCGCCTTTTTGGCGGCTTTCGCGATACCCTTTTCTCTGAGGTAATCTATCGCTTTTTCCATATCTCCGTCGTTTTCGACGAGAGCATTTTTACAATCCATCATTCCTGCGCCCGTTCTTTCACGAAGCGTCTTTACGTCCTGCGCTGTAAAATTCATAAATTTTCCCTCCAATCAGCCTTCAACGGTTTCTTCGGCTTTTTCTTCAGCCTTGACTTCGGTTTCTTCGGCGGCTTCTTTTTCTTCGGTCGCCTGTTCTTCCGCGATAGCCTCTTCGGTTACCGCTTCTTCAACGTCGACGGGTTCGTCGTCAACTACGTTACGGCGAACAGCATCCTCGCCCTGTTTTGCCTCGATAACGGCGTCGGCAATGATCGAAGCGATAAGTTTTACCGCTCTGATAGCGTCGTCGTTACCCGAAATAACGTAATCCACGAGGTCGGGATCGCAATTTGTGTCGGTTATAGCAACGACGGGAATATTGAGTTTTCTCGCTTCCTTTACCGCGTTGATCTCGCAGTTGGGATCTACGACGAACATTACTCCGGGAAGAGATTTCATTTCTCTTATACCGCCGAGATTGTAAAGGAGTTTATCTCTTTCGGCTTTAAGTCCCAAAACTTCTTTCTTGGGAAGAAGATCGAACTCGCCGGTCTTTTCCATATTGTCGAGTTTATTGAGTCTGTCGATTCTCGTTTTGATGGTTTTGAAGTTGGTGAGCGTTCCGCCGAGCCATCTCGAATTGATATAGTACATTCCGCATCTTTCGGCTTCCTGTTGGATGGCTTCCTGCGCCTGCTTCTTGGTTCCGACGAAAAGGACGGTCTTGTCCTGTTTCACCGCGTCTACGACAAAGTCGTAAGCCTGCTCTACGAGTCCGACGGTGATCTGCAGATCGATAATGTGGATACCGTTTCTTTCGCCGTAGATATACTTTTTCATTTTGGGGTTCCATCTTCTCGTCTGGTGTCCGAAATGAACGCCCGCTTCGAGAAGTTGCTTCATAGAAGTTAATGCCATAATTTTTCCTCCGTTATTCCTCCCCGAACCTTTTTATTTGATCCGCCGCAACCCGCGCTTGAATGGATTTTCACGGGCACGAAAGGCAGACCGAGCCTCGGGTGCGAATTTTATAGCCTATCTATTTTATCACAAAAAAAACTTCTTGGCAAATGATTTTATGCAATAATTATATTTTTTTAGCCGAGCGAACAAAGCGTAACTCGCCTTAGCCGCCTCTTTTTAGCCCTTTCGGCGGTTCGATCTCGTTTTTGTTAGACTATTTCCTTTCGTTTCGTACTCTTTTCGCCGTTTTAGCGAGTAAAATTATAATCCCCGCGGAAATTATTACCGCTCCGACGGGAAGCCCCACCCCTAACAAAAGCATTGAGCATCCCTTTTTACTATCCTTCGCGTATACCGCGGAATATATTTGTCCTCTCTCGTTGCCGTCGTCCGCAAAAACGTAGACGTACCCCTCTTTACCGCTTAACCGGACGCGCTTGAAAGATACGGGTATTTTTTTTACGTCGGAAGAATTTATTATATCGTCGTATCCTACGTCTTTCAACTCTTTTTCGCTTTCGAGAAGATATACGAAGCCCTTCCTGAGTCCGCTGTCAAAATAAACTCCCGAAGAGGTAAAATCGAATTTCAGATCGCTCGCTTTTCCCTCGCTCTTTTCGGGTATCTCGACTTGGAAGGTAACCCTTTCGGCTATCCTGTCGTAACCGGTTATTTTTAAGGATACGCCCGTATTGTTGCCGTCGGAATCGGTAACGATATTCTTGTTTTCGTCCTTTCCGCCGTAACTTTTTATAATTCCGTCGGCGTATATTATTCCGAAATTCAGCGATCCCACGTTGATCTCGCTTCGGGGATAATATTCCGACGAAAATGGTCTTTTTACCCAATCTCTGTAAACGTAAACTTCGGGATCGCCGTAAGCGTTTCCGTAATTTATGGAAGAATACTCCCCGTCCGGACCTATAAAACCGTTCTTTTCGTTGACTCTGTAAATTATAAGCCCCGTTCCGGACGCCGTTTTTCTACATTCTATATAGTAGCAATCTCCTACGGAGAACTCTTCCCCGTCTTTTTTGAGATAATCGGACAAAACTATTTTATAAGCCTTTACTTCGGGCGAGTTTTCGGTAGGTTCGAGCGCGTATTCTCCGCTTTCCTCGATCGCAAGGATATCTTTTCCTTCTTCTATCCAACCCATTTTATAGCGGAGATAAGACAAAGAAAGATTGAGCCTTTTTGCCGAGTCGCCCATAATATCGGTATTGCCTACGGGATCGTCCCCCTCGTCGTACCGATAATAATCGGGAGCGCCGATAACGTGCATAAATTCGTGGCACAAAATCGAAGTATAGGGTTTTCCGCCTGAAAACAAAGAGGAATAGGCGACGAGGAGATAGTTTTCGACTTCGCTCCCGTCAAAATAGACTTTTTCAAGTTTAACGCTTTCCCCGTCGGAATAATACGCGTCGGAAAGATAGGAAGTTTCGCCGTAATAGACGTTGCTCTTGTGCGGCCAGAATATATCTCCCCAACTTTCGCCGTCGTCGACCGTAATATCGACGGGCTTTCCGACCACGAAAGTAACCGAGGAGAGTTTTGGTTTTTCCCACGCTTTTATTCCCGCTTCTTCCGCCTTGGCGAAAACCTTTCTTATAAACTCTTGTTCTCTTAAAACGTAGTCGATGGAGATCATTCCGTTTTCGGCGTCGACCTTTCCGTCCGCGTCGTATTTTCTGTTGTCGTAACCGACTTCGTTTACGAGTTGATATCCCCCTTTTATCGACTTATAGGCGGGCGTATAGTAAGAACTCGGCTCGTCGAGGACTACTTTCCCGACGATCTCCGACCTTACCGACAGTTTACCTTCGGAATTTTCGTATATGAAACTTTTAAGAGAATTGGCGTCGCTTTCCAAAACCGTATCGAGCCTCGAATTTTCCCTTTCGTCGAAGCCGTCGGTCGTATCCGCAAATTCGACTTCGATGACTCCGTTCACGATCTCGCCGACCGCTTTCTCGTAAGCCTCGGCGACGGACGTTTTCAGCCCTGCCGATAGAGAAAGGGCAAAACAAAACGCAACAGCAAAAACAAAAAACTTTTTCATACTGAAATTATAGCACCATAAAAATTTTTTTTCAAACGTTTTTATAAGATTATCGAATATCTCCTCGTTTATACTTGCAAAAAATTTAAAAAGTGATATAATATTCGTTGATAAAACCGTTTGATCAGAGGTAAAAAATGAATCTTGAAAATTACTACGGCGTAGGTTCCGATCTCATTTCGGCAAAAAACAGGATAGACGCTCTTTCCGCGACTTATAAAAAAGGCGAAGGCAAAGATCCTCAATATATTTTTTCTTCGTCCGGAAGATCGGAGATCCTCGGCAACCATACCGATCATAACCACGGTAAAGTTTTAGTCGCCGCGATTTCCTGCGACGTGCTTGCCGCAGTCGGAAAGACCGACGACGATACCGTTACCGTTTACTCCGAAGGCTATTCTCCGATAAAGGTAAACCTTTCCGATCTTTCGCCGAAAAGCGTTGAAAACGGCACCTCGACCGCTCTCGTCAGGGGCGTCGCGAATGCGTTAAAGGAAAAAAATCAACCTATAGGCGGGTTTACGGCTTACATAACCAGCAACGTATTCAAAGGAGCGGGCGTTTCTTCTTCGGCGGCGTTCGAAGTCCTTATAGCCGAGATACTCAACGTTTTATATCTCGACGGAAAACTTTCTCCGATGGATAAGGCGATAGTCGCGCAATACGCCGAGAACGTCTATTTCGGAAAACCCTGCGGACTTTTAGACCAATCGGGGATAGCGATCGGCTCGCTTACAAAACTCGATTTTTGCATTCCCACCCAACCCATAATAGAAAAAATAGGAAAAATCGACGGCTATACCCTCGTTATTACCAACACGGGCGGGGATCACGCGGCGCTGACTTCCCATTACGCCGCGATAAGGAGCGAAATGGAAAGCGTCGCCGCCTATTTCGGTAAAAAGGTGTTGAGAGAAGTGGAAGAAAGCCGATTCATGGACGCCATACCCGAACTGAAAAACAAATTCAGCGGAAGAGCGATACTCCGCGCCATTCACTTCTTCGAGGAAAACGAAAGAGTGGATACCGCCGCGGAAGCGATAAAAAAAGGCGATTACGGCGCCTTCCTTTCGGCGGTTGAAAGATCGGGGCTTTCGAGCCTTGATAAACTTCAGAATTGTTACGTTCCGGGCGACGTGTGTCAACCCGTGGTTTTAGGTATCGAACTTTCGAGAAGCGTGATAAAAGACGGAGCGGTAAGGGTTCACGGAGGCGGTTTCGCAGGTTCTATCCTCGCGATCGTTTCGGACGGAGAGGTCGAAGAATACGAGCGTAAAATGTCGGCGTGGTTCGGTCCCCGCAACGTATTTAAAGCGAGAGTCAGACCCTTCGGCGCTTGCGAAATAAAATAATTTCGACAATAAGATAATAAATAAAACGGCGGAAACGCGAAAGAGATCGACTGTTTCCGTCGCTTTTATGTAGAAATAACGTTTATCGACTTATAGCCCGCCTTTTTCACCTTTTTTGCCCTTTGAAGAGGCGATAAGCAAGGTGAGTATCGAAAAGATCATAACGAGAGGAAAAGAGGAAGAAAGGAGCAAGCCGATCTTTATGTCGGAAGAAACAGTTCCGACCATGACGGGACCTAACGTACACCCGACGTCGCCGGCAAGAGCGAGCATTCCGAACATTTTAGTTCCCCCTCTCGGATATTCTCCACCCGCGAGAGAATATAATCCCGGCCACATTATGCCGACGAACACTCCGCCCGACGCGATGCCCGCCAAGGACAAAACCGCAACGGGGGACAGCGAAGCGAGAAGATACGAACCGAGCAGCCCTGCCGCGCATACCAAAATCGCGATCTTCAAGTTTAATTTATCCCCTATAAAGCCGTAAACCGTTCTCGAAACAGCCATTCCGAGAGCGAACAACGCCGCTCCGAAAAGATCGCCTATTTCTTTGCTCGGCAATTTCAGCCCCACTTCCGCAAAATAGGACGCCCATTGAGCGATCGCCTGTTCCGCGGCGCCGGCGGCGATCATAAGTACGAAAAACAGGACGAAATATTTCATTTTAAATATCGTTTTATAAGAAACGGGATCTATATCTCCCCCTAATTTTTCAAAAGGACAACTCGCGAACAAAAAGCAATCCGCGAAGGGAACGACGGCGAAAATTAAAGGAAGATACGCCCAATTTCCGACCGAAAACAACTTGAAATAAAGGGTTGCAGCCAAAATGACGAGCAGATGCCCCCAACAATAGAAGGAATGGAGAATACACATAGCCCCCGATTTGTTTTTTAGCGGAAGGGCTTCCAAAACGGGACTTAGAACGACTTCTATAAATCCCCCGCCGATCGCCGTAAACAGCGTGGAAATAAGTATCCCCGCGAAGGGATGGATAATATTCGGAAGAACGGACAGGCAGACAAGCCCGACCACGCAAAGCGCTTGCGAAACGACGGCGCTCGCCCTATATCCCACTTTTAACGCTATCCTCGCCGATTGCGAATCGACGAGTATCTGTATTCCGAAATTTATGAAAACCACGAGGGAAAGTTCGAAAGCCGATATGCCGAATTGCCTTCCGAATTGAACGAACAGAAGGGGGGAAAGATTATTGACTATTGCCTGAACGACGTACCCGACGTAACAGGCGGAAACCGTAAGAGTATAATTTTTTTTCATTTCAGTAATTTTAGCACAAACTTTTCGGCAAGTCAATCCTATTGAAATAAGGAAAAGATCTTCGGCGAAAAACGTTTGATTTTTTTATTTAATAGTAGTAAAATATATCCGTAATTTGGAGGCTTAAAATGAAAATTGCAATATCACTTGACAGCGCGTGCGATTTAAGCGAAAGCATAATCAAAGAAAACGATTTTAAAATAATTCCCTTCGGCGTTACGATGGGCGACCGTTTCTTTTACGACGGAGAAGTCGACACTTTGGAAATTTTCGAGTACGCGGACAGCCATAAGACGTTACCCAAAACCAACGCAGTGAACGAAGAGGCTTTTAAAGAGCATTTTTCCGAAATTTTAAAAAGTTACGACGCTATAATACATTTCGATATATCTTCGGATATGTCGTCGGCTTACGCAAACGCCGTTAAAGCCGCCGAAAACTTTGAAAACGTTTTCATTATAGACAGCAGAACGCTGTCTACCGGGATCGCGCTCGAAGCGCTCTACGCAAAAAAACTTACAAAGACGGAAACCGATCCCGCTGTAATCGTGGAAAAAGTAAAAGAAAGAATAGACGTCGTACAAACAAGTTTCGTCATCGAAAGATTGGATTACCTATACAAGGGCGGAAGGTGTTCGAGCCTTGCGTTGTTCGGAGCGAACCTTCTTAAACTACGCCCCGAAATAGAGGTGAAAAACGGCAAAATGGGCAGCACGGCGAAATTCAGAGGAAGAATGAAGGACGTCGTAACCAAATATTGCGCGCAAACTCTTGAAAAATATAACAACCCCGATAAATCGGTAATATTTATAACTCACAGCAAAGCGACCGAAGAAATGGTCGAGGCGGCGAGAGCGGTAGTCAAAGAAGCGGGCTTTGAAACAATATACGAAACGACGGCGGGTTGCACCGTATCCAGCCATTGCGGAAAAAACACGCTCGGCATTCTCTATATCAACGACGGCGGAAAAGATTGATCTCATTCGCGGAAAGTTAGGCTTTCCGCGTTTTTATTATTATATTCGCGAAAAAAATTTTGCGTGTTTAAAATTGCCTCTTCCCGCTCATAATATACGAGGAGGCTTTAATTATGGATAAATGTAACGTAAATATCAAATGCGACGTAAAAAACTGTCAACACAACTGCGAAGGCAGACATTGTTATCTCGACAGCATTAAAGTAACCTGCGGCGAAAGAAGTTGCACCGTTTGTCAGGATTACGAAGAAAACGTCTATTAAAAACCTTTCGGAAAAACGGGATCGGATCTTCGATCCCGTTTTTGAACGGGGAAATTTTTTTCGTAAAACGCTTGACACGGAAATATCGTATGCGATATAATATAGTAAACGGAGGATAAATTCGTGGAAAAAGACGGCAAATACGAACCGCTGCTATTGAAAAATCAACTTTGCTTTCCCACTTACGCGGCGGCGAACAAAATAATAAGGCGTTATCAACCTCTTTTAAAACAGTTGGATTTGACGTATACTCAATATATAGTAATGATGGTCTTGTGGGAACGGGAAAAAGTAAACGAAAAAGATCTCGTACAATGTTTGTATCTGCAAGCCAACACCCTTACTCTTTTATTGAAAAAACTCAAAGACAAGGGATATATAACCATTTCCAAAGATACGGAAGATAAGAGAAATATCGTTATAACTCTTACCGAAAAGGGGCGACAATTAAAAGAAAAGGCTGTGAGCGTTCCGCTCACTCTCGCTCAGGAGCCGTGGTTCACGGTCGAAGAAGCGATCCTTTATAAAAAACTTATATATAAAATACTAAACGACGGAAAGGAGTAAAGCAAATGAAAATCAAAGCGATCAAGTTCAGGGAAGGGGGGTTTGCCACTCAACCCTTCGTGTTCGGCGGAGAAGAAGGTCCGGACAAATTCGATTTTACGGTAAGATACCGTTCGGGATTACAAAATTATCTCATTGACACGGGAAACGAAGTAATACTCGTAGACACGGGATTGCCGATAGATCAACCCGAAGAGATCCCCGACGAAAAAACAGTTATTTATACGGGGAAAAACATAACCGATTATATGACGGCGTTTTTAAATCTCGGATATAGACCCGAACAGGTAACCAAGATCCTGCTCACTCATAAACATTCCGATCATTCGGGGTGTTTAGACAAGTTCCCGAACGCTCGGATCTTCGTAAACGCCGAAGAAACGGACGCAGCCGAACTTGCGGGACTTAAAAATATCGTTCCCGTAAACTTTACGGACGGAGCCTACCACAACTTCCCTCTATCCCAAAAAATAGCGGACGGGATTTATTTCATCAAAGCCAAAGGTCATACTAACGGAAACAGCATCGTGATCGCGGAAGACGACGGACTATATTATATGATGCACGGCGATATAACCTATACTGACGAGGCTCTTTACGAAAATAAACTTTCGGTGGTTTTCGACGACGTTAAGGAAGCGAGGATAACGCTTGACAGAGTAAGAGAATTTATATCCTCAAATCCTACGGTCTATCTTTCCACTCACACCCCTTCGGGATACGAAAATCTCGAAGCGAAAAAGGTCGTGGATTTAAACAATCCCCCGAAAACCATACCGGTAGGAGAGATAATTTTCAAGACCAAATCGGGGAAATACGTCTGCTCCGTATGCGGCTTCGTATACGATCCTTCGGAAACGGGCGTCGCTTTCGAAGATCTGCCCGACGATTGGCGTTGTCCGAGATGCAAGCGCGGAAAAGACAAATTCAATCCCGCGTAAACATATTAAAAATAAATGACATAGGCTAACGCCTTATAAAACACGCGTTACGCCGAAAAGGAGGCATATATGTCGTTTTATGATTATAAAGTCAAAAAAAGAAGAGAAGGCGAACTCGATTTAAGCGAGTTGAAAGGCAAGGTCGTACTCGTAGTAAACACGGCGACGGGCTGCGGATTTACGCCGCAATACAAAGGACTTGAAGACCTCTACGAAAAATATCACGAAAAAGGGCTTGAAATACTCGATTTCCCCTGCAATCAATTCGGCAATCAAGCGCCCGGCTCGGACGACGAGATACACGAATTTTGTACGGCGAAATATAAGACGACCTTCGATCAACTTGCGAAAGTCGACGTCAACGGAGAGAACGAAGAACCTCTCTACACCTATCTTAAAGAGCAACGTCCCGACGAAGAAGTCAAGGGATTGAAAAATAAAATGACCATGGCGGCTATAAGCAAATTCAGCAAGACCACCAAAACCAAAAGCGATATAAAATGGAATTTTACCAAATTCCTCGTAGACAAAGAGGGCAACGTCGTAAACAGATTTATTCCGACAGTTACGCCCGAAGAACTCGAAAAGGAAATCGTCGCTTTGTTATAATACTTATTTTTTAAGTAAAAGGAGAATATGTTATGTCAGTAATTAAAGTAAGCAAAGAGAATTTCGAAAGTGAAGTTTTAAATTCCGACAAGCCAGTTTTGGTCGATTTCAACGCTAATTGGTGCGGACCGTGCAAAATGTTAAAACCCATTCTCGACGAGGTTTCTGAAGAAAGAACGGACGTTAAAATAGTTTCCGTAAACATTGACGACGAGGACGAACTCGCCGAAGATTATTCGGTCTATTCTATCCCCTGTCTTGTTCTTTTCAAAAACGGCGCCGAAGCGAAAAGAAGCGTAGGACTTATTCCGAAAACCGAAGTTGAAAATTTTATAAATCAATAAAATGTACGACGTAATAATTATCGGGGCGGGTCCCGCAGGACTTACCGCCGCAATTTACGCCCGCAGAGCGGAAAAAAAGGCGTTGGTTTTGGAAGCGAAGAGTTACGGCGGACAGATCGTAAATACTCCGGATATCGAAAACTACCCCGTTTGTCCGCATATATCGGGCTTCGATTTCGCAACCAATTTATACGAACAGACAAAGGCTCTCGGCGCCGAGATCGTCTTTGAAAAAGCAGTCGATATAATAAACGGCGAGAAAGAAAAAGAAGTGGTTACCGAAAAGGGAAAATACTCTTGCAAAGCGATAATCATTGCGACCGGCTCGGAGAACCGAAAACTCGGAGTCGAAGGCGAAAACGAACTTATAGGCAGGGGAATTTCTTATTGCGCGACTTGCGACGGGGCGTTTTACCGCAAAAAAACTGTCGCCGTCGTCGGCGGCGGTAACACCGCCTTGGAAGACGCTCTGTATCTTGCCGACGTTGCGGAAAAAGTTTATCTCATCCATAGGAGAGATAGTTTCAGGGGCGAAGAAGCCACTTTGAACAAATTAAAAGAAAGGGATAACGTACAGTTCGTCTTAAATTCCACCGTAACCGCTTTAAAAGCCGAAAAAAGGCTTAACGCGATAGAAGTTACGGATAAGGACGGAAAAGTAACCGAAATATGCGTAAACGGACTTTTCGTCGCGGTAGGCAGGATACCCGAAACACAGAATTTCGGCAAGACGGTCGAACTCGACGAAAGCGGATACGTCGTTGCGGGAGAGAACTGCGTTACGAACGCCGACGGCGTATTCGTCGCGGGAGATAACAGAGTAAAGTCGGTCAGACAACTCGTAACCGCGACGGCTGACGGAGCGGTCGCCGCTACCGAAGCCGTAAAATATATCAATCAATTATAATTTTAAAACTAAAATAACTCCTGTATGAAAACAGGAGTTATTTTAGTTTTACGCCGATCTTACGCCGAAACCGAAACGCTGCTGTAACAAGTCGTTTTCGAATAAGAGTAAGTGTTTGTAAAAGTATAACTTTCTCCGTCTACTTTAACGGTATGGCTGCCGGAAGAATGTAAAGATAAGGAATAGGTCTTAACTTGGCTTCCTACCGAAACTTTTCCGTAACCGAGGATTATAAGCGTTCCGCCGGAAATAGAAGCGTAATTGTTGCGATCATCACCGAAATCTATCGCTGCCGCCATTTCGCTGTTCGGTCCGCGCGCTATTACGACGCCGCCTGTCTGATCGTAATTACCGTTACTGTCTATCCCGTCGGTATCTCCGCTCGGGGAAACGGTTACGTCGAGATATCCTCCCGTTATAATTATCTGCGGGGTGGAAACTCCGCTGCAAGCATTCACGCCGTCGTCGTTCGCCGCGACCACCGAAACTCCGCCCGAAACGGTTATAATATTGGCTTCAAGCCCTTCGTACGCACTGTCGATATTTATATTTCCGCCCGTAACGTTGAGTTTATAATCGGCGTGGATACCGTCGGCGCCTTTTACCGTTTGCTGTCCGCCCCAGCCCCCGGGACCCATTCTGCCGCCCGCCGTTTTATTTGCGGGAGCGTATACTACCATAGTAACCGTTCCGCCGTTGATATTTATAGTTCCCTGTCCGCTTCCGCCGGCGTCGAAAGTCGTTCCGTAATCGGCGTGAAGTCCGTCGTCGTAACTCTTTATGTCTATATTTCCGGCGTTTACGGTAAGTTCATTCTGAACTTTTACGCCCTTATAAGAATCCACCGCGGCGTTCGAAGCCGTATAACCGCTGTAAGAGCCGGTATAAATTTTAACCGTAGGCGTATTTCCGTCCGCGTCCTCGCTCATTTCGAAATCGTGAGCCGACTGCGCTCCGTCGCCGGCGGCGTAAATGGTCAAATTGCCGCCCGTAAGGATTATATCCCCTCTCGTATTACCGTTTTTATCCGCGTCCGTATTTTCGGTCTTTATGCCGTCGCCGTTCGTCGATATGGCGACTATATTACCGCTTAAAACGGTTATTGAATCGTTGCCCTTTATGGCGTTGTTATACGCCGTAACTTTAAGCGAAAGTTTTTGGATCTTAAGATCTTTCGTGGTGTGTATTCCGTTATTGTAGTTTCCTTCGACTATTAACGTTCCCGTACCTTTGAATTTAAGATCGCATTTGGCGTATATGGCTCCTTTCCCTATGGTGTCGTCGTCGACCGTTTTAACGCTTCTTTGATCTTTCACTATATTTTCGGTCCCGCTTTTAGCCAAAATTTCCACCTTGTCGGCGGACAAGATTTTTATGGGCGAATCGGTAGAATTGACTATGGTCGTTCCTTGAAGTTCCAAAACCACTTCGTCCTCTTCTCCCGCCTCGACGACTATCTGACCGTCGAGATAACCTTTTAAAGCGTAAGTCCCGGCGGAAGTTATAGTATATACTCCGTTTTCGGAAGAGAAAACGCCGTCGGTCGTAGTCAACGAAAAATCTCCGTCGACTTCCGACGCGGTTATCGAACTATCGGTAAGCGCCGATTCGGTTTGCGTTGAAGCGGTTTCGGTTTGCGACGAAGTGCTACCGCTATCCGTAGAGTAATTCTTTGAGGTTATACCCCCGCAAGCCGCGAGCGTAAGAGATAAAACACATAAAACAGGAATCAAAAGTTTTGTGAAAAGTTTATTTTTCATTTTGTGTTGCCTCCTTTTTTTCTCCGATTATACTACCCCAACCTTAAATCAACTTAAATTTTTTTATTTTTTTAAAAATTTTTTGGGATCGAAAATTTTTCCGCGCGGGATATTTAAAGCGAGCGTTCGCTCCCAAAAAGAAAAAGCGGACTTGCGTCCGCTTTTCCCTTCGATCATTTTAATTTGTTTTTTTGAGCGTTATTAAATTTGGTAACGGTAACCGCAAAAAGTTCCGCCTCTTCATCGCTCAAATCGAGATCTTTCGATTTTAACAGCGTAGATTTCAATTCTTCCGCCGTAAGATCGCCGTCCCCGAACTTCAATAAGGTTTGCTTTATCTCTTCCGCAAGACCGTTACTGCCGCCGCAAATTATTCCGCATACGGCGAGCGAAACTCCCGTAACGGACAACACGTTGTTTAAAAGTCCTTCAACGTTGAACTTTTGCGCCGCCGATAAATACAGCGCGACGAGGACGAACGATATTCCGACTTCCAAAAGAGTCGAAGTCCTTCCGGAAAGTTTGACTTTCTTTTTAATAAAAGCCGAAATAAGACAAACGATCACGGCAAGTCCGAAAATCTCCATTCCGAATTTTTCCGCAATGACCTGAAAAGTAAGTTCTTTCATTTTTCTTCACCGCCTTTAAGCGTCGGCAAAGAAACGGTCGGGCAGAGGATTAGCCGTTCTCGCGCTGACGGCGTTTATTCTTTTTTTCCTGTAATACTTAACCGTAAAATCACCTCCGCTTTTATTTTCCCAGACGCGAACGGCAAGGAGATCTCCTTGCCGTTCGCATATATTATATCACGAATTTTTATGTTTCGTCATTTTTATGACGCTTTTTAGTAAAAAAAATTATTTGAATATTCTAACGCAAAATACCGTCATATCGTCTTTCGCGACGCCGCCGGACAATATCATCGCTTTGTTTAAAATATCGTCGGCAAGGGCTTTGGGGTTAGTCGAACCCGCGACGGACAGAAAATCGACGAGATCGGACGCCGAACCGAAGGCGTCCGAAATTCCGTCGCTCGTAAACACGACGGTATCTCCGTCTTGAAGAGATGTTTTAAAAGTCGTAGGTTTAAGTTCTTCCATAATTCCGAGAGGAAGAGAATTTCCCTCTATTATTTTGATCGTATCTTTTGTTATCACGAAAGAATAGGGCGAACCTATTTTAATAAAATCGGCGTTGCCCTCGAACAGATCTATAACGCCTATATCGACCGCCGTAAAATTATCCTCTTTTGAAAAAGATAAAATTTTATTGACGGTATTCAATACGACTTTAGAGGATAACCCCGCTTTATAAAAAGTTTCTATCATCGAGATCGCCGTCGAAGAAGTCGATTGCGCCCGCTCTCCGCTTCCCATACCGTCGTTTACAGCGACGAGAAATTTTCCCTCGGATATTTTGGTAACGGAATGAGTATCCCCGCTTTTTATCTCTCCGTTTTTGGTCTTTTGGGCGATCCCGAAAACGGCGTCGAACTTCGGTCTTGGGCGAATGGTTATCGCCGAAAGTTCGTCGGAAAGATTCACTCGTGACGAAATAACCGATTTATAGCCCAATATTTCGTCTATTGCCTTTAAAAAATATTGTTTTTCGGTTTCTTTGGACGGGAGCGTCATATTTATTTCCGCGTCGCTTCCGCTTCCGAATACGGTGATCTCGGACGCGTAGATCCC
Organism: Clostridia bacterium; assembly: GCA_017479185.1. Taxonomy (GTDB): domain Bacteria; phylum Bacillota; class Clostridia; order Christensenellales; family Borkfalkiaceae; genus UBA10281. The sequence goes on from JAFVCP010000051.1 coordinate 37,458, forward strand.
GCAATTTATCAAACTGTCGTAAATCTTTTTTTCGAGCGGAGAATTTATTTCGCTTTGTCTGCTCATTGAAAAGGCGAGAGATTTGAGCGCTTCGCTCATTCCTTCAGTCTGGCACAGCACGAGTTCTCTCCCGCCGTCGTTTAAAGAGATCTCTTTTATCCTGTTTTGATTTTCCCGTATAAGAATATCTCCGTAATGAGCGAGGTATTCTGTCCTTATGCAATATCCCGACATACTCTTCGGCAGATCGACGATATTGAGTTTTCCTTTCGCTACGCCTATCGAAACGGCTTTAGACAGATCCTCGAAAGAGGGCAAACCCCTTTTCGAACAAAAATTAAAATTATTACAATTTTTACAGGCGTCGTTTTTTATGGACTCGGCGATCTTTCTTTTTATAGACGTTGCGTCGGGAGAAAGTTCTCCCGCTCTTTCGACGCTCTTATACATTTCGTCGAAAACCGACGCCATTTCGTAAAGTTTACCCGACAACGCCGTCCTCGTCCTGTTTACGGCGTACCTTCCTATCGAGGGCATTCTGTATACGCGAATACTTTCTGAAACCGAATCGAATATTTTTTTCGGAATAAAAAGATAAAGACAAACGGGTATAACGACCGACAGCGCCCCGTACAACCCCATTCCCGCGTAAACGTCGGTAAAATAAAAAAACGCGAGATCGGAAACGATAAAAGAAAGCGCGGACAAAAGGCGATATTTACCGCCCCACGCGCCGATTATCAAAGCGTATACCGCGAACTGCGCGATGGGCGTAAAAGAAAAATTCGCAAGCGCGATGGGGATCGCGGACACGAGAGTGAAAACTATCCCCTTTCCGTCCGACGATACCGAAGAGAAAAACAAACACACGAAGATCGCCCCCAATCGCCAGAAGTTCGCGCCGAGGGCGATTATCGCCCCATAACCGACGAAACAATACAAAAAGGCGGCGCAAATCTCCTCGTCCTTGGAAAGTTTGTATTTCAATCCTTTTATAGTCCATACTTTTACCGCGGATATAAAAACAAAGCAAAGGGGGATTATCGTTAATGTCAAACCGAATCTCAAAACCGTAGGATAAAAATCGGTAAAAATCGCGTAGGGAATACACGCCGAAAGACTTATAAAGGCTATTTCAAAAGTCGGTTTTCTTCCTCTTTTGGAAAGTATCGCGAAAGAACCCGCCGTAACGGCGCATCCCCAAAATCCTATTGCTATAACCGTAGGCGACGCGCTGAACAAAAAGGGCAAAAAACAAAGTATCGCCCCTTTCAAGGGGTTAAATCCCACGAACAGATTCGCAGCCAAAAGGGCGAATGAAAAAGGCAGATAATTTCCGCTCGAGATCGTAAGGCAAAAATAGCAAGCGAGAGATAAAATTTCCCTTATAAATCTTTTTAAATCAAAATTTCTTCTCATGGCGAAAACAATTATAGTACGCGTTGGCGCTAAAAATTTGACTTACATTGTCGCAAAATAGCAAAAATTATATAATATTTTATTTAATTTACCCGACGAGATCGGTAAGCGGCTTCGTTTTTATTAGGCTTAAAAAGCAGTTTTGTCAAAAAAAATAATCAGCGACGCTCATAAGCCTTGTTTTTAATAAAAAAAAGTGCTATACTATTGTAAAATCATAAAATTATCGGTAAAACATATGAAAAGGCAAACAAACTATAAGAAAGTAATAATTAAAATAGGCTCGTCGAGCCTCGTGAACGACGATCTCTCGATAAACCAGCCCGTTTTGATCCTCATAATGCAGGCTTTTAAAAAACTCTCCGACGAAGGTATTCAGCCCTGCTTGGTTACGAGCGGAGCGATCGCCGTCGGAATGCACGATCTCCAAATATCCGAAAAGCCGAAAAATATGGGGTTAAAACAGGCTTGCGCCGCGGTAGGGCAAGCGAAACTTATGGAATATTATAATAAGTGCGCTTCGATATACGGTCTTACGCTCGGACAGATACTTGTCAATCACGACGACTTTCAGATCAGAAAGAGAATGACCCACCTTTCCGACACGCTCGACAATATGTTTAAAAAGGGCATAATTCCCGTAATAAACGAAAACGACGCGCTGTCCGTCGACGAAATAAAAGTAGGAGATAACGACACTTTGGCGGGACTTATCGCGCCTATGATAGGCGCGGACCTGCTTATACTCTTTTCGGATATCGACGGATTATACGACGCCGATCCCAAAAAAAATCCCGACGCGAAACTAATAGAAGAAGTCGACCGCATAGATCAGAATATTTTAAAATTCGTAGGAGATACTTCTTCGGGCGTCGGTACGGGCGGAATGAAAACCAAAATCGACGCCGCGGTAATATGTACGACCGCGGGAAGCGATATGATGATATGCAACAGCGCCGAAATCGGAAATTTGGCTGAGATCGTTGCCGGAGAGAGAAAAGGAACGCTGTTTAAACGAAGCAAAGGTATAAATTCGCGCGAACATTGGATAATTTTCAAGACTAATTCGAGCGGAGAAATAACCGTCGACGACGGATTGAAAACCGCGCTGCTTTCCAAAAAAGTTTCCATTCTTCCTTCGGGAATAAAAAAGGTGGAAGGAACTTTCGGCAAAGGAAGCGTAGTAGAAGTCAAAGACGGAGAAGGAAAGACCATAGGAAAAGGCATATCTGCATACTCGGATTTCGAGATAGATAAAATAATGGGCAAAAAAAGCGACGAGATATCGTCGATACTCGGATACGAAGGAAAGAGCGAAGTTATCCACGCCAACGATCTCGTTATCTTCAAAGAGGAGTTTTATGGACGATTTGTTAAATAGGTGTAAAGAAGCGCAAAAACAACTTATTAAGATAGGTTCCGAAGAAAGAAAAAAATTGCTTTTTTTGATCGCGGACGCAATAAGCGCCAACGCCGATTCGATTTTAAAAGCCAACCGGATCGACATCGAAAACGCGCGCGAAAACGGAATGACCCCTGCTTTTATAGACAGACTTTCGTTGGATGAAAAGCGTTTGAAAGGAATTGTCGGCGGAATAAGGGACGTCGCCGACCTACCCGACGCGATAGGCGAAACAATCGAAGAATTAAAACCGAGATCGACCATAAAAATAAAAAAGATCAGGGTCCCCTTCGGAGTTATATGCGTCATTTTCGAAGCGCGTCCGAACGTATGCGCTGACATTGCCGCTCTCGCTATCAAGAGCGCCAACGCCTGCGTTTTAAAAGGCGGAAGCGACGCTTTGAATACCAATATTGCGATCGTAGACGTAATGAAAAACGCTATAAAAGATTTTATCGATCCCGACGCGATCACCCTTATTCGCTCTACGGACAGAAAAATAACCGACGAACTTTTGACCAAAAAAGAATATATAGACCTACTTATTCCGAGAGGATCGAAAAAACTCATAGATTACGTCGTCAAAAATTCCAAGGTCCCCTATATCGAAACGGGCGCGGGTAATTGTCATTTATACGTCGAAAAGACCGCAGATCTGTCGATGGCTTTAAATATTGCCGTCAACGCGAAATATCAGCGACCTTCAGTTTGTAACGCGATAGAAACCATACTTGTCGACGAAGATATAAAAGACCGATTTCTTCCCCTTCTCGGCGAGAAATTCGCCGAACTCGGAATTACCATATACGGCTGTGAAAAAACCCTTTCGTCAATAAAGGCGGAAAAAGCGACCGAAGAGGATTTTTATACCGAATACAACGATTATAAAGTCGCCGTAAAAGTGGTAAACGGCGTAGACGAAGCGATCTCGCATATAAATAAATACTCCACGAAACACAGCGAAGCGATCATTACGAACGACGATAACGCCTGGAACAAATTTTCTACGGAAGTTGACAGCGCCTGCGTATACCGGAACGCCTCGACGCGTTTTACGGACGGCGGCGAATTCGGCTTTGGCGCGGAGATCGGTATCTCGACTTCGAAACTGCACTCGAGAGGTCCTATGGGAATAAGAGAAATAACCACCTATAAGTTCGTTATCGAAGGACACGGTGAGATAAGATGAAATATAAATATTCGATCGTAGGCGTCGGTAAAATGGGTTCGGCGCTATTAAACGGAATACTTAAAGACAAGTCTGACGATAAAAGCGAGATATTGCTTACCGTCCACGGAGATAAACAGAAGAAAGAATATACCGATCTTGGGTTTAACGCCACTACCGACCTGAAAGAGGGGTTATCCGACGCGTCTTTTATTATACTTTCGCTCAAACCGCAAGTCGTAAAAAGTTTGGAAATTTTCGACGAGATCGATTTTACGGGCAAATGCGTGATATCCGTCGCGGCGGGATTGACCGTCGATTATTTGAGCGGTAGGTTTAAAAACGCCGAGATAGTAAGGTGTATGCCTAACACTCCCGCCCTTATCGGCGAAGGGGTAACGACTATTTGCGCTAAAAACAAAGCGAGCAAAAATTACGAGATAGCGAAAAAAATCCTGTCGTCGGTCGGCAAAGTTTACGAAATAGACGAACGCCTTATGGACGCGACGGTCCCCTTAAACGGCTCTATGCCCGCTTACGCCCTTTATTTTGCCAATGGTTTTATAGATTACGCGGTAAAAAGCGGCGTCGATGAGAAAACCGCGAAGCATTTGGTTCTGGAAAGCATTATTTCGTCGGCAAAACTCGCGTTGTCGTCCGACGACGACGTTTCCGTACTGATAAATAACGTTTGTTCCAAAGGCGGAACGACTATCGCGGGACTCGATCGCCTTATAAGCGGGAAAGTCGCCGAATCGATTTACGATTGCGCCTCAGCCTGCGCCGAAAGAAGCGAAGAGTTGTCAAAATAACTTAAACAGGTCGAAAATCGACTTATATCGGGACGTTTATAAATTTTAAGATCCCGCCGAAGGCTATAAAAGCCTTCGGCGGGATCTTTTTCGTGAAAAAACAAAAAACGAAGCCGAAACAATTTATTCGTCCTCGACAATCTCCGCGATCGATTTCATTCTTTCCTCTTCGAGAACGAATTCGGTATAAGCAAGAACTCTCGCTTTTCCCTTTTCCGACAACAAAGAATAAACTTTCGTAGATTTCATTTCGTCTAACGCGCTGTTTTTCGATTGCGAAAATTTTTCTTCTTCCCTCGCGCTATCGATACCTAAAAGTTCGTCCGCCGAAACCCCGAAGAATTTGGCGCACGCCACGATAGCCGTTTCAGTCGGTTCGGCTTGTTTGTTTACCCATTTAGAAACCGCGCGTTGAGAATACCCTATCCCTTCCGCGAGTTGGAATTGGGTAACGTTGCGTTCGTTCATCATATCCTTTAATACCTGCGCAAAACTCATAAATCGATTTTAGAACTTTGAATCTGAAAAAAATAATAAGCGACTGCCGCTCTATATTGAAATTTTGCCCGAAAAAAGCGATTATCAAACCTTTTTTAGGGCTTTTTTATTGCTTTCCGACAAATTTTTCTACGTTTTTCAGAGAAAAAGTCCAACCTCCTTTAAAAATATTTTAGAACTTTATGACTAAAAAAACTTGACACAGAACTATAATTCCGCTATAATAACTATTTGTAGAACTATAATTCTTTATTTTAACAAAGATATCCGCTCTGCAAAAAGCGATCTTCAAGGAGAATGACTGTGAGAAGAAGAACTCTTCGCATTTTAATACTTGCGCTTTGTATTTACGCTTTGGTCGGGATAATTGCGTTTTTGTTTATCGCTATTGCTCACGACGATTACAGAAAGGAGATAACCATCGAGGTCAACGACACGCCGTCGGCAGTTCTCGATATGTCCTGGCTGGATATAAACCCGGGCGAAAGTTTCGAATACGTCGTAAATCTCAAATGTCGGGCGAACGGAGATTATTCGGTCAATTTCAGTTTCGGCGAAAATACTCGCGGGGGATTGGAAGATTTCGTCGAAGTCGAATTGGAATGCGGTGAGATCTCTTATAACGGGGATCTAAGCGCTTTGATCGATACCGATAGATCGTTTACCTTTGATTGTTATTTAAGCGGAGAAAGCGAAACCAAAATACTCATAAGGTACTCTATGCCTTATGAGGTGGGAAACGACGCGCAAGGGACGTTTGCCGATTTCAGCGTTTTGCTCACTACGAGTAAGGGATAGGAAATATGGAAGAAAAGAAAAGCGGGTTTAAAAAAGTTTTAAACGTTTTGACCGACGTATTGGTTTTTGCTTTCGTCATCGTCGGCGCGATATCCTTGATTCTGACCATAACTTCGAAAAGAGACGACGACGGGGCTATAAATCTTTTCGGAATGCAGATGAGGATAGTCGTTTCCAACTCGATGGAAAAAAGCGATCAGACCGACGTTTCTATGTATAAGATCAAAGATATTCCGATACGGTCTATGATTTTTATAGAACTCGTTCCCGAAGAGGAGAGCGAAGCGAAAAAATGGTATTCGGCGCTCGAAGTGGGCGACGTCGTTACGTTCAGATATAAGTACGTTTCGCAGGAAACGATAACTCACAGAATAGTCAAGATCACGGAAAAGGACACGGGAGGATATATCCTTACTCTCGAAGGGGACAATAAGGAAAGCGACTCAAATACGTTGCAACAAACGGTAGACACCGATCTTTCCGACATATCGCCCAATTATATAATAGGAAAAGTAACCGGTCAAAGCCGACTTCTCGGCTTTATCGTGTATTCGCTCAAACAACCGCTCAGCATGGTCTTTTTGATGATAGTTCCCTGCGCGATCATAATAATTTTCGAGATCGTAAAGATAATCCGTATTTTCGGAGCCGAAAAGAAACAAAAGTTCGAAGAAGAAAAGGGCAAGATGGAAGAGGAAAAACAAAAGCAAGCGAGCGAAATAGAAGAACTCAAAAAGCAACTTGCCGCCCTGCAGGGAAGTCCCCCTTCCGACGAGTCCGCCGCCCTTTCCGAAGAAACAGACAGCGACGAAGAGGACGATTTAACCGAAAATAATAAAAGCGACGAAAACGATGACAACAATGAAAAAAAGGAGGACCTTTAAATGGAAACTTGGATAATAATCTTAATTATCTTCGCGATCATTATTTGCCTTTTTGCGATTTTTTATATCATACGCGATATGATATACGATCTCAGATATTACAGACGCAAGAAAAAAGAGCGTTACGAATTTTTATCGGCGAATAATAGCGAAACCGCAGCCTGTGCAAGAGAAAAAGCGGTTGAAACAAACGACGAGATAGCCGCCGCAGAGGAAAACGACGAAACTTCAGGCGAAGAGGTCGAAGAAACCGAAGAAAACGACGTTTCCACCGACGAAAAGATCGCAGAAGCCGAGGAAAACAACGTTTCGCCCGACGAAGAGATCGCAGAAGCCGAAGAAAACGACGAAACTTCAGGCGAAGAAATTTCCGCGGAAAAAACGGCCGAATAGTATTTCGGCGAAATCAAAAACGATTAAACGGCGAGTTCTACGAAGATTTTAAACGAGATGATGATAAAAGAACAGCCTTTTAATAAAAAAATCTAAAAAGGAGGTAAAAAAAATGGCAAAAAGGAGATCTACGGCGATAATTTTAGCGCTTATCGCAATAATTCTCAGCGCGACGCTTATTACGGCGAGTACTTTCGCTTTGTTCAGCGATCAGGTAAGAATACAAAACCACTTACAGGCGGGAAATTTAAAGATCACTTTGGCGAGAACGGCGTATTCTTACAGCATTCTCGACGAAGACGGATATCTTAAAACGACCGGCAAAACGGGCAGACGCGACCTGATCGGAGATATTACGAACGTTTTCGAACTCCCCGACGACGCGCTCATCGTACCGACCAGCGAACTTTCGGCGACTTTCGATATCGAGAATAACGACGACGTCGCTTTCGTTTATACCGTCCAACTTCTGGTATTTGACGAAGAACATAATGAGATCGCGGCTGAAGATTACGAGAATTATCATCTTCTCGATCAGTTGGAACTCAAATTAGAAGGAAACGGACAAACGATAACCGAAAAACTTTCCGCAGACAAAGACCGGGACTTCATAATCGAAGGAACTACGATAACCGTCGATCAAAAAGATTCGTTTACCGTAAAACTTTCGTTCCTTAACCTTGAAGACGATGAGAACAATAAGGCGCAGAACGACAACGTATATTTCGATATCGTGATCCACGCGGTACAATCGACTACCCGTCCTACCGAAAACCCGTAAAACCGTCTTTTCGGCAAGAAATATCTTGCCGAAAGACGGCTTGTCCGAAACCCGAAGGATATCCCCCGTTTGATTTCGGACGACTCGTATAAAGGATTCGAAATTTACTTAAACACGCTTTATATTGAAATTCTTTAATCTTTATTTAAAATTTATAGGAGAAAAAATGAAAAATAAAAAGAAAATTCTGTTTTCCTCGGTAATGGTGATAGCCCTTTGCTTATCCCTTATCGCGGGAAGCACTTTCGCTCTTTTCACGAGCGAAAGCAAGGTAAATATCGCGGTAACTTCGGGTACCGTCAAGGTTACGGCAGGTCTTAAAGTAGACGCGGTCTATTCTGCCGAAGCCAATGAAACTATCCAAGAGACCGACGACGGTTACGCCGGAGAGGCGACCGCTTACGGGGTTACGAGCAAATACGAATGGACGAATCCCGGGATCGCTTCTTCGACGGTAAACGAAATAACCACTTACACGTTTAAAAACACGGGAACCGCTAAAGTCGACGAAAGCGGCGCGTTACAACTCGAAAGAGTTACGCCCGGCGATAAAGTCGCTTTAACTCTTTCGATAACCAACGACAGTAACGTTACCGCTAAATACCGCGTAAAACTTTCGGCTCCCGAATCGTCTTACGCTTTGGCGAGCGCGATGAGAACTTACGTTGCGGAAACCACCCCAAGCGCAAGCGTTGAGATCGACAATAAAGAGGCAGTCGCGAACTACACTTCCGCCTGGAAGGATCTTCCCGTCGGAGAAAGCCCCGAATACAAAATAACCGTCGATTTGCCCGTTGAAAAGGGAAACGCTTATCAAAACCTTGCGGTAACATATACCGTAACCGTTGAGGCGGTACAGGGTAACGCCGCCGTATCGGGCGATAAAACAATAAATTATATTGAAGCCACGACCGAAACCCTTTCTTCCGAAGATATAAACGCTTCCGGAGAACTTACGACTTCTAAAACTCTTGAAACCGTTTTGCCCGCCGCGGAAAACAATAGCGACAAAGTAACCGTTACCGTTCCCGCCGAAGTAAAACTTACCGAAAACGCTTCTACGCTTTCGCTTTATATAGCGGAAACCGACGAAACTCCTACTCTTACGGTTTTAGATAATGATGAAACGGTCGCAATAGCGTACGACATAAAGGTAGAAGGCGTTGCTTCGGACAACCAAACTCCTATCACGATCACAATTCCTTATTCGTCCGCAACTTCGGCTCCTTCAAAAATAATACACATTAAAGACAACGGACAACCCGAAACGATCGAAAACTTCACTTATGCCGACGGAAAGATCACGTTTATGACCACCTCGTTCAGTACGTTTGCAGTCGCCACCGTTGACCCGAGCGCGATCATCATATCTGCCGAAGAAAAACAATACGGATACGCCGATTTCGCCCAGGCTCTCGCCACGGCTCAAAACGGCGAAACCGTTAAACTTATGAAAGATCTGACTTTGAACGCGTCCAATACCGGCGCGATCGAGATCTCGAAATCCATAATCTTCGACGGAAACGGAAAAACTCTTACCGTAAGCGGAAATTATAAAGCCAATACGTTCGGCTTATATATAAATTCGTCCGAAAATATCAGCGCGACGGTTGAAAACCTCAACATAAAGGCGACGGGCGTTGAAAGAGCGATTCGTTTCAACGGAAACGCCGGCGGAACGGTTAAAAACGTAAAGATAACCTGCGACGGTGTTGGTATACACGTTAAAGGAACGGGCGACGTCGACATAGACGGCGTAAACGTTATCGCAACCCCTGTAGACAACGAAAAATATTCCGCTCATAAGAGATCCGGCGTTGTAGTCGGTTCTGCCGTAACGGTTACAATGACGAATAGCAATATTACCGCTATAAACGGAGAAAAAACCGACGATACGAGGTTTTGGGGTAAAGCCGTATATGTAGGATATGGGGCAAAGGGAACTCTTATCCTTCAATCCAGAAACACAATAAACGGCGACTTCGGTTTGGCTATTGACGGATCTGAAAATTCAAGCATTTTAAATTATATTATTGTTAAAGACGATAACAACGTAAACGGCGCGATCGGTTCTCCAAGTGGAGGCTCTTATAAACATATTGAAATAATGGGTGGAACGTTCGATAACGATCCTACCACTTATCTTGCCGAAGGGTATACCATCGACATTGTAAATAACACTTATGTCGTCAAATCGGGTTATACTGAAATTGATCCTTTTAACGATCCTGAAATCCCATATAATGTACAAGTTTTGTGGGACGGAAATCAACTTACTTTTAAAGCAATCAGTAAGGAAGATAATTCAATCCTTGGAAGCAAGGTGATTTCAAAAAATGATTTCCCTAATTATAATGAAGGTGAAGGTTCTCCCGGAATTGATTTTGATTTAGAATACACTATTTTGATTTCAATAGAGGAGTATCAAACAGAAGGAGATTATATTTTAAAAGGCGAGTATTTCTTCTTTGATGAATGGATCGTTCTCCATAAAGACGGAACAGTATCAAAAGTTTCCGAATAAAACTTTAACAAATTATATATTGTAAATACTTTGTTTTTTAAACTTGTCATGTTCTTAAATATTGAATCGGGGATAATGAGTAGAAAAACTCAAAAATAGGAGAATATTTGAACATGGATGACCGTTGTGTTATTTGTGGTAAAATCATCCCTGAAGGTTCGCTTGTTTGCCTGATATGTG
>JAFVCP010000052.1 GCA_017479185.1 Clostridia bacterium
CCGAGCGACGCGGGCGGCTGATTTTCCTTACTGTTCTTGATACTGATTATAAGCAGCACCACGACCGTAACGATATAGGGAACTATCTTCCACAATTCCTTTGAAGCCGTACTCATAGTCGCGGTTATCTTAAACGGCAAAATATATAACGCGCCGAACAAAATGGAACCGACTATCGCGAGATTGGGTTTCCAGAGGGTAAATATAACGAGCGCTATGCAAAGCCAACCGTAAGACTCTATGGTTGCCGAACCTTCCCACTCGCCTTTGCTCCTGTCCATTATGAAGCAGAAACCGCCGATACCCGCGATCGCGCTTCCGACAAGTATGCCGCCGTACTTATAGGCGTCGACTTTGATACCCGCCGCGTCCGCCGTCGCGGGGCTTTCTCCGACCGCGCGAAGGTTAAGACCTATCCTCGTCTTTTTAAGGACGAAATAGGCGGCTATCGCTACCGCTATCGACAAATACACGAACACGCCGTGAGATAAGAATATCTCCCCGAACCATCCGAGATCTTTGGCGAACGGAAGGCTTAAAGAAACTATTTTTCCCGCGGGGGTAAAATTGGATCTGTCGATGAAATTGGTTCTCATAAATTCCGAGAATCCCGCCCCGAAAGTGGTGAGCGCAAGTCCCGAAATGTTTTGGTTACACTTTAAAGAAACGGTCAGAAATGCGTATATCGCGCCTGCTATCGCGCCGAACAGCGCCGAACCGAACAAGCCCAAAAATACGACTATAAACCAACTCGCTTCGCTTGCCTTCGGCAACGAATTGACGTAGAGGGCTACGAAAAAACACCCTCCCGCCGCGCCTGCCGCCATAATGCCGGGGATACCGAGGTTCAAATGCCCCGATTTTTCGGTTATTATTTCGCCTACGCAGCCGTACAAAAACACCGCGCCAAGCCCTATCGCTCCGACCAAAAGAGATACCACGTCCATTATTTATTCTCCTTTTCCTTATTGTCGGCTTTTATTTCCGCCTTCTTCGCCTTTTTAGCGCGGAATTTCAACTGATACTGCGCGAAAAATTCGGCGCCTATGACGAAGAAATATATTATTCCGACGACGAAATTGATTATTCCGTTATTGGTAATGTGAAACTCCGTTCTTACTCCTACCATACCCGTAGTGATAAAGGAAACGAAAAGGCTGGTTATTATCATTATCACGGGATTGAATCCGCCGAGCCACGACGTCATTATCGCCGTAAAGCCCATATTGTTCGCCGTGTTGATCCCTATCGTCGGAGATACGCAGCCGACGAGTAATACGCCGATAAGCCCGCATATCGCGCCCGACAAAACAACCGTCCTTATAATGACTTTTTTTACGTTTATTCCTATATATTTCGCGGTATTCTGACTCTCTCCAACGACTATGAGTTCGTATCCGTGTTTGCTGTATTTAAGATATACCGATATAAACGCGGTAAGCAGGGCGACTACTATGAGAATAATCACGACGGGGTGTCCTAAATCGGGGAAATATCCCGCTTCTATCGTCGGGAAAGTGGTCTGTCCGTTAGCCATTCTCTTGGCGATATAAATGGGGACGAGTCCCGACGCGATATAGTTCATCATAAGTGTGAAAAGGGATTCGTTGGTGTTGAAAAACGCCTTGAATATCGCGGGTATGACCGCCCATATCGCCCCCGCGAGAACGCCCGCTATCAAAGACAAAATATTTATCACGATAGTCGGAACGACCACTTCGTTTATAACTTGTCCCGCGGCGTCGTGGTTCATATTATACACTATACCGCCCGGAATAGTTCCCGAAAGTTGGTCGATAACTATTATCGCCGCGAGCGCGCCGACGAGTATCTGTCCGTTTCCGCCCAAGTTCCAGAACTTCATACGGAACGCCGGTACGAGCGCGAGCGACACGCCCATTATAAGCGCCGCGTCCTTTAATATCGTAAGGGGATTCATCACGAACGCCTCTTCGAACAAGGCTTCGAAAAAGTATACGGGATTGCCCTCTTCGGAAACGAGAGAACAGACGATACTGCTTAAAAGCAAACTTATAACGAGCGCGGAAGCGCTTATCAAAGCGTGCTTTTTGGGATCTATATCGGTTCTTTTGACGACGTGAAACAAAGGTTCGCGTACCGTTTTATTTTCAGCCATTTGCCCCTTCCTCCTCGGTGAAAGATTTGGTCATCAATTTTCCGATCTCCTCTTTTGTGGTCGTTCTCGCGTCGACCACGCCGCTTATCCTGCCCGAACTTATTACCATTATCCTGTCGCAAAGGGCTATAAGCACGTCGAGATCTTCCCCGACGAACACCACCGCCGTTCCGTTTTTCTTCTGTTCGTCGAGAAGGTTATATATGAGGTAAGACGAGTTGACGTCCAAGCCCCTTACGGGATAGGCGACCATTAAAACCTTCGGGGAAGAAGAAATTTCCCTTCCTACCAATACTTTTTGCACGTTTCCACCCGAAAGTTTTCTTACCGGCGTACGCGCGCTCGGCGTTACCACTTCGAGGTCTTTTATTATGGTATCGGCGAGGTTGCCCGGCTTTTCCCTGTTTACGAACACGCCCTTTCCCTTACGGTAACTCCTGAGCATCATATTGTCGATAATGTCCATATTGCCGACCAAGCCCATTCCCAAACGGTCTTCGGGAACGAAGGAAAGGCGAACGCCGAGTTCCCTTATCTGCAAAGGCGTTTTATCGCGAAGGTTTATTATTTCGTCCTCGTTAAAAAGAACTTTGCCGTCGTCAACGAGCGCCCTTATTTCATTGTCCGATTTTCCCGTAAAGTCTACCCTCTCCCCGTTTTCGTAGTGGAAAGCGCCCTCTTTCGCGAGTTCCTTTACGCGATCCAACGTCTTATGGAAAAAGGTTACGGGCGCGTTTTTCTTGGGGTTATGGAATATCACCTCGCCCGACGAGAGTTTATTAAGCCCCGCTATGCTTTCGAGAAGTTCTTTCTGTCCGCTCCCCGCTATACCGGCGATACCCAATATCTCCCCGCCCTTCGCGGTAAAGTTTATGTTTTTCAGAACGCTTACTCCGTCTTTATCGACGTAATTCAAGTTCTCTATTATTATCCTGTCCTTGGGATCTGTCGGCTGACTTCTGTTTATATTCAATTCGACCTTTCTTCCCACCATCATTTCGGTAAGTTGATTTTCGGTCGTTTCGTTCGTGTTTACCGTTCCGATATATTCGCCCTTTCTAAGGACCGAAACTTTATCGGAAACTTCCATAACCTCGTTGAGTTTATGGGTGATTATTATTATCGCTTTTCCGTCCTCTTTCATTTTCTTTAAGACGGCGAACAGTTTTTCGGTTTCCTGCGGCGTAAGAACTGCCGTAGGTTCGTCGAGAATAAGTATATCCGCCCCGCGGTACAATACCTTTATTATCTCGACCGTCTGTTTTTCGGAAACCGACATATCGTATATCTTTTTATTGGGATTTATTGTGAATCCGTATTTGTCGGCTATCTCTTTTACTTCCGAATTTATTTTGTTTATATTGAATTTTTTACCGTTTTGACCCAAAACGATATTCTGCGCCGCCGTAAAGACGTTTACCAACTTGAAATGTTGGTGTATCATTCCTATTCTGTATCTGAACGCGTCCTCGGGAGATTTGATAAACACTTCCTTACCGTTTACGAATATCTGCCCTTCGTCGGGATAATATATCCCCGAGATCATATTCATAAGCGTGGTCTTACCGCTCCCGTTTTCCCCGAGCAGGGCGAGAACTTCGCCGTAATTTACTTTAAGGCTTACGTTTTTATTGGCGACGACTTTACTGCCGAACCTTTTGGTTATGTTTTTGGTTTCGATCGCGGTCATATTTTGCAAGGCAATCATCCTCCGTGTTTTTTAGCCTGATGTGATTTAAGATCGCGTCCCCTTGAAGAGATCGCGCTCCCGTTTTCTTTTAACACAGATAAGGCGGAGATCCCTCCGCCTTATCCGGTATACGTTTTTTACTTAAATTATTCGATTAAGCGGCAACTACCTTTTCGATTCCGTCGATGGTAAGATCGAAGTAAGGAGCCGAACGGAAGGTGGATTCGTTGAAGTATCCGTTAAGAATAACTTCGGTTTCACCCGTGAAGGTTCCGTCGTCGTCAACGTCCGCTTTATAGGTGGTAACGGTCTGTCCGTCTACCGTGAAGTTAGCGGTGTTGAATACTTTCAAAGTTCCGGCTTTGAACTGAGCGATGACCTCTTCGAGAGCCTCTTTGGTTCCGGTTACAGCCGCAGGGCCTACGCCGAGTTCGAGAACTTCTACCGAGCCGGTAGCGATGGTTCCGGTGTAATCGACGGGAAGAGCGGCTCCGCCCAAAGCGTTATCGATCATAAGTTCGAAGTAGGGCTGCCAATTTATTCTCGAGGAAATTACCCAAGTGTCTTTATCGGTCTTATTGTTGTAGAATACGTTGGGAACGCCCTTTTCTTCGCAAGCGTTGGGAGCGCCCATAGAGTCTGCGTGTCCGCTTATAAGTTTGCACTTATCCGAAGTGATAAGAGTCATAGCGGTCGAATATTCAGCCTCCAAAGCGTACCAGGAGTTGGTGAAACGAACGGTCATGGTAACGGTGGGGCAAACCGACTTAGCGCCGAGATAGAACGAGGTATAACCCGAAATAACTTCGGCGTAGGGGAAGGCTCCGACGTAACCGATCTTCGCTTCTTCGGCGGTAAATTCACCGGCTGCGATCATTGCGTTGAGTTTGATTCCCGCGGCAACGCCCGCAAGATATCTTCCTTCGTAGATGGAAGCGAACGCGTTGTGGTAGTTGGCAAGGTTTTCGGTGTGAGCCTTGGTTCCGGTAGCGTGGCAGAACTGAACGTCAGTATATTCTTTAGCCGCTTTGATCATATTCGCTTCGTGTCCGAAAGAATCGGCGAATACCGCTTTGTAGCCTTTCTTCGCAAAGTTAGCCGCTTCGGTATAACAATCGTCGCCCTCTTCGGGAATGTTGCTGACGATCTTGTACTGGCTCTTTTTAAGTCCTTTCGCTTCGCAAGCCGCTTTGAAAGCGTTGATGAAGTTAGCGTCGTAGGTCGAACTTTCATCGTGAAGAGTGATGAGAGCGACAACGGGATCTTTTTC
>JAFVCP010000053.1 GCA_017479185.1 Clostridia bacterium
ATAATGCTCCCCTTTTCGACAAACGGCAAAAAGGCGTCTTGCTGCGCTTTATTGAAGCGATGGATCTCGTCCACGAAAAGTATGGTTTTTTCGCCGAAACGACGATTTTTTTCGGCTTGCTCCATAACCTGCTTTATTTCTTTTATACCGCTCGTTACCGCCGAATAGTCGATAAAATTAGAGCGCGTACAATTCGCGATTATTCTGGCAAGCGTGGTTTTTCCAACGCCCGGAGGCCCCCAAAAGATCATAGAGCCGACTTTATCTCTCTCTATTATATTACGAAGGACTTTCCCCTCGCCGAGAAGGTGTTTTTGTCCGCAGAATTCCCTTAAAGTCTGAGGGCGAAGCCTTGACGCAAGAGGCTGCATTTCGTCTTTTTCGAAAATGGTTTTTTGTTCGATCATAAGATAAGTATATCACAAATTTTCCTACATTTCAACTCTTACGGTGTAATTCGTTAAAGCAAATATACAAATTGTTTTTCTAAATATATGATCAAGCGTTGCGATAGGCTCCGGGAATGGGAAGAAGCGGTAGGCAGAGATTTCAATCATCCTTCCATTATAGGCTGGTGTCCCATTAACGAAACGCGGGACAATAACGGCAGTTTTCAAGAAAAGCGGCAATAGAAAAATAGCGATGAAAATCGCTATTTTTTCCACTTGCAACGCAACTTGTTTGCGACGCTTAATTTGCCTCTTTAAAACCGTTTTTATATATCTCGCATATAAGTTTCTGAATTTTGAGCGCCTCTTTTCCGCTTATTTTCGGCTCTCTGTCTTTTAAAACCGCGTCGTAAAAGTCGGCTATCTCCCTTATATGCTGAAAACCCCAATAATCCTTGCCGTCCTCGTATTCTATGCCGTCAGACGTGGTCTTTGCCGTCAAAACCTTGCCGCTATCGAGAGTTATCGTCGCGTCGTCGTAAGTCATAACGACTTTTCCCTTTTCGCAATAAAGGCGTATCTCTATCGGTTCGTCGCAGCCGTAATTATTCATCGCCCAAAAGGAAAGCGTCGCGCCGTTTTTATAGCGAATAAATCCTTCGCCCGTATCGTCAACTTCCATTATTTTGTGTCCTCGGTTGCTCAAATGCGATTGTACGCTTACGAACTCGTCGTCGATAAACCAATTCGCAAGGTCGAGCGAGTGTATCGCCTGATCTATTATTACGCCGCCCCCTTCTTTATCCCACGTTCCTTTCCAATCGGAAAGCGAATAGTAACTGTCGGGCTTACACCAAGTCAAAACCACCCTTGCGGAAATAATTTTACCGAGATTTCCGCTTTCAAGCGTTTGTTTGACGAGTTTTGCGGAATCGTTAAAACGACATTGAAAGATTACGCCGTATTTAAGGTTTTGTCTTTCCGCGAGAGCGACGTTGTAAAGCGCGTCCTCCATTTTTATCGCCATAGGCTTTTCGCACAGAACGTTTACGCCCTGTTCCAAAGCGTACCGCGTTATTACGGGGTGCAGATAATGCGGAACGCAGATATGTACTACGTCAATAAGTTCTTTTTTTATTAAATCCTTATAATCGTAATAGGCTGTACAATTATATTTTGCCGCAGCCCTATCCGCCCTCTCTTTTTTAATATCGCATACGCCGACGAGTTTGGCGCAAGAAAGATGCTCAACGCTCGTAGAGTGCATGGTAAATATGTTTCCGCAACCGATTATTCCGACTTTAAGCATTGAAATTTATTTCTCCCAATACGAATTTCAAAGAGTTCGCCGCCTCTTTCAAGGTGGCTTTTTCTACTTTTTCTTTCGCCTTCGCCTTATTCGTAAAATATACGAGTTCGTTATAATATCCGCCGAGGTCGGAGATATTTCCGCCCTCTACGCCGCCGCTAAGTCGTCTTTTCTCTATCTTGATCTCTTCGGCTTTATCGTTCGTGTAAAGCGAAAACTTTCCGCCAGCGTTTTCGACCGTCGCTTTTTCGAACACTACTCTGAAACTCGCCTCGAACGGTCGCATCGACGGCAGATCCCAAGTTCCTTCCGTCGTAACGACGAAATCTTTATATATCATCAGCGTGTTAATGTAAGAATTTTTCTCTCCCGATAGGTTTTTGACCGAATATATCTTTTCGGGCGTTCCGAATAAAGACAGAACGTAATCGGCGTCGTGAACGTGTAGATCCTGCGCCGCCCCGCCCGACAGTTTATCGTCCAAAAGCCAATCTTTCCAACCCCAAGCGGGACGAGGCGAAAGTCTGCGGAAGTTGGCGTTTATAACTTTGCCGTAAACTCCGCTTTCCACTATCTTTTTGAGTTCTACGTATTCGTCCCAAAACCTTATGACCTGCCCGACCTGAACGTTAGAACCCGTCTTTTCCGCTTTTTCAAGCATTTTCTCCGCCTCTTCGTTGGTGAGCGCGACGGGTTTTTCGACGAAAAGGTATTTTACCTTGTCCATAGCGAGCAAAGCGTACTCTGCGTGAAGAAAAGTCGGTAAGCATATATCTATTATATCCACGTCGGCGTGTTCGATAAGGTCTTTGCCGTCGCCGTAAATTTTCGCGTTGCCGCCATTCGCGAGTTCTTCGGCTTTTTCGCGTCGAACGTCGGAATAAGCGACCACTTCGACGCCATCTATATTTTTATAACAATTCGCGTGCATTGCGCCCATAAAACCGCAACCTATGAGTCCTACTTTTATCATAATTACTTCTCCTTAAAATTTTCCTAAAATTTTATCCATAGAGTTTGAAGTGTTATATATTATTTGCTCGGTGTGATACTTGTAGTTCGGTATCATCTCCGCCGTTACCCAACCGTCGTAACCGACTTCGCTAAAAGCCTTTATAACTTCGGGATAATTCACGTCGCCAGCAAGCAGATCGACAAAGCCCGCAAGACTACCCACTTCCGTCCTGTAATCTTTGAAATGAACTTTTTTAATGCGTTTACCGAGTATTCTTATCCAATCTTCGGGATAACTTATGCGCAAGGTATTGCCTATATCGAGATAACTTCCGATATAGTTGCTGCCGAGTTTATCTATAAAGTCGCGCATTTCCATAGGCGAAAGCAAGAACTTATTCCATACGTTTTCAAGACCGATACTTACGCCGAGATCTTCCGCGTAAGTTTTCAGTTCGGAAAATGCCTTGAAACTTCTCTCGTACACCACGTCGTATGCAACTTTTTTTTCGGGGTGAGAAAAGCAGGCGTTAACTACGCCGGGGATAACGAGGATCGTATCCGCGCCGAGAACTTTCGCCGCCGAAAGTTGCCTTTTTATCATATCTTTGGCTTGTTCTCTCGTTTTTTCGTCATCGTCCGACACGCGAAGATCCCAACAGGAATCGCAACAGAGGCTATAAAGCGAAAGGTTCAGATCGTCGGCGATTTTTTTAACTTCTTTAATTTCGGCTTCCGTTGACGAAAGCGTGAGTTCGGGCGAATTGCCGAGAGAAAGTTCCACCCCCTCGAAGCCCGCTTTTTTCGCAAGCGTCAGGTTGTCTTTTATGCTTCCTTGAGGAAACGACCATACATTTATACCTTTTTTCATCTGAAAACTCCTTGATTTATGTGTTTTTTTGTGATATCATATATAATATAACACCAATTCAGGAGTTTTTGAATATTTTTTTGTCCGTAAAATGTTCAATTTCTTCCGAAGAAATATTTTATGAAAACACGATATGTAAAAACAAAATTCAATAATACGATCAACGTGCCGAAAATAATTACGGTACATTATTATGAATTTGACGAGCAATTCAACTTTGAAGGAGAATCTCACGATTTTTGGGAAATAGTCTACGTCGACAAGGGAAAAATATCCGTAATAAGCGATAACACTTCGATAATTCTCGGTCAGGGCGAAATCATTTTTCACAAACCCAACGAATTTCACGCGGTCAAAGCGTACTGCTCTTCTCCGAACTTTTTCGTAATTTCTTTCGAATGTAATTCGATAGCGATAAAACAATTCGAAAATTTTCACACTCTCTTAAATAAAAAGTTAAAGCCCATTATAGCGTCGATCATAGCCGAAGCGGAAAAAACTTACGTCATTCCGAAAAACGACGTAAATCTCCGCAAACTCGAACTGAAAGACACCGCTCTTATAGGCGGCGAACAACTCGTAAAAACCTATCTGGAACAACTTTGCATTATGTTGTTGCGCGAAATTTCGCAGAAATCGGAAACCGATATTTTTCCGTCGAAGGAAAATCTGCAAAATTCTCTCGTCGAGCAGGTCAAAAGTTATATAGAAAAAAATCCGAATAAAAAAATAACCGTATCCGACGTTTGTCATTACGTCGGCTACGGAAAAAGTATGCTTTGCAAAACTTTTAAGTTTTATACGGGAAAAGGTATCGCCTCTTATGCGAACGAGAAAAAAATAGACTACGCAAAAGATCTTATTCGAAAAGGAAATATGAATTTTACTGAAATTTCCGACTATCTGTCCTTTGACAATTCGCAATATTTTTCGAGAACTTTTAAAAGAATTACGGGTATGACACCTTCCGAATTTAAAAGTTCGCTTTTTATCAATACCTGATCGCGTCGGTAAAATGCTCAATAATTGATTTTATCGGCATATTATAATTATATATTGAAATTATTTCTTTATTTAATTTTTGTGCGTATTTTACAGTGTAATAAGTTCCACCGCCGTTATACCTTAAATAACAAATACAATATTTGCTATTGTCAACCATATAACGGTTCCTCGCCTGCATGCAGCCGTCGTAATAAGTATCTGCCATAACAACAACTTTATCGGCTTAATTTAAAATATCTCTATATACCCGTTTATCGACTTCGTTCCATTTTAAGTCTTGATTTTTGCACGGGCAAACGACGATAAGTTTTATAAAAGGATATTTATCTTTTAATGACAATATAACATGTGCGGCGATCGTGTCGTATCCGATTGCTCCTCCGACACCAAAAAATCTTACGCCTTTTTCAATCAGAGAAACAACGACTTCTCTCGTCTTATTGAAAAT
>JAFVCP010000054.1 GCA_017479185.1 Clostridia bacterium
ATGTTGTCCGCCTTCGTTTTCTTGTTTTTGTTCGAAATAATCGATATGTTCGGAATGTTGCAAATTCATATTTTCGATTTTAACGGTCAAAAATTCGCCGTATTTTCTCATTTCGGACAAAATTTTGCCGGGATCGAACGTATGAACGTGAACTTTTATAATATCGTCGTCTTTAAACGCGACTACCGATTCTCCGCCTACCGATTCAAGATAATCGGACACGGTCGAAAGAGGAAAGGAAGCCGTATCGACCTTGGAATTCTGAAGTTGCAATATAAATTCGGTGCAATAACCGAAGGTCAGTTCACTGTCCGCGTTAAAAGCGCTCGTATCGACGCTCGAAGTCGCGGCGACTTCTTCTTTTACGTTCGACACTTCTTCGCCGTTGATCGCTTTCATCATACCTTCGGCGATATAAGTAAACCCCGCTCCGCCCGAATCTATGACGCCCGCTTTCTTCAAAACGGGTAAGAGTTCGGGAGTACGCATAAGGCTCGCTCTCGCCTCGTTGCAATAAGTAAATATGTATTCGCCTATCGTAGTTTCCTCTTTTATCTTTTCGGAAGCCTTTTCTCCCGCCTCTCTCATAACCGTAAGCATCGTACCTTCGGTCGGATTGGCGACGACTTCGTAGGATTTAGCCCAGCCGGCGTTCATCGCGTCGGCAAAGCCCTTGACGTCGACTTCGGTCCTTCCCGCAAGACTTAAAGACATTCCCTTAATAAACTGCGATAAAATGACGCCCGAATTTCCCCTCGCGTTCATGACCGCCGCCTTGGCGATTATTTGAGAAAACTCGCCTATAGGTTTGTCTTTCGCCGATTGTCCCGCCTTGACCGCGCCGGATATGGTCGCGTTCATATTGGTGCCGGTATCTCCGTCGGGTATGGGAAATACGTTGATCGAATTGACGTATTCGCTGTTTGCCGACAAATTCATCGCGCCCACCCTGAACATCTCGAAAAGATCGTCGGTGGTAATTATTCTTTCGTGCATAAATGTTCCCTCCTGTCATAAACCGCTTTAACGGCGGTCGAGGCATATATTTTTATTCTTCTCCCGCAATATCGACCTTCTTTCCATAGAAGTTTACGGTAATTGCGCCGGGTCCGATCGCCGCTCCGATGATCGGTCCCATATAAGATATGTTTATCTTCTTGGGGGATATTCTCTTTTTTACTTCTTCCGCTATATACGAAACGTCCTCATAGCAATCTGCGTGTTCGAGGAAAAGGATATGCTTTTCCGGTTCTTCCATTCTATCGCATATCACTCCTACGAGTTCATCGAGAGAAGCCTTTCTGCCTCTCACTTTTTTGTACGCGTAATTGTTTCCGTTAGCGTCCCCGACTATCATCGGTTTAACGCCGAACAAATTTCCGAAAAAGGCGGCGGAAGCCTTGACTCTGCCCGCTTTTCTCAAAAACTCGAGGGTGCCGACTGTTCCCCAATCCTGATATTTGAGTTTTTCGTCCTCGATGATTTTAGCGGTCTCGTCGATAGTAAGTCCTTTTTTAGCGAGATCCGCCGCGCGCATTGCGATCATAGCCTCTGCGTAATTAGAGCGAAGCGAATCGATGCAAACCGCCTTCCTTTCGGGATATTTTTTAAGCAGATCCTCGGCGATGATCTCCGCGGTATGTACCGAATTGGAAAGTTTGGAAGAACAAGCGATATACATAAAATCATAACCCGCCTTAAAGCATTCTTCCATTTTCGAGGAACAACCTTCGCCGTTTATAAGTCCGGTTATAGCCCTGTTTCCGTTTTTCATCGCGTCGTAATAATCCTTGGGCGAGATCTCTGCCCAATCGAGATCTGCGACGTAATCTCTGCCGCCTTGGGTAAACACCATTCTCAGATAATCGAAACCGTATTCATCTCTGTATTCTTTTTCGCAATCCGAGGTCGAATCGGTAAAAACTTTAAAATACTGCATATTTCACCTTTGTTAATTCTTTCGTTAGTCGTCGTTGACAACCTCGTACATTATATAATATTTAAAAATTTTTTTCAAGAGATTTTCAAAAAGGTTTACTCTAAAGGTATATAATTTTTAGAGAATGGGTTCTATTCTTATTAGAATAAATGAATTTTAACTCTCGAAATTTTAGAGTTTACAAAAAAATGCTCGTATAAGTTGATTTTTGGTTAAAAAAGTTGTATAATGAGTATATGCAAGACAATATAAAAAACATAGTCGCGTCAAATCTTGTAAATTTAAGAAAAAGTAAGAATATGACGCAATCGGACGTCGCGAAAGCCCTTAACTATACGGACAAGTCGGTTTCCAAGTGGGAACACGCCGACTCTTTGCCCGACATTTCCATTTTAAACGCTCTGTGCGAAATATACGGAGTAACTCTCGATTATCTCGTCCATACCGACCCCGAGGAGCAAAAGAAATATATCGTCGACTCCGAAATTGAAAAATCGGACAGGAAAAACAGAATAGTTCTCGTTTTAATGTCCATTGCGGTAACCTATCTCGTCGCGACTATAATTTTCGTTTATTCGACCTGGATGAGTAACGGAGAGGTCGCGTATTGGCAACCTTTTTTATGGGCGGTACCCGTATGCTGCGCTCTTCTTCTCGGCTTTAATTACCGGTGGTTTAAGAACAATATCTTAAAGATGATCGTTCAGACGGTTTTCGTCTGGTCAACGCTTTTTTGCGTTTATCTCCAATTTATCGAATATCAATTCTGGCTCATCTTTATTTTAGGGATCCCCCTTCAAATAATGATAATTTTAAACACGCAATTAAAAAGAAATAAATAATCGGGTTGACAAACGCGATATATTATATTAGAATATATAGAAAAGGAGAATAGGTTATGAAAGTTATTTTACTTGCCGACGTAAAAGGTTCGGGCAAAAAAGATCAGATCATAGAGGTAAGCGACGGATACGCGAGAAATTTTCTTTTCAAGAAAAAACTTGCCATCGAAGCGACTTCGACCGAAATAAACGCCGTGCAGAACAAAAAAAAGGCGGAAGAATTTCATAAAGCCGAAGAGATAAAGAAATGGAAAGAAATAGCGGCGAAAATCAAAGGACACGAAGTCGTTTGCGCGGTAAAATGCGGCGATAACGGCAAGGTTTTCGGAAGCATAACCTCAAAGGAGATCGCGGAAAAATTGGCGGACGACGGGTTCGAAGTGGATAAAAAGAAAATACTTTTAAAAGAGCCTATCAAAAACGCTGGATCATATACCGTTGAGATCAAATTCCTGCCCGACGTAGTTTCTTCCGTAAAAGTCAAAGTAGAGGCTTTGAAATGAAACTTTTAACTTCCGAAAAGAGGTTTTTTAAAGCCAATATGCACTGCCATTCGGTTTATTCCGACGGATGGCTGACCGTAGAGCAGATCAAGGAAGAATATCAAAAACGCGGATACTCGATAGTCGCGTTTACCGACCACGAACATATAATAGACAACTCGCGGCTTTCGGACGAAAATTTTCTCGCCATTACCGCAACCGAACTCACTTTTAAGGAAAAACCCACGGTGTCTACTTCCGTCGATAAGGAAATGAAAGTGTGCCATATGAATTTTTACGCTATCGATCCTCATAACGATGTTACTCCGTGTTACGATGCGAGATACGACCATTACTGCAACGAAGAAGCGAGATCGCTTATAAAATTCGACCGACCGTATGAAAGACAATATTCGATAGAGGAAATAAATAAAGTCATAAAAATCGCCAAAGAGAAGGGATTTTTGGTGTGTTACAACCACCCGACCTGGTCTATGGAAGACGCGACTCAATATCTCGGTTATGAAAACCTGCTTGCCGTTGAGATCTATAACAACGGCTGCCGCGATATCGGAAACAACGACGAAAAGGTGTTTTCGGATATGCTTCGGGCGGGCAAAAAAGTATTTTGTTTCGCGTCTGACGACAACCATAACAAATTGCCGTTCTCTTCTCCCTATTGCGATAGTTTCGGCGGCTGGATAACGATAAACGCCGAAAAACTCGAATACGGCGAAATAATCGACGCGCTAAAACGCGGAAACTTCTACGCGTCGACGGGACCTGAAATATATTCTCTCGAAACAGACGGAAATACGGTCAAAGCCAAATTCGGAAAATGCAAAAAAGCCGTTCTTTTAACAAAAGGAAGAAGGACGGAAGACCTTTACGCAAACGACGGCGAATACATAGAAGAATGTACTTTTTCTCTTAAAGAAACCGACGGCTTTTTCAGACTGAGGATCACGGACGAAAGAGGAAAAAGCGCTTATACCCAACCGTATTACTTATAATAATTCACCGTTTTGGTTATCGATATAAAAGGTATTATCTGCGATCTTGCAAATAATACCTTTTCTTTAGTTTATAGATTTTTTGTCGGTAGACCGCTTGGTGTACAAAGTATCAAAACGCCGAAATTTTGAGTAGATTTTTACAAAGGCGAACGCAGGCGTATACAAATACGACAAGAGAGAATTTGCGAAAATATGCCGAAATTTCGGCGTTTTGACGGGTTCAGATTATTCTTGACCGGCATAAGGAAACCTCTCGTAAAAACGCTTTATCTAACCGAATGAAACCACGCGGCGACCGCGTGGTTTAAATCTTTTTATTTGTTTTCTTCGTCGTAAGCCTTCGATTTCGCCGTCTGCTCGTCTAAAAATCCTTTCGCTTCCTTTGCCGTTTTCGTCTGTTTCACTTCTTTCTTTTCGTAAGGCGTGGGATTTACTTCCCTTTGAGAAAGAGTGATCTGATTGAACGGAATGGTTATGCCGTATTCGTTGAACAACAAGAAGATCTCCCTGTTAATATCTCTTTTTACCTGAAATATATCCGTTTCCTTACAAGTTGCGACGAACATAAGGTCGACCGACGATTCGCCGAGTTCGGTTACGCCTTTATAGTAAATACCCTCGACGATAGCGGGAATACTTTTACTTATCCTTTCGAGATTATCTCTTAAAACCAACTCGACTTTATGAAGATCTTCGTCGTAATCTATCGAGATGGTAAGATAAGCGACCGAAAGTTCGGAAGAAAGGTTTACTACCGATTTAATATCGCTGTTGTTTATAATTTTGACGTTGCCCGAAGCGTCGATGACTTTGGTTACTCTTATACCTATCTCCGTAACGGTGCCTCTCCAACCGTCTATGGTGATTATATCGCCCACTTTAAATTCCGCTTCGAAAACGATAAAGAAACCGGCTATAACGTCCGCGACTATCTGTTGGGCTCCAAGCCCTATTATGAGAGCGATTATTCCAAGCCCCGCTATAAGCGTCGCGGTATCGACGCCGAACGCTTGAAGTATTCTTATTATCACACCGATAATAATTATCCATTTAAGCAAACTTTTTAAAAGCGTCAGAACGGTCTTTATCTTATTCGAAACCCTTTCGAAAATAACCGAAATTATGAGGTTTACGAGCAAATAAATCAAATACCCTATAATTACCGCGCACACGGTAGAAATTATCGCGGGAATAAACCACAAAATCTTGTTCACGATCTCGTTCCTCGCGTAGTCGTAATTAAATACGCTCCCGACCCCGAAGATCTGTTCGTAAAAAACTCCCGTCAAAACAAGAACGGCAACACATATCGCGATCGCGATTATTTTTACAATTAAACCTTTCTTCTTTTCCATTTTTATTTCTCCTTATTATTAGTGATTTGTTTTTGCTTCGCAAAAACAATAGGGGTACCCCTAAAAAATTTATCAAATCACAAAATCGTTAAATTGAATTTATCCTTGCGTAGGATCGTATTCTCCCACGTTTCCGTCGCTTTGGACATAACTTCCGTCGTCAGAAGTTCCGTTGGTTCCGCCGCTTTCATTGGAACTCTCGCCGCCATAGGTCGTGTCGTTGCCGCTTTCGTCGGAACTCTCGCCGCCATAAGTCGCGTCGTTACCGCTGTCGTCGGAACTCTCGCCGCCATAAGTCGCGTCGTTGCCGCTGTCGTCGGAACTCTCGTCGCCGTAAGTCGCGTCGTTACCGCTTTCATTGGAACTCTCGCCGCCGTAAGTCGCGTCGTTGCCGCTGTCGTCGGAACTCTCGTCGCCATAAGTCGCGTCGTTACCGCTGTCGTCGGAACTCTCGCCGCCGCTATACTCTTCATTGGGATCCGAGTAATAGTCATACCCTTTGACTTCGACTTCCGCTCTATCGAGAACGTCGTTTAAAAAGACTTTATCTCCTACCATTTCGACTACGATCTTTCTGCCCTCTCCGGCGTTTTCGGCGTAATAATAGTAATATTCTCCGTCCGACTCTCTTTCCGAATAATAATTATCGTAATATTCGCGATCGGGATATTCTTCGTCGTACCGCGGCTCGATATAGACGTAATCGATCTTATCTCCGTCGGTAACCCTTATACGAAGGTCTTTCGACCACTTATTGACTTCAACGATCATCACGACGCTTTCGCCTTCGGAATACACTTTGATAAACTTCGCGTCGTCCCTTCTTATCTTAACGACGCCCGTCGCCACAACGGCGGCGGTCCCGACCACGGCGACGGTATATCCCGCGATCTTGCTTACGAAGGCGGACTTGCTCTTTACGGCGCGGTTTGCCGTTTCGCTATACGACGACGGTTTCTCCGAAACGAGAGGCTCTTCCCCGTTTTCGTCGGGCGAATAAGAGTTTTCCTCGCTTTTTACCGATTGATCTTCGTAAAAAGTTTGGCTCTCCGACGGTTCGTCGTTAAATTCGCTGTCGTTTCTCTTATTAAATTGATCGGGAAGATCATTTATCTCCCCGACGTCGCGATTGTATTCTTTCATTTAATTTTCATATATGGGGAATTTATCGCAAAGTTCGATAACTTCCGCGGTCATTCTTTCCTTATTGTTTTCAAAATCGGTCGCCGCAAGTTTTATCCATTTCGCGATCTTTTTCATCTCTTCTTTGCCGAATCCCCTCGTCGTAACGGCGGGCGTACCTACTCTCATACCGCTCGTAAGCGAAGGCTTTTCGGGATCGTTTGGGATCGCGTTTTTATTGATGGTTATATGGACCTCGTCGAGCCTTCTTTCCATCTCCTTGCCCGTAACTCCGAAGGAACGGAGATCGATGAGCATAAGGTGATTGTCGGTTCCCCCGGCAAGTATCCTGAACCCCTCTTTTTTAAGTTCTTCGGATAAAGTTCTCGCGTTTTCTATTATTTTTTGTTGATATTCTTTAAATTCGGGTTTAAGCGCCTCGCCGAAAGCGACCGCTTTGGCGGCTATTATGTGCATAAGCGGCCCGCCCTGAATACCGGGGAACACCGCTTTATCTATGACGTTAGCGAGTTCTTTTTTACAGAGGATCATTCCTCCCCTCGGACCTCTTAAAGTTTTATGCGTAGTAGTAGTAACCACGTCTGCGTAAAGTACGGGGTTTTGATGAAGCCCCGCGGCGACAAGTCCCGCTATATGCGCCATATCGACCATATAATAAGCGCCGACTTCTTTGGCGATCTCTCCTATTTTCGCGAAATCTATGCTTCTCGAATACGCCGACGCGCCCGCGATAATAAGTTTAGGTTTGTTCTCCGACGCAATTCTTCTTACTTCGTCATAATCTATTTCTTCGGTTTCGGGAGAAATACCGTAGGAAACGACGTTGAAATATTTACCCGAAATATTTACGGGAGCGCCGTGCGAAAGATGCCCGCCGTGAGCAAGGCTCATTCCCATTATAGTATCTCCCGGCTTTAAGAGAGCGAAAAGAACGGCTAAATTGGCGCTCGCGCCGGAATGAGGTTGAACGTTGGCGTGTTCCGCTCCGAAGAGTTTTTTCGCCCTTTCGATCGCGATATTTTCGACCTCGTCGATGAATTGACAACCGCCGTAATATCTGTTGCCGCTATATCCTTCCGCGTATTTATTGGTAAGAACCGTACCGGCGGCGGCAAGCACCGTTTTTGACACGATATTTTCCGAAGCGATAAGTTCTATGTTGTGTTGTTGTCTGCCGAGTTCTCTCATACACGACGAATAAATTTCTTCGTCGTTGTTTTTAAGTTCCTCATAAAAGTCCATTGTTTTTCTCCTTTGATCCCGCTAAAAACGAAATAATTAAAGATCCTATCGAATTTCCGAGTATTACAGTCCAGATATAGCCGAACGCGTTAAGCGAAAATTGCATTGAGATCGCAAAGTACCCCATATCCGCTATCGAATGCTCGAACCCGCTCAGAATAAACACGGGGATCGCGAACAGTATTCCGATCGGGCTATTCTTGTCCGAAAAAACGGCGACGGCAACGTACATTAACACGCCGCAAAAAGCCGCTCTTATAATAGTTTGTAAAAAAGTTTGCGAAAGTTTAGCATCGTAAAGAGAGATCGCCGACGATCTCATTTGCGGAAAAGCGTAAGAAAGGAGCCAACCGCAAATTATAACGCCTATCGCGTTACCCAAAAGACCGAGCGTGAGTTCGGAAAAATATTCTTTGTCCCGCCTTACGATCAAAAAACCTATTTTGCCCGTATATAACGAAAATTTAAGGTAACATATGATCAGCAAAGCGACGGAAAACCCTATCGCTCCAACCGTTTTATTTTCGCAGGCAAGATATACCGCGCAACCTATGCTTATCATTATGCCCGCGGCAATGCCTTTCGCTATTTTAAGCAAAGCCTGCCTCATAAAAATCACCTTGAATTACTTTCTTGTAATAATATTATCATAATATTTTGAAAAAAGCAATTAAAATATAAATAATATCATAATTAAATGCATAAAAATAAGTTTTTTATGGTTCGCGACTTAAAATTTAAAACCGCCGCACAAGTCGTTTTTCGACTTATACGGCGGTTTTTACGCTTTTTATTATTCGGGTTTTTTATCGAAATCGAGAGTCAGATCGTAATCTCCGAGTTTATTGACCTTAAATCCGTTTTTCTTATATTCCTCGTAATCGAACGCTTCGAGTTCGTCGATCGCAAGTTTATGGAATTCGTAGAAATTATGCCACCATTCCCACCCGGAACCGAGGCTGTTTGCAAGGTAGGCGTCCGCAATATCACAAGCGGTCTGAGGAGCGACGTAGAACGCGCCCATAGCAAGGACGTTTACTCCGTTTCCGGTGATAGCCCTTATCGCCGCGGGTAAACTTTCGACTACGCCCGCGTGAACGTGAGGACATTTCGAAGCGGCGATATGTATTCCCATACCCGTTCCGCAGAATACGAGCGCCCTTTCGTAGTTGCCTTCGGAGATCTCCGCTCCCACGCGAAGTCCCACTCTATGGAACATAAGATCGGTATCGTTAGGATCGCTGTCCTTTTTTACTCCGAGATCGAGGATCTTCCACCCCTTCTTTTCAAGATGCTCTACGACGACTTCTTTAAGTGGGAAGCCCGCGAAGTCCGCGCCGACGACTAAATATTTGTCTTTTACGGTTTTCATCATTTTAACTCCTTTTTTTATTTTATTTTATCACTTAAAAACTTTTAAGTCAAGCAATAATGAGTTTATATATTTTCCGTCGTTACAAAATTCGTGAACTCCTTTGAAAACTCTGAATTGCAATTTGTCGGAAAACCCGTTTTTATCCGCAAAATCCTTCAATCTTTCATATTCGGCGATCGCCCCTTCGGGAGTAAAACAAGTATCGTCCGAACCCGCTTCGATATAAAGTTTTCTCGGCAGGATCATTGACGCTATCTCCGCGTCGAAACAATCTTCTTCCGCCCCGAAATAACAAAAATTTCTCCAATGATATTTCGCCCTGTCGTTAAACCAGCAACTCGACACCGCGCTCTTTATTCTCGTATCGAGCGCCGCGAGAAATACGGAATACATTCCCCCGTAAGACAACCCGACAGAACCTATCCTCTCCTCGTCTATTTCGGGAAGCGACGAAAAATAGTCTATCGTTCTCATCATCAGGAAAACTTCGATAGCCGTTATGGAACTTCCCTGTTGCAGCAATCTGTTATTCATATCGATCCTGTCGTACGGACTTCCGAAGTCCTGTATTTTCCACAAGAGCAACTGCGGACAAAAAACGACCGCGCCCTTTTTGACTATCCCCGTGATCATATTGTTATAATTATAGGTATTTCCGCCGCGAACAAGTCCCCCTATAAGTTCGGGAATGCCGTCCCCGCCGTGAATACCCATTATAAACGCCTTCGAGGACGTATCGTCCCCTTTCGCCTCGTATTTAACGCCCGAAAACTCTATTCCGAGAATATCGAAAGTCATTTTCGTCGCGACCACGTTCCCGTCGTCCGAAATAACGCTCTCGTCAATAAGAGCGATCTCTTTCGAATAATTTCCGTCGATAGGTCTGCCGACTTCTTTTATCAATCTTTGTCTTTTTTCCTCTTCGGAAAGACGTATAAAAGCGTTTCTTTTGTCCTTCAATTTTTCCTCTTCTTTTTTTATAAAGTCGTTTAAAGAGGAAACGAAATTTGTTCTCATCGGGTTTTCTATTTCATTATAACTCGCCATTTTTCTCTCCTTCGCTTTAATTATATTATGTTAAAAAATCTTCGTCAAGTAAAAAAATAAATATTTAATCAAATCGAACAAAACGAAAAATTTTGAAAACAAATCGCGATTGACTCGATCATTTTTTTCCTTTATAATAATTTATAGGCGGACGGCGAAACCCCGAACTCCTTTTTAAATTGAGAAGAAAAGCGCGAAAGCGATGAAAACCCGACCGAAAAAGCGATCTCTTCGACGGAAAGAGAAGTCTGTTTCAATAATTTCTTCGCCCTTTCAAATCTGACCGAATTGAGATACGCGTAGGGAGATCTCCCCGTTTTTTGCGTGAATTTCGTAGTGAAATAAGCCCTCGTATAACCGAATTCCTTGGCAACGGCGGACACGTCGAGGTCGTGGAAATAGTTGGTTTCGATATATTTGACGGCGGAGATCATCACTTCTTCTTTTGGCGACTCCCTTTCTTCTTTTATCGAAGCAAGCGCCTGCGTCAACAAGTCGAGAAGTTCTATATCCCCGCTCAGATCGTTCTCTATCGCCGTTTTCAGCGCTATAAGCCCGCTTTTTCTGAATTTGAAAAACAACTTATCCGATGAATAACAGAGCGCCTTTTTCGCGAACGGGCCGTTGAAACAAATCCAACAATATTGCCAAGGCTCTTTTTCGTCGGCTTTATAAAAAGTAACTTCATCGGGCGTTATCAAAAATGCGTCGCCCTCTTTTAAAAAAGTTTTTTCACCCTTTCTTTCGATATATCCTTTACCCTTTTCGATAAAATGTATCAGATAATAAGTCCTGACCGCAGGTCCGTAAGAATACCCCGGCGACGGCGCGTGTCTTCCGAACTCGCAAACGTAAAGAGAATCGGACGGATCGAAAATATTTGACACGAGTTTATAATCTTCGTATTCGGTTACTATCGTCTTTCCCATAGAACGATTATAACATAAAACAAAACAAAAAACAAGGAGAATGAAAAATGAAAATCGTTTTTTTAGGCGCCGGAAGCACTATCTTCTGCAAAAACGTTTTGGGCGACTGCTTGCTTTCCGACAATCTGCAAGATTTTGAAATATCTCTCGTAGATATAGACGGAAACCGACTCGAAGAGTCCTTTCTGCTTATAGACGCGCTTATAAAAAAGTACAAACCGCAAGTTAAACTGCAAAAATATCTTGCGACGGATAATTCAGAGATCCATAAAGCGTTCGAAGGGGCTAAATACGTTGTAAACGCCATACAAGTGGGCGGTTACGAGCCTTGTACGGTAACCGACTTCGAGATACCAAAAAAATACGGTTTAAGACAGACGATAGGAGATACACTCGGCATAGGCGGGATATTCAGGGGACTAAGGACCATCCCCGTAATGAAAAGATACGCCGACGTTATGGAAAAAGTATGCCCCGACGCGTTGTTTTTGAATTACACCAACCCGATGAGCATTTTATCGGGATATATGCAAAGATATACAAAAATAAAAACCGTCGGACTTTGCCATTCCTGTCAGGTCGTCGTACAAAATTTAAAAAATTACGGAGTGGATATTCCCGAATTGAAAGACGCAAGATTTACGCTTGCAGGAATAAATCATATGTGTTGGCTTCTGACGCTTACGGATAAAGACGGAAAGGATCTGTATCCCGAGTTTAAAAGGCAATATAACTTACTGAAACCCAAAAACGATCTCGTAAGACTCGAAATAATGAACAGGTTCGGATATTATAATACCGAAAGCAGCGAACATACCGCCGAATATCATCCCTATTTCATAAAAAAAGACCACCCCGAATTTATCGAAAAATTCAATATTCCTCTCGACGAATATCCAAGGCGTTGCGTAAATCAGATAAAAGAATGGGAAAACCAAAAACAGCGCCTTTTAAACGCCGAAAATATCGAACACACGAGAAGCCTCGAATACGGTTCGAGAATAATCGAGGCTTGCGAAACGGGGATTCCGTATAAAATATACGGCAACGTACAAAATACCGGACTTATAACAAATCTCCCGTCGAACGCCTGCGTGGAAGTTCCCATAATGGTGGACTCCAACGGTCTAAACCCCTGCTTTGTCGGAAATATTCCCGACGAACTCGCGGCGCTCAATATGACGCATATCGGCGTTCACAATATGGTAATAAAAGCCGCCGTAACCAAAGAAAAAGAATATATTTATAAAGCGGCGTACCTCGATCCTCACACGCGCGACCAACTTACCTTCGACGAAATGAGATCGCTTTGCGACGACCTTATAAAAGCGCACGGAGATTGGCTCCCGAAATTTATCTGACGTTATTCAATAAAAAATACTTCCTCTTTTCGAGGAAGTATTTTTTATTGAAGGGCTTTTATCTTCGCTTTAAGTTCCCTGTTTTCAGCCTGCAATTTTCCGAAAATACGGGCGTATAGGGCGTTTATTTCGCATTTTAACTTGTAGAGTTCGTCGCTTTGTTCGCTTCTGAAATAGGGATCGAAGCACTTTCCTTTTTCCCTTTCGACTTCGCTCATGACCTCTTCGACAACTTCTCTGTCGTTTTTCAACATATTGCGATACTTATTCGATATTCGAAGCGCCCTCTTTTCATCTCCGCCCATTTCCAGAACAGTTCTCCTTACCGATCTTCCTTCCGTAAGCCCGATAAGGATCTTTTTCACTATGAGCCGCGATTCGATCTCGTCGAAAAAGACGATCGGGTTTGTCTTTAACAATTCCCCCGAAAAAACCTCTCGTTTAAAACCTTCGTCGTTTTCAGCCCTTTTTAATATTTCGTAATAAGCGTTTCTGATAGTTCCCTTCGCCATATTTCTTTCTTCGGCGAATTCGGAGAACAATTTACTCAAATTGCCACCGTCTTGCTTGATATTTCTCGCTCTCGAAACGAGTTCCCTCATCTCTTCGGTTTTCAATCCCGTCATAATTTACCTCCGACGAAATTATTGACAGAAAATAAAATTATAATACCCAATGACAAAAAATTTTATGTAAAACCCCGTTTTAAAAACGGGGTGGGATATATTTTAAAGTTTAGATATGACGTAATCGCCGTATTGACTGCAAGTCGCGCCGTCGCTTCTGCCCGTTATGACGAGTTTTTTCTCGGCGAAACATTGATCGAGGGCGGCGGTGAGTTTTTCGGCGCGGTCGTTAAGACCTATATGCGAAAGCATCATCGCTGTTGCCCGAAGCATAGAACAAGGATCGGCGTATTGACCTCTTCCTTCGTCGATCATTCGGGGCGCGGAACCGTGGATCGCTTCGAACATAGCGTATTTTTTGCCGATATTGGCAGACCCCGCCGTTCCTACGCCGCCCTGAAATTCCGCCGCCTCGTCGGAAATGATATCTCCGTAGAGGTTGGGAAGAAGCAGGACTTTAAAGTCTTTACGACGTTTTTTGTCTATGAGTTTGGCTGTCATTATATCGGCGTACCATTCGTCGGTAACGATCTCGGGATAATTTTCGGAAACCTTTCTGCAATCCCTTATAAAATTGCCGTCGGTCGTTTTAATGACGTTGGCTTTGGTAACGATCGACACCCTGCCGTAACCGTTTTTGCGCGCGTAATCGTATGCAAGCGCCGCGATCCTTTCAGATCCTTGTTTGGTAGTAACCGTAAAATCTATCGCGAGATCGTCGGTAACGTTTACTCCTTCGGAGCCGACGGCGTAACCGCCCTCGGTATTTTCCCTGAATATCGTCCACTCGATCCCCTCTTCGGGAATGCGGACGGGGCGAACGTTCGCGAACAGATCGAGAGCCTTTCTCATAGCGACGTTCGCCGATTCGATATTCGGCATTCCGCTTCCCTTTTGGGGAGTTGTAGTCGGACCTTTTAAAATCACGTCGCATTTTTTTATCTCCGCCAACACGTCGTCGGGAATAGGTTGCATTTTGGCTATCCTGTTTTCGATAGTAAGCCCTTCGATCCCGACGATCTCGATCTTGCCGTTTTCAACGAGATCTTTGGTCAAAGCCTTTAACACTCTGACCGATTCCGCCGTTATGATAGGTCCGATCCCGTCGCCGCCGCAAACGCCGATCCTTATTTTGTCCTTTTGGGAATAATCGACGAAATCTCCGTCGTTTTTCATTCTTTCAACTCTTTCGAGTTGCCCTTTCATCAGTTTTCTGAACTTTTCACAAGCCTCGTTTAATTGAACTTCGCGATCCATATTATTTATTCTCCTTGGTGTAATTTAGTAAACCGCCTTTTAAAATTATATCTCTCTGTCTTTTACTCAGATCGATCTTCAGTTTTATTTTTTTGTTCCCGCAAGTCGCCGTAACGAAATTATCGCTCTCGATCGACTTTTTAAGCCCTTCTATTCCGATCTCGTTTCCTTCGGAGATAAAATCGTAATCCGAGGGATCGTCAAAGGTAAGAGGAATGATACCGGCGTTTATGAGATTTGCGACGTGGATCCTTGCGAATGACTTGACGACGACCGCCCTTATCCCGAGATAAAGAGGGACGAGCGCCGCGTGTTCTCTCGAACTTCCCTGACCGTAATTTTCTCCGCCGACGATAATTCCGCCGCCTTCCTCTTTCGCTCTTTCGCTGAATTTTTCGTCGCAAACCTTAAAGCAGAACTGCGAAAGATAGGGAATATTCGACCTATAGGGCAGGATCTTCGATCCTGCGGGCATTATGTGATCGGTAGTTATATTATCTCCGACCTTCAAAACCACCTTCTTTGTCAGGTTTTCTCCGACGGGAACGCCGATGGGAACGGATTTTATATTCGGACCTTTTTCGACCTCGCCTTTAAAATCGGGTATTATAGTCATCGAATCGTTTACGGCAAATTTTTCGGGAAGTACGATCTCCGGCAAAACGCCGAGTTTTTCGGGATCTACTATCTTACCGTATATGGCGGCGACGGCGGCGACTGCCGGCGAGGCGAGATAGACCTGCCCGTTCGCCGTTCCGCTTCTGCCTTCGAAATTTCTGTTGAACGTTCTTACGCTTACCCCGCCGTATTTCGGCGAATTGCCCATACCTATGCAGGGTCCGCAAGCGCATTCGAGTATTCTCGCGCCCGCGGCTATCATATCCGCAAGCGCTCCCATTTGAGAAAGTTGAGTCAAAACCTGTCTTGATCCCGGCGAGATCGAAAGCGAAACGTCGGGAGAGATAGTCTTGCCTTTAAGTATTTTCGCGACCAACAACATATCGTACAAAGAGGAATTGGTACACGAGCCGATACATACCTGATCGACTTTAAGCCCCTCTATTTCGCTCGCCTTTTTGACGTTGTCCGGACTATGCGGGCAGGCTATCAGCGGTTTGATCTCCGAAAGATCTATTTTTATGTAATCGTCGTAAATATTTTCGTCGGCTGAAAGGGGCGTAAAATCTTCTTCTCTCGAATTTTGTCTTAAAAATTCTCTCGTTCTTTCGTCCGACGGGAAAATCGAACTCGTCGCGCCGAGTTCCGCGCCCATATTGGTTATCGTCGCTCTTTCGGGAACGCTTAAAGTCTTTACTCCGTCGCCGTAGTATTCTATTACGGAACCGACGCCGCCTTTTACCGAAAGCCTCGATAAAAGTTCCAAAATTACGTCTTTCGCCTGCGCCCAACCCTTCAATTTTCCGACGAGTTCGACTCCG
>JAFVCP010000055.1 GCA_017479185.1 Clostridia bacterium
CGTTGTGAGGGTAACCTTTAATGGGGTAGTGATGATATACTTTTACGCCGGCTTTTTTGAGCCTTTCTCCGAAAGCCTTCGCAGATTCGTTTTCGACGCTGTATTGAGATAAAACTATGCTTCCGACAAAAAGACCGTAACTTCTGAACACGTCGATGAGCCTTAAAACGTCCTGATCGTAGGTGATGCCGAGATCGGCGCGCACTTTGTTTTTGGCAATGTCGTTGCTGTTGATGACGATGACGATCTCCGCGCGGTCTGTGAGTTTTGTGAGCATTTTGATCTTATTGTCGGGCGCGAACCCCGGCAATACTCTCGAAGCGTGGAAATCGTCGAAGAGTTTGCCGCCGAACTCGATATAGAGTTTGCCGCCGAATTCGTCGATGCGTTCGAGAATTTTTTCAGATTGTAAATTGAGATATTTTTCGCTGTCGAAACCTATTTTATCCACTTGTATACCCTCGGTTGTTAGTAAAAGAGAGCGATTTTCTTTATCGTTGAAATCACTCGTTTTCCATTATATCAAATTATCTTTTATTTTGCAATTTATAATTGTGATTTTTTGAAAGAAAATATTTTTTCTTTTTCAAAAAAATTGACATAAGGGGGAGAAATTTATATAATGTATAACGGAGATAATATAAAAACGAGGAAAATTATGAGAAAAGCCAAACAAAAATTCGATACCGCGATGCTCGTAAAAAAACCGGCGTTCTGGACTAAACCCATTATAAGAGTGGGAACGGCGTTTTTGACGATGGGGCACGGCGGTAAGGTCGAAAAGATAAATTGCGAAGGGTTAAAACCGCCGTATATCCTTCTTTCCACTCACGCGTCGATGATAGATTTCGCGGTCGCGTCGAGGGCGATAAAGCCGCATCTTGCGAATTGGGTTATCTCGATCGAGGAATTCGTCGGCAGAGAATGGCTTTTAAGGCAGGTCGGCGGGATATATAAAAGAAAATTCACGAGCGACGTTATGGTCGTCAAGCATATACTCACGAGTCTTACTAAAAATAAGGATATAGTAATAATCTATCCCGAGGCGAGGTTTTCTATAGCCGGCGTAAACGAGGCGGTAGACGGCGCGCTCGGGAAACTCGCGAAAGCGGCGAAATGCCCCGTCGTTTTTTTGCAGATGAGGGGAAATTTCCTTATGTCGCCGCAATGGAACAAGCACCCGTACAGAAAGGTCCCCGTCAGCGCCGTTATGGAGCAGATAGTTACGAGGGAAGAGGCGGAAACTCTTTCCGCAGCCCAAATTCAGGAGAGGATCGAAAAGAAGTTCGACTACGACGAATATAAATGGCAAAGAGATAACGGAATAGTTATAGACAGCGAATACAGGGCGCACAATATTCATAAAATTCTTTATCAATGCCCGAGGTGTAAAAAAGAATTTACGACGAGGTCGGAAAAGACCAAAATATGGTGCGTCGATTGCGGAGCGACTTACGAAATGGATAACCTCGGCAGACTTAAAGCGACCGAAGGCGAAACCGAATTCGATCTCGTTTCCGATTGGTATCGCTTCGAAAGAAAACAGGTCAATGAAGAGGTCGCTTCGGGAAAATACTTCTTTGAAGATACCGTAAGAGTAGAGCATTTAAAGTCCTCGGCGGCGGGGTGCGTGCCGATAG
>JAFVCP010000056.1 GCA_017479185.1 Clostridia bacterium
GGTAATAAAGCGACTAATGCTTTGTTAAAGCCCTTGCCAATACGAAAAGTATTGCCTGCGGTCTTTGCCTCGCCTTAACGATAAAGCGACTAATGCTTTGTTAAAGCCCTTGCCAATACGAAAAGTATTGCCTGCGGTCTTTGCCTCGCCTTAACGAGTATGTTATTCCGAAATTATTTTTATTATTCAGGGGCGCTTTCTTGCCCCTCAAAATGCCAGCGCCGAAAAGAGCGTATTTTTCGATGATTTTTATCGAGCGTGAGCGAAGTCGTACTTTCGTACTATGAACGGTCGAGAAAAGTCAGGGTTCCCGAAAAATCTACGATTTTTCGGGAAGAGGAGAGCGGGGTTGTAAGATAACGGCGTTGACCTGAAAGGTCGACGGCGATTAAAAAACCGACGCTCGATGAAAAGCCCCTTTTCGGAAACTATTTATGAGGTGTGTTGATCCTATGAAAGATATTTACGCAGTTGCAATAGTCGGGGGCGGATTTTCGGGCGTAGTTTCGGCGATCTCCCTCGGCGGATATTTCGGGGGTAAAAATATCGCCCTCATTGAAAGAAAAGACAGAATAGGAAAGAAAATTCTCGCGACCGGGAACGGAAGGGGGAATCTTTCAAATACCGATTTGACGGAAAGACACTATCATTCTTCTTCGGGGGCGAACGTCAAAGATATTATTGAAAAATACGGAAGCGGATCTCTCGTCGACTTTTTTTCTTCGCTCGGCGTAGATCATTCCGTCGAGGATGGGAGAATATATCCTGCGAGTATGCAGGCTTCGTCCGTTCTCGATATGATGAGATTGAAACTTTCCGAACTTAAAGTCAAGGAAAGCGTGGGGGTCGATTGTAAAGACATTTCCTTTAAAGACGGCGTTTTCAAACTGTCTTGCGAAGGAGAAACATTTTTCGCAGAAAAGGTCGTATTATGTTGCGGCGGCAAAGCGGGCTCGCAGTACGGTACCGACGGAACTTCTTATAGGCTCGCCCAAAATTTCGGACATACTTTGACGGCGCTTCGCCCCGCGATAGTTCAGATAAGGACGGATAATCGACTTATACGCGGACTTAAAGGCTTAAAACAGAACGCTTGCGTAAAAGTTGTCAAAAACGGAGAGGAAGCGGCGAGATTTACCGGCGACCTGCTTTTTACCGATTACGGCGTAAGCGGAAACAGCGCTTTTTATCTTTCTTCTTATATCGACCAAGATAGAGGGCGCTATCTTTCCATAGATTTCGCGCCCGAAAAATCGAGGGAGCGTCTTACCGAATTTCTTACCCGAAAAGCGGCGCTCGGCTATATCGGTAAAGACGACGCTTTGACGGGGGTTTTAAATAAACAGATCGGAAGGGCGGTGGTAAAATACGCCGGGATCTCAAAGTTCGACAAATTCAGCGTTCCCGAAATAGTTTCCGCTATAAAAGATTTCCGACTTGAAGTAACCGGAACGCAGGGTTTTGACTCGGCGCAGGTTACGAAAGGCGGGATAAGGGCGGACGAAGTGGATAGTAAAACCTTCGAAAGCAAGAAGAGGAAAGGACTTTATATAGTCGGCGAAATGCTTGACGTCGACGGGGATTGCGGGGGCTATAACCTGCAATGGGCGTATTCTTCGGCGATGAGCGCCTGCGAGGAGATAAAAAGAAATGATAAAAACCGTTGATTTTTCCTTTCCCGTAACGACGACGGACGAAGAGGCGAAAGCCAAAATAATCAAAAAAAGCGGGTTGACGCAAACGCAGGTCGGATTTTTTAAATTTGCGAAAAAGTCTATCGACGCGAGGGATAAAAGGGACGTTCGCTTAATTTATTCGGCTTACATTTCGGACAGGGACGAAAAAGTAGAGCAGGGAATAAGTATTCCCGTAGTAAAGAAAAAGCCCGAGATCGTCGTGGTGGGATTCGGTCCTGCGGGGATCTTTTGCGGGTTGTATCTCGCAAGGGCGGGACTTAAACCGACGATAATCGAAAGAGGGCTTGGCGTCGACGATCGTAAAAAGTCGGTCGATAGGTTCGTAAACGATAAAATCCTCGACGAAAACAGCAACGTGCAATTCGGCGAAGGGGGCGCGGGAACTTTTTCGGACGGCAAACTCAATACGGGAATAAACGGCAAATGGGTAAAGACGGTTCTTTCGGAATTCGTCCGTTACGGCGCGCCCGAAGAGATCGAGTGGGAGTCAAAACCTCATATCGGCAGCGACAGACTTCCTTCGGTCGTCAAAAATATGAGAAAAGAGATAGAAAGGCTGGGCGGCAAAGTGTTGTTTTCGACCAAAATGACAGCCTTTTCGATCAAAAATTTTAAGATAAACGGGGTTATTACGGATAGAGGGGAAATTCCCGCCGACGAGGTCGTACTTGCGGTCGGACACAGCGCGAGAGATATTTTTACTTACGCTTTATCGTCGGGAATATCGATGGAACCCAAAGCCTTCGCGATGGGGTACAGGATAGAACATTTGCAAAGCGATATTTCGCTTTCGCAATACGGCGAAAAATTCGCGCCGCTCCTTCCGCCGGCGGATTATCGCCTCGCGTCGAGAAAGGGAAGCAGAGGAGTTTTTACTTTCTGTATGTGTCCGGGCGGTTACGTTATGCCTTCGGCGTCGGAAGAGGGCGGAGTGGTTACCAACGGAATGAGTCTTTACGCCCGTTCGGGTACGAACGCCAACAGCGCGCTTTTGTGCGAGATATATCCTTCCGATACGGAAGGGGTCCTCGGCGGAATGGAGTTGCAAAGAATGGTAGAGAAAAAGGCGTTTTTCATAGGAAAAGATTATTCGGCGCCCGTTCAGACGGTAGGTGATT
Source organism: Clostridia bacterium (assembly GCA_017479185.1). GTDB lineage: Bacteria > Bacillota > Clostridia > Christensenellales > Borkfalkiaceae > UBA10281. The sequence continues at coordinate 2,816 of JAFVCP010000056.1, forward strand.
TTTTGTCGGGAAAAGTCGGATCTCCGTTCCGAAAAGTCGTTCCGACTTACGGCGCGGGGATAAAATATAGCGATTTAACCGTCCTATACCCCGACTTTGTCGCTGAAAATATAAAAATCGGCATAAAAGATATGTCGAATAAACTCAAAGGTTTCGACGATAGCGAAGCGATCCTGACGGGCGTTGAAACGAGGTCGTCAAGCCCCGTAAGGATACTTCGTGGAGAAAATTTCGCAAGTCTTTCGTATTCCAATCTGTATCCTTGCGGAGAGGGGTGCGGATACGCGGGCGGAATAACGAGCGCCGCGGCGGACGGCATTAAAGTCGCTCTCGCTATAATCGGCAAATACGCCGAATAAAGTTTACGGAGATAAAAATGAAGGGTAAAATAGTATATAACGGCGGTCTTTGGGCTAAAAATTTTGCGCCGCTCAAATACCAGGTAGATAACCTTACCGAAAATTTCAGAGAACTCGGCGCGGAGATCGAAATGGTTTCTTCCGAAGATCTTTCGGTCATGACCGACGGCGAAAGGGTGGACGCAAACCTCGGCGAAGCCGATTTCGTCGTCTTTCTCGACAAGGATCATTTAAGGGCAAAATTACTCGAGAAGGCGGGCTATAAGTTGTTTAATCGCTCGGAAGTTATAAGAATATGCGACGATAAAGCGCTATCTTACGAAGCCCTTTCGGGCAAAGTTCCCATAGTTCCCACTCTTTTTCCGCCGCTGTCCTATTTCGGGGAGAATAGCCGAAACGCTTTTTCGAAGGCGACGGAAGTTTTCGGTTTTCCGATGATAGTAAAAACGAGGAAAGGCTCGCTCGGAGAGGGGGTTTTCAAAGCGGAGTCCGAAAGGGATTACGAAAAGATAATAAAAGCGAGCGAAGGTCGGGAAATAATTTTTCAGAAGTTTTACGGAAAACCCGGCGAGGATCTGAGAGTTATAGTCGTCGGCGGTAACGCCGTTTGCGCGATGAAGAGGGTAAACGAATACGATTTCAGAGCGAATATAGAGAGGGGCGGAAAGGGATATAATACCGATCTGACAGCCGAGATGAAAAATCTTGCCGAGGAAGCCGCGAGGACGGTCGGAGCCGATTACTGCGGGGTGGATATTTTGTTCGGCGACGAAGGCTTAAAAATATGCGAGATAAATTCCAACGCCTTTTTCGGCGGCGTCTATAAAGCGACGGGCGTAGACGTGGGACATAAGTTCGCCGAATATATTTTTGAACGAATTTCCTTGGAAAAAGGCAAAACAAAGCCGTAATTTGAAAAAAGTTGTTTTACGGGCGATAAAATATTTTACAAAAAAGCAAATATATAGTAAAATACTATGTAGTGAGAATTTATATATTATGAGAAAAGTCAGGATCATATTCTGTTCGGAGATCGGTGAAACGAGGGTCTGCGATAGGTTCGACGGCTTGGAGAGCGAAGGAAAACCCTATTCATTCGTCTATCGCCGGGAAACCGACGAAGGCTCCGCGGATACGAGGGTAAGTTACGACGGAGAAAAACTCACGGTCGAGATAGACGGGTATTACCAAGGTTGTTATACCTACCGAAAGGGCAGGAAAACCGAGGGTTTTATTTCGGCGGGAATGGGCAGAGAAAGCGTCGTGATATTCACGCGCGAACTCGTAGTCGAATATAAAGACGGAGCGACGTTCATAAAGGCTGAATACGAGTCCGGGCTTATGGGAGAAAAAAGCGACGCGCGTTTTACCTTTTTGATCAAATCGACAAACTCGGACGGGTGAAAAGGTCGGCGTATACGACGATCCAACCAAAGGAGGGTGGTTATGTTTATTGAATATCTCGGACATTCGAGTTTCTTTATTGCGGGGGAAGAATACAGCGTGGTAACCGATCCCTTTTCGGGTATCGGGTATAGCGTAAGGAGAGTAAAAGCCGATTACTGTCTTATTTCCCACGAGCATTTCGACCATAATTATCGTCAGGGCGTAGACGCCGATCGCATCTTAACCAAAAGCGAAGGGCGGTTTAAGGCTGTCGAATGTTTTCACGATGACGCGGGCGGGAAAAAAAGAGGAGTAAACAGAATGTTTTTCTTCACGCTCGACGGCGTGAGTTTTTGCCATATGGGAGATATAGGCGAAAAGCCGAACGCGGAAATAGTCGAAAAAATAGGTTCCGTGGACGTGTTGTTTATTCCGATAGGCGGAAGATATACCATAAACGCGATCGAAGCCAAGGAATATATCGACGCCATAAAGCCGAAGATCGCCATACCGATGCATTATAAAACCCCTCTTTCAAATATCGACATAAGCGGAATAGAAGGGTTTTATAAACTTTTCGACACCGTTAAAGTGGGGTGCGAAAAAATAGTATTTACCAAAGAAGATATACCGAAGGCCACAGAGATCTGCGTTTTAGGGGCGCTCAAACACCCCGAATATACCGACGAACAATTAAAGCGCGCTAACATCCACGACTTGCGCGTCATCGTCAGAAAAGTAGGCTTGGCTCCGGGATCGGGCAATAAAGAGAGGCTGATCGGGCAGATCGTCGATATTCGCGATCATAAGACCGCGACGATGAGAAACGCCAAAGGAAGAAGGGCGCACGATAATTGGGGCGGCGACGAGGCGGTCGGTCCAATGATTATGCCCGATAAATCCGAAGAAAGGTTGGCGGAGCCGGAGATATCGGAAGTCGGGAAAGCGGAGTTTATAGTCGAAAGGACTTTCAACGGAAAGTTCAAGTGCAGCGACGCGGAAAGTTTTGCCGATCTCGAAATAGAGATCCCCGAGGCGATCGCCGAAGAATGGGATATTAAAGCGGGAGATAAGATAAGCGGCAGGGCTGAAAAGAACAGATTTACGGGCGTTGCGGCGATAAAGAATATATACGGAGTCGAAGGGACTACGGGCGGAGAAAGACCGAACGGCGATTTCGAAAGTCAAAAATCGAGTTATCCCGACGAGCGCGTTTTGCTCCGCGGGAGAAAGTCTGCGGCGATAAATCTCTTTTCTCCGATAGGGAAAGGACAAAAAACGCTCGTAAAACTTCCTTACGCTTACGATGAAAATTATATAGCGGAGCAAATCGCAAGCGCTTTTTCAGACGAGAAGGCGAAATGCGTTTACCTTGCCGTCAACGCGAGGCGTGAGGACGTGGACGCAATAGCGGGTTATGAATCGACAGAAGTCGCGTTCACGGATATAACGGGCGCGGCGGGCGAAGCGGAAAGGCTTTGCAGGCTCGTCCCGGAAAGGGCGAAGAGGATCGTCGAAGGGGGCGAGGATTGCGTCGTTATAGTAAACGGCGTGGACGCATTGCTCGAAAACGGCGACAAGGGGGACGGCGCGGTAAAGGGCTTGCTCCTCGCGGCGAAAAACGTCAAGGAAAAAAATTCTTTGACGGTAGTTATTATATCTCATAGCGAAAAGATAAAGGAATACAGGCAGTTTTGCAATTCCTATATCGAAATGGACGACCGAGGGTATAATTTCCTCGAAAGTTATACGAAAAGAGCCGATCTTATGCTGCCAAAAAGGCAGTTCGAAGCGGCTGAAAAGGCGAGAGCCGCTCTTTTCGAAGGAAACGAGGGACTCGCGAGATTTTTGAGAAATTATTCGGACGGCGACGAAAAAAGGCTTATTTCGGGTATCGAAGAAATGTCCGGTCGGGAGTAAATTTTCCTGTCAATCGGGCGAAAGTGTCGAAAATTACGCGACGGGTATTTTCTTCCGATCTTTCGGGATGAAATTGAGTTCCGAATACCTTTTCGGAGAAAAAGCAACATTCGACGGTCCCGTCCTCGGCGGTCATACAAACCGCGGCGTTCGGCGCGAGGCGGTCTATCGCTTGTCGGTGCCGACAGTTTACGGTAAAAGAGGTCCGGCTTTGATCGGCGGTCTTTACGACGCGAACGACGTCCTTTTCGCCGGTATGATCGGGAATGTTTTTGAGAGTTCCGCCGAAATAGACGTTAAGCAGTTGAAGTCCTCGGCATATTCCCAAAACGGGCAGACCTTTTCCGACGAAAAAGTCGGTCGCTTCTATTTCTATTCCGTCGCGCGTGATATTGATCGCGGTCGCCGATTTTAAGTCGCCGCCGTAAAGGGGAGGGAAAATATCTCCCCCGCCGATCAGAAGCAGCCCGCGATAGTCTTTTTTATCGAAATCAAGACCGCAGTCGTATTGAAGTCCGCTCTCTTTAAGGGCTTTTATATAAGTTTCAGGCGGGTTTTCCCGCAAAATAAGAATTTTATCCGACATAGGAGTAATTATGAAAACTATTGGTATGGTAGTTGCGATGCAAAAGGAGATAGTTCCCTTTTTGGAGTCGCAGAAGGTCGAAGTGGAAAACGTGGACAGAAAGGATTTTTCGGTCATTAAATTCCGTGTGGGAAACAATAATATTATATGCGTTCGTTCGGGAATAGGTGAAATTTACGCTTCCGCGGCGACGCAGACGCTTATCGGGGAATATAAAGCCGATCTCGTAATAAATTTCGGCGTGTGCGGAAGTCTTTCGCGCGAAATAAAAACCGGAGAGGTAGTTCTCGTCAAAGGGGTAGTCCATTACGATTTCGATCTTACCCCGATAGCCAACGTAAGGCTCGGGCAGTACCCCGGTTATTCGTCGGAAGTGATCTCCACCGACGAGGAGTTGAGAAAAAAGGTCAAAGAGATCATGCCGGGAGTTAAAGAGGTGATATGCGCCTCGGCGGACAAATTCGTCGCCGACGAAAAGATAAAGGAAAGGCTCTTGCGGTCTTTCGGCGCGGAGATCTGCGAGATGGAAAGCGCGGGGGTCGCGCTCACCTGCTATAACGCGGGGGTTCCCGTTCTTATCGTAAAGGCTGTATCCGACGGAGAGGGCGGAGCGGAAGAGTATAAAAAGACCGTCAATACGTCGGCGAAGGCGTATATAGGGCTTATAAACAAATTGTCCGAAAAGTTATAAAAGATTTAACGGAGCGATAAAATGAAGATTTTTCCAAGACAGGAGATATACGGCGTTTATACGGCGCCGTCAGATAAAGCCGTTACTCAAAACGCAATAATTCTGGGCGCTATCGCGAAGGGCAGGACGTTCGTCGTCCACCCCCTTTACGGTTCCGACACGCAGGCGGCTATAAATTGCGCGAGAAAACTCGGCGCGAAGATAAAAGTCAAGAGCGGAATAATAGAGATCAAGGGCGCGAAGGCGCTCAAAGGCGGTAAATTCGACTGTTTAAACAGCGGAGCGACGATGCGAATGATGTGCGGAGTCGCGTCGGGAGCGGGACTTAACGCGGTTTTGACGGGAGGGAAATATCTTACTCGCAGACTTATGAGAGGGGTAAAGGAACCTCTTGAAAAAATGGGGGCGACGGTCGCTCTTACCGACTATTCGGTCGCTCCGATATGGGTGGAAGGGGCGATGGTAAGACCTATCGAATACGAAATGCCCTCGCCGAGTTCGCAGGTCAAATCCGCAGTGCTTTTGTGCGCGCTGCTCGGAAAAGTCAAGGCGACCGTAACCGAGAAGATAAAGACCGCCAATCATATGGAAATACTTCTCAAAGAAATGGGTGCGTCGATATCCTGGGACGAAAACTCCGTAACCCTCTCGGAAAGCGAGATAGTGGGAAAGAGGATATATATAAGCGGTGATTTCAGTTCGGCTATATATCTTCTCGCGTCGGGACTTCTTTCGGGGAAGGTAACCGTCAAAAACGTGGGCGTAAATCCGACGAGAACGGCGGTTTTGAACGTCTTGAAGAGAATGGGTGCGAAAATCGAGATAACCAATAAGAGATTGCTTTGCGGAGAACTCATCGCCGACCTCACGGCGTACAGAAGCGAACTTAAAGCGACCCACGTTACGGGAGAAGAGGCGAATCTTATGGAAAACGAGATAACCGTACTCTCCGTTCTTATGGGCGTCGCCGAAGGGGAAAGCATAATCGGTTGCGACGAGGCTCCGATAGTTGACAACGAGGCGAAATTCGAAAACATAAAGGAAATGATCAACTCGATCGGCGGTAATTGCAAGACTTTCGAGAACGGCTTGGTCATAAAGGGCGTAAAAAGATACAGAGGGGGAAGCGTAAAGACCTACGGCGATCACAGGATCGCTATCAGCGCGAGCGTCGCGCTTATGGCTTCCGAAAACGGCGGAGAAATAGACGACGACGGTTGCGTGAACGTATCCTTCCCCAACTTTTTCGATAAGTATAAAAGAGGAAATATAGGCGTCGTCGGCAAGGGCAGAACGGTCGCTTTGGCGAGCGAAGTCTACTTTAAGGTTTTAGGACTTATAAGGGGAGAAAACTACGGCTGTACCTTTATAGACGCGACGGAAGACAACTTGAAAAGGGCTTTTTCCGAACTCAGGACTTACGACGGGTACGCCGTTTACGCGCCCTATTCGGCAGAGGCTTTAAGACATATCATAAAATTGGTGGGACACGCGAGAATAGCGAGGACGATCAACGCCGCGAGGTCGAATAAAGGCTATTCGACGGACGGGGACGGAGTGGTCGCCGCGCTCAAATACAACAATATTTTCCCGCTCAATAAAAAGGTACTCGTTCTCGGAACGGGTAACGCCGCGAGGAGCATAGTTTGTTCTATGGTCGCGGAGAGGGCTTTCGTAGACGTGTACGACAGAGATCTCGGAGCGGCGATCGAACTTGCGAAGAGATTGGGGAGCGGCGTCGAAGTCCTTATGGAAGTTACGCCTAAAAACTACGATATAATAATAAACGCGACGCCCGTAGGTTCGGGGTATTACGAGGGCGAGAGCCTTGCGGACGAAGAAAGCGTGAAAGCGAGCGGAACGGTAGTCGATCTCGCGGTCGCGGAAGGCAAGACCAAGATAGTCGAATACGCCGAGAAGAACGGCGTAAACGCTATCGACGGCGAATGCGTTATGTTCTTTACCGTATACTACGCCGCCTGTATCCTTACGGGCAAGATGCCGACCGAAGAAGAGGCGTTTAAGGCTTATACCGCCTATCTCAGATTGGGCGACGGTTCGATGAAAGACTGATGAATATAACGCTTATCGGAATGCCCGCCGCGGGAAAGAGCAGAGTGGGAAAAGAACTCGCGAAACTGACCGGTATGAAATTCGTCGATACGGACGCGGAGATAGAGAAGAGATATGGGAAGATAGATAAGATCTTCGCCGAAAAAGGAGAAGGTTTTTTCAGAGAAAGGGAGAGCGAAGTTATTCGCGAGATCTCGTTTTCGGACGAAAACGTAATATCCGTCGGCGGCGGAGCGGTTTTAAGGGAAGAGAATATGAAGGCGGTCAAAAAAAACGGCTTCATAGTATATCTTTCCGTAAAGCCCGAAACGGTGAAAACGAGGACTTTGCGGGCGAAAAGACCGGTCATATCGACCGCCGAAAGCGTCCGACAACTCTACGCCAAAAGGGCGCCGATTTACGAAAAATACGCCGATCTTAAAATTGCCTCGGACGATTACGACTTAAAGAGAAAAACCGACGCGATAATGGATTTTTTAAATAAATACGGAGATAAAAAATGATTGAACTTCGTTGGGTAGGAAGAGTCTACAAAGCGGGAGATAAAAAAATCGACGCTTTAAAGGACGTCAACATCAATTTCCGAGAATCCGAATTCGTTTGTATTCTCGGTCATTCGGGCTGCGGAAAAACCACTCTTTTAAACGTCATCGGCGGGCTTGACAGGTATACGAGCGGAAATCTCGTTATCGACGGCAAAGAAACCGGGAGTTTTTCCGATCGCGATTGGGACGCTTACAGAAGCAATAAAGTGGGCTTCGTTTTTCAGAGTTATAATCTCATTCCCCAACAGACGGTGATCGAAAACGTCGAAACGGCGCTCGATATAAACGGAGTCGGGCGCGAAGAGAAGAGAAAGCGGGCTATAAGCGCGTTAAAGAAGGTCGGGCTTATAGATCATCTGCGTAAAAAACCCGCGCAACTTTCGGGCGGCGAAATGCAGAGAGTCGCGATAGCGAGGGCTATCGTGAACAGACCTTCGGTCATACTCGCCGACGAACCGACGGGCGCGCTGGATAGCAAAAACAGCGAACAGATAATGGATATTTTAAAGGAAATATCCCGCGACAGATTGGTCGTTACGGTAACTCATAACGACGAACTCGCGCAAAAATACGCGACGAGGATAATAAAAATATCGGACGGCAGGATAATTTCGGACAGCAATCCCTACCTTCCCGAAAAGGCGGAAGCAAATCAAAGCGAAAGGATAAAGAGGTCGGTAATGCCCTATTCTCTCGCCTTTAAACTCAGCCTGAAAAATTTGTTTTCGAAAAAAGTAAGGACGATACTTACCGCGGGAGCCTCGGCGATCGCGATAGTCGGCATATCTCTCGTCCTTGCGTGCAGCAACGGACTCAACGCCTTTATAGATAAAGTCCAAAGGGACACTATGAGCGGAACTCCGGTTACCGTCAGCACGAGCGCCCGCAATTATTCCGCGGCGATAAATTCTCGCTTCGGTTACGTCGGGGGATCGGGCGGCGGAACGATCACGGTGGACGACGGGGACGGCGAAAAACAGATACCCCTTCCTTCCGACAGCGTTTTGGTAAACCATACCTTGAAAAGCGCGACGAGCGAGAGGATAACCAATTATATCACCCGCGAATATCTCGACTATATCTCCGGGATAAATTCGGACAGGGTAACCTACGATCTCGAATATTCCGTGGGAAAGTTCGTCTATAAGTCGATTTACGCCCCTTTCGTGGAAAACGGAGTGGAGAGAAAGGTAAACGCGATGGTAAATTCCGCGTCTAATTGGTTGCAGATCCCGGGCGATCCTTCCATTGTTTACGATCAATACGATATCTACGGTAAATTTCCGACTAAAGCCGACGAACTCGCCCTCGTCGTCAATAAAGACAGTTCTATATCGGATACCGTTTTGTCGGCGTACTTTATAGATATTTTTTCGCAGGATAAAACCTATTATACTTACGACGAAATATTGTCCGACGATACTTTTTACGGAAAATTCAATATTCTTTCTCCCGACGATTATTATTCGGAGCAAGAGGACGGGGGGTTCGCCGAAAAGAAGATCGGGCTTGTCGACTATATAATGAAATACTATAAGAGCAACAGCGAATCGCAGAGGCGGTTTATAGAAAGACAGGTAAACAGTCTTTTGGGAGAAAGTTCGGTGGATTGTTTCGACGAAGAACCCTATTCGGCGACGGTCGGAACTCCTCTTAAAATAGTCGGGATATTCAAACTCAAAGAGGATACGCAGTACGGAATGTTTCAGACTTCTCCTATCTGCTATACTTCCGCTTTGACCGAAAAGATATTGAATAACGCCGAAAATTCGGCTATCGTCAAAGCCCAACTTTCCTCGCCCGACAAACTCGTTTTAAGGCAGTACGACGAAGAGGGAGATCTGTTTTACGCGGATATTCCCGACGACAAGACCACTCTTCGCATAATAATAAACGCGCTCGGATACGCCGAGGCGCCCAATCAGATAAAATTCTATCCCAAAACGATAGGGGATAAGGACTATCTCATTTCTTATCTTAACGAGTATAACGAGGGTAAAAGCGGCGACGAAGTTATAGAATATACCGATAACGTGGGAGTCGCGATAGAACTCGTAAGGTCTATCATCGCGGGGGTTTCGGCGATACTTCTGGCTTTGACTTCGGTTTCTCTCGTCGTGTCGGCTATAATGATGGGTATCATAACTTACGTTTCGGTAATGGAGAGGACGAAAGAAATAGGTATTTTGAGAGCGGTCGGAGCGAGAAAAAAGGACGTCGTCAATCTGTTTATCACCGAATCGGCGATAGTGGGATCTACGGCGGGCGTCGCGGGCGTTTTGCTTAACTATATAGCGAGCATTCCCGTAAATATCGCGATGAGAGCGCTTACCGGCGTCGCGACTTTCGCTTTTTTGAATATTTGGGATATAGCGCTTATAATAGTCGCTTCGGCATTGCTTACTATGATAGCGGGACTTATTCCCTCTTTAAAGGCGGGCAGACAGGATCCCGTTAAAGCGTTGAGGGCGGATTGATATGGAAGAGAGGAAGACATTTACGGTCGCTTACGAAAACGCGAAACACGGGGGTTTGTATTATTCTTTTCTCGTGTTTTTCGTCGTCGCGGCGAGTTTGGTTTTTTCGCTCGTCGTAATGGCGGCGGGCGGGCAGGACGGGGCGGAAGAGATAACTTCCGCCGTTTGGTATAAATATATTTCCTATTCTTTGAGCGGTCTGATCGCGATAATTTTATCGTCGGTCTTTTGCAGATTTACCGAAAAAAATTTAAAACAAGAGTGCGGGCTTATTTCCTGCGATAAAAAATATTACCTTTACGCCCTTTTATTGTTCGTCGGAATGACTTTCGGGCTTTCGGGGCTGAACGGCTATTTCACGCAGTTTCTCGTAGATAATTTCGGATATAAATATAACGCCATACAACTTCCCGAAGGTAATTTGGGATATTACGCGTTGACGGTCGTAACCGTGTGCGTTCTTCCCGCGATAGCCGAGGAAACGGCTTTCAGGGGAATATGCGTCAACTCTTTGAGAGGGGCGGGGAAATGGGGCGTCGCCCTTTTGAACGGCTTTATTTTTTCGCTGTTTCATATGTCGCCGGCGCAGACGCCTTATCAGTTTGCCGTCGGCTTTTCGTTCGCCCTTTTAGCCCTTTCTTCGCGCTCCGTACTTCCAACCGTTTCGGTACATTTTTTAAACAATTTTCTCATCGTA
>JAFVCP010000057.1 GCA_017479185.1 Clostridia bacterium
AATTTCCGAACTTCACTCTCATATTTGGGACAGTTGGGCGGGAGAGGACGGCACTATAGGCAAAGCCTACGGTTACCAACTCGGCGTAAAACATAAGTATAAAGAGGGCGAGTTCGATCAGGTGGACAGGGTTATTTACGACCTTAAACACAACCCCGCGTCGAGAAGGATAATGACGAATATATATACTTTCGCCGACCTTCACGAGATGAATTTGTATCCTTGCGCCTATTCGATGACTTTTAACGTTACGGGCGACAAACTCAACGGCATTTTAAATCAACGTTCGAACGATATGGCTGTCGCCAATAATTGGAACGTTATGCAGTACGCCGTTCTTCTCCATATGTTCGCGATCACGGCGGGGCTGAAAGTCGGAGAACTCGTTCACGTCATCGCCGACGCGCATATCTACGACAGACATATCCCTTACGTCAAGGAAATGCTTCAAAATCCCGAGTATCCCGCTCCGAAACTTATTATAAATCACGAAGTGAAAGATTTCTACGATTTTAAAGTCGAAGATTTCGCGCTTGAAAATTACGAAGCGACGCCCCTTTCGGGTAGATTAGAGGTCGCCGTATGATAAGGGCGATCGTCGCGGTCGATAAGGAGTGGGGAATAGGCAAGAAAAACGGCTTGCTTTTCAATATCCCCGAAGATATGAAGTTTTTCAGGGAAAAGACGACGGGTACGGTAGTTTGTATGGGATATAATACTCTTTTGTCTTTTCCGGGCGGGAAACCCCTAAAAAACAGGATAAACGCGACTTTGTGTCCCCCCGAGGTAAAACGCGACGACCTTTTCTGCTTCCACGACTTAAACGGCATTCTCGAATTTATTAAAAACGCCGAAAAAGACGTGTATATAATAGGCGGGGCAATGTTTTATCACACTATGCTTCCCTATTGCGAAGAGGTTTACGTTACCAAGGTGGACGAAGTGGGAAACGCCGAGGTGTTTTTCGACGATCTCGATAAAGACGAAAACTTTTCGCTTATCTATGAAAGTCCTTCCGTCGCAGCGAGCGGCTATAATATCCGTTTTACCACCTATCGGAACGACCACCCCAAGAAAATTTAACGTATAGGGTATGTTAATACTATTATATAATAAGGAAAACGAGTAAAGGCGTTTGCGCTCGGCAAACGCCTTTATAAATATAAATTTTTTTGAATTTTTAAAAAAACGGGTAAAAACTCGCCGAAAAAAAATATAAGTAAAACTTATAATAAATATAAGAAATTACGAAATGCAAGTGGTTAAAAATCTTTGACTTTTTTTTAAAGAATGTATAAAATATATAAAAACTGTTTATAATTTAAGTTTTTTGGCTTTTCCAACCGAGTACTCGGTTTTCATTTGCTTAAACGCAAATGAAAAATTACTTTAAATATAAAAAAGTTTTTTAAATAAGGTTTAAATGTTTTATCAAAATAGGAGGTATAAAACAATGAAGAAAACCAATAAAATTATCATTGCGGTTGTTGCTGTTGTAGTAGTAATTGCTTTGGTAATGATCATCCTTGCGTCTACCGGCGTATTCAGCCCGAAGGATCCGATTGCGCAAAGCCAGACGACGACCGATCCGGCGACCGATACCGGCAAGACCGACGAGCCTACTTATTCTTTACCCAACTTCCCCGAAGTTAAGTATAACGAAGACGGCGAGATCGATACCGTTTCTTATATGGAAAGATCTGAAGCGATCTACGATTACGTACTCGGTGATTTCGCCGAGGCGTACGCGAAGGCTTTTGAAGCGGCTACTCTTTCCGAGCGTTACGCTTTGATGGCTATTGCCGAAGCGAAACTCCTTGAAACGGGCGTTATGCTTCCCACCACTACGAAAGGCGGTAACTACGCTATCACGAGAGTTGCTCCGAAGACTATTTCTTCCGTAATGTGGGGTAATGATAATACGAGATATCATCAGGCTATCGTTGCGACCGAACTTATAACCGCCGCTGACCGCGCGGCTCTTAAAGGTTTGTATGCCGACGCCGAAACTTCCGCGGACTATGAAGAAGCGGCGAAGAAATATCTTACCGATCACGGCTATGAATTGCAAGATTCTTATTCTCTCGCTTACTCTTCCGATCCTCAGACTTGGGACGTTTTAGCGACTTCTAAGGCGGCGGACAGCGAAGCGATCGTAAACACTTACGACGGTCTTGTAGAATACGATAGCAAAAATCAACTTCAACCCGCTCTTGCGACCGAATGGACTAAATCTGCCGACGGCAAGACTTATACGTTTACCATTCGCAGCAACCAGGTTTGGGTCGATAAAGACGGAACGAAAGTTGCCGACGTAACCGCAGACGACTTCGTAGCGGGCTTCCAGCATATGCTCGACGCAAAAGGCGGACTTCAGAGTCTTGTTTCCGGTATAGTTGTCGGCGTCAAAGAATATCTTGCCGGCGAAGCGGAGTTTAACGAAGTAGGCGTTAAGGCGGAAGGCAATAAAGTCGTGTACACGCTTACCGACGATTGCTCGTACTTTATGTCTATGCTTACTTACGGATTGTTCGCTCCGATGAGCAGAAGTTATTATCAATCCCAAGGCGGTAAATTCGGCAGCGAATACAACGCGACGGCTGAAGATTATAACTATGGTAGGGATTCCGAACATATCGCGTATTGCGGACCTTACACCGTAACTAACAATACCGCAAAGAACACCATTGAATTCACCGCTAACGAAAAATATTGGAATGCGGCGAAGGTCAATGCGAAGAAAATAATTTGGAAATATAACGACGGTATTGTAACTACTAAGGCTTATGAAGACGCGAAAGCGGGAACCACCGACGGTTCCGGTCTTAACTCCGACGCTTTGGCGCTCGCTAAAACCGAAGATTATAATAGCAAAAATATTTTTGATACCTATGTATACGTTACCGATACCGATTCGACTTCGTATATGAACTGGGTAAATATCAACAGAATTTCGTTCGCTAACACTCAGGACGGCGCTCTTCCTTCTCCCAAGACGGAAGAACAGAAAAAGAGGGCTCAGACCGCGCTTTTGAATCAACATTTCCGTTTGGCTCTCGATATGGCTATAGACAGAATTTCCTACAACGGAGCATCTGTCGGAGCAGATCTCGCGGCGACTTCTCTTCGTAACTCTTATACGCCCGGCGTATTCGTTGTTCTCAGTGAAGACACCACGGTTTCTATCAACGGCAAAGCGACCACGTTCAAAACCGGTACTTACTATGGTAAGATCATGCAAGCGCAGATCGACGCGGACGGATACGCTATGAAAGTTTGGAATGACGAAGCCGACGGCGGAATCGGAAGTTCCGACGGTTACGACGGTTGGTATAATCCTACCGCCGCTAAGGCAGAACTCGATAAGGCTATCGCGGAACTCGCTCAAATAGGCGTTGCTATAAGTGAAGAAAATCCCATCTACGTTGACTTCTATTATTATGGAAGCGCTGTCGGAAAGGCAAGAGCAAACGTTTATCAGCAATCGATCAAGAGTGCTCTCGGATCGAAAGTCGTTGTAAATCTTGTTGAAGCCACTACCGCCGATGATTATTATAACTTCGGTTATAATAACGACGAAGGTTGGAGAATGAACTACGACTTGTCCAACTATTCCGGATGGGGCCCCGACTACGGTGATCCTCAGACCTATCTCGACACCTTCCTCGGCGATGGCGACGGTTATATGACGATTTCTTTGAGTCTTTTCTAAAATAGGTTTATTTACGGTAAATTTATACGGTAAATTGTTTAGAGAGGAGGGGTTTTATCTCTCCTCTCTATTGCAATAATATGAGGTTTTATGTTAAAGTATTTATTAAGGCGTATTTTGCACGGCTTGATTTCAATAATTATTGTCGTCGCTATCGTTATGATACTTATATACTCTTTAATGGACAGAAACACCATTTTTATGAGCGACGGTCAGTTTTCTAAATTGAAGAGCAACGACAGGTCTGTTTATAAGTACAGGGTTTGGGAACAATACGGATATCTCGACTACGTTCCTTATTCCGAATATTTGTCCCAAAAGGTATCTGACGGCGAACTCGACGCCGAAACGTCCAAAAAAGCGGCGAGTCTTGGCAGAACGGCAGACAAAGATAGCGAACTTACGCAAAAATACGTCGAAGAGTTTACTCGCTTTTATCAATCTAAAAATTATACGGTAATGCGCCTTGACGCGCAGGTATATAAAAATAAAGTTATCGACGGCGGAACTCAACAATTATTCGCCGTAAAAGATATTCCCGTTTTAACGCGTATTTGGAATTATTTTACAGGAATATTTATGTTTGATAATATCCATTACGCGAAGGGCGACGTAGGAGACAGGGGAATTACTTTTACCTTGTTCGATCCCGCTTACGGAGGCAACGTCTTTTCGCCCGCGATAATGGGCAACGGAACCAAGCACAAGTATTTATTATATTTCGACAATAAGTTTCCGTTTATTCATCAAAATCTGATAACCATTCAACTCGGAACTTCATATTCCGTAAACCGCGGTATCGACGTTTACAATACGATGACCGACAGTCAGGGAAGTATCGTTCAACAAGAAGTAAATTATCCTACGGGAAACGTGATCTTTTCTTCGGACGATCTTCATTCCGCCGTTTATCAGGAAGGATCTCTCGCTCTCGGCGGGGAAACTTATTCTTTGAAATTCGTAGATGATTACACCAACGTTTCTTCGCTTAAAGCAAGTAAATCGAGTATGGGATTTTCTTTTGTGATCGGTATTATCGCGGTTGCTATCGCCTATTTGCTCGGTATTCCTTTGGGCATACTTATGGCAAGGGAAAAGGATAAGATCGCGGATAAGATCGGTACAATATATATAATTTTCATAATTGCGGTGCCTTCGCTTGCTTACATACTTATCTTTAAAGCGATAGGAAACAAACTGTTCGGTTTGCCTACGGCGTTCGATATGACGAAAGAGAATATATATATGTACGTTCTTCCTATCGTATCGCTCGCTCTTCCTTCGGTCGCGAACCTTATGAAGTGGTTAAGGCGTTATATGATCGATCAAGAAAATTCCGACTACGTTAAATTCGCCCGGTCGGGCGGACTTTCCGAAGGGGAGATCTTCCGAAAGCATATTCTTAAAAACGCGATCATACCTATCACGCACGGCATTCCAAGCAGTATTCTCGGCGCGTTGGTCGGAGCGATAATGACCGAAAGGATATACGTCGTCCCGGGCGCGGGAAATCTTTTGACCCGCGCGATAAACGCTTATGATAACGGCGTTATAGTAGGCGTTACTTTGTTTTACGCGTTATTGTCGGTCATCTCGATCATACTCGGCGATATTTTAATGTCATTAGTGGATCCTCGTATTTCGTACGTTTCCAAAGGCAGGTGATTTATGGAAGAAAATATTATTGATTTGAAAGAATTTAATATGTCGGATGAAGAACTCTTTTCGGTCATCGAACACGACGATAAAGATTCCGAGAAAATAATCGCCCCGAGATATTCTTATTGGAAGTCGGTCATAAGAGTGTTTTTCCGCAAAAAGATAAATATTATACTTCTTGCGCTTCTCGGCGTATTGATTCTGTTTACTTATATCTATCCCATTTTCTCAAACTATGACGAGTTCGCTTACGTTATGCAGGATCCCAACAATCCTACGACTTATCTTTACCCGAGCGAAGCGATCGCCGCTCACGCAAGCGACGAGGTAAACAGTTTCTTCCTTCATTGGATATTAGGAACGGGTAATAACGGTCAGTCCGTTTTCGACGCTATCTGGAATGGTTCGAGGATTTCGGTCTCGCTCGCCTTTTTGTGCGCGGCGATAAATATGACCGTCGGCGTCATTATCGGCGCTATATGGGGTTTTTCCAAGAAAGTCGATATGATCATGACCGAGGTTTATAATATCATAGGAAACGTTCCGTACATTCTTCTTATTTCCGTCGTCGTAATGGTAATGTCGGCGAGTTTTATGGCTATGGTTTTTGCTTTGACAATAACAGGGTGGCTTGGCATCGCTTACTTTATACGAACGCAGGTTATAATTATAAGAGACAGAGAATATAATCTCGCTTCAAGGTGTTTGGGAACTCCGATAGTAAAACTTACTATGAGAAATATACTTCCCTTTATGACGAGCATCATCGTTACCTTGCTTGCGACTGAAATTCCTTCCTATATTTCTTACGAAGTATTTTTAAGTTATATAGGTATGGGTTTAACGGAAACCTCATTGGGAAAACTTATCCAATACGCCGAAGGCGGAATGTTTATAGATCGCAGAATGTTGTCTTTCTGGGCGCCCGTTGCGGTATCCGCGATTATTTCTATCGTTTTGTACGTCGTGGGACAAAATCTCGGCGACGCTTCCGATCCGAGAACGCATATGTAAGAGGTTGAATATGACTGAAAATCAAAAGAAAGTATTATTATCGATCGAAAACCTCGAAGTTAAATTCCGAGTCAGAAGCAGGATATTGACCGCGATAAGGGGCATTTCCCTCGATGTTTACGAAAACGAATCTATCGCTATAGTCGGAGAATCGGGTTCGGGCAAATCGGTCTTTACCAAGACGTTCGCGGGAATGCTCGATTCGAACGGGTTTATAGACAAAGGTAAGATCATTTTTAACGACGAAGAACTTGCCGACACCCGCGTCAAAAAAAGCCGCGTCGTCGACAGCGCGGTAAAATCGATCAAGAAGCGCCTCGACAACTATTCTAAATTGGAATTCGGAAGTCAGACTTATCTCGCCATCCTAAATCTTAAAAATTTAAAAAAACAGAAAGAAACCATAGACGCGGGCGAGAAAGAGAAATACGATACGAAGATCAACGATTATCTGTATAAGAGGACCGAACTTTTTAACCATAAGCAAACCCTCGATCCTAAACACGAAAAGGAAAAGATAAACGAGGTGAACGGCAAAATAGCCGATTACGATAAAAAAATCGAAGCGTTGAAAAACGAGGTCAAGGCAAAAATCGACCAAAAGAGAAAAGAGGCGACTCTCGATCTTAAATTCAAAGCCGAATATCTCGAAAGATCGACTAAACTCAAAGAGCAATACTTAAAGGATATTTCGGCGGAAATTTCCGACGAAACCAAGCAAAGGAACGATATCATAGCGAAAGAGATATATCTTTCGGTCGGAAGATACGGATTTTTCAAAAGACAGCAACTTATCTTCAAACTTTTGAAGAGTTTTAAGTCCGCTATGAAAGGCGGAATGGATCTTTATGACGAAGAAACGAGAAATTCGGTTTTCGACAGCGTCGTTTTCAGAGTTCGCTACGTCGACGAAACGCCCGAAGAACTCCGCGGCGTTTGCGTTATCAACCTTGCGAATATCAAATATTCCAAAGATTGGGGACAAATAAGAGGGGCGAAGATCGCGACCGTTTTCCAAGACCCGATGACCTCGCTCAATCCTATCATAACTATCGGAAAACAATTATCTTCGATAATTATCAAGCATCAGAAATGTTCCGAAATCGAGGCGAGAAAAAGGGCGGTCGATCTTATGAAAAAGGTCGGAATACCCAACGCCGAAAACCGTTTCGACGACTATCCTTTCCAATATTCGGGAGGAATGCGTCAGAGAATAGTTATCGCGATAGCCCTTTCCTGTCAGCCTAAGATACTTATTTGCGACGAGCCGACTACGGCGCTCGACGTTACTATTCAGGCGCAGATATTAAAACTTATTAAA
>JAFVCP010000058.1 GCA_017479185.1 Clostridia bacterium
AAAGTTTCGAGTTACTTCCGGCAGGGCGAAAGAGAGGGAAAAATAAAAGAGAAGAATTTCGCCCTGCGGGAAGGAAAACTTCTCATTCAGACCAAAAAAAAACGAGGCGATAAGCCTCGTTTTTTTGGTCTGAGTGAGAAGATTTGAACTTCCGGCCTCTTGAACCCCATTCAAGCGCGCTACCAAACTGCGCTACACCCAGATGCTTATGTATTATATAATATATTTTAAAAAAAAGCAAGTTTTTTTATTATGTTTTTGAAAAATATTTTAAGTTTTTAAAATAATAGACAAAATGGGTATTATTATGATATAATATGCGAAAGGAGAAAAGAAAATGCCGACAAGCGAAGAATTTTATTTGTTTATAAAGGGAAAACTGTCTTTTTCGGATAACGTGTCTTACCGAAAAATGATGGGGGAATATCTTATATATAAAGACGGCAAAGTGGTCGGCGGTCTTTACGACGATAGATTTTTGATGAAACCGACGAATAAATCGTCGGGATCATTTCGTCGCCCGTGTACGAATTGCCTTACGCGGGGGCAAAACCGATGATCAGGATCGAAAATTTCGAGACCGATCGTTTGAAGAGGTTGTTTGAATGATAAATTTTGATTTTCAGAGATTGCTCGATAACGTTCTCGACGTAACGAGAGAAATGCAGATAAAAGTCGGAGTTTCCGACGACTGCGTAAGTTTATATTACCCCGATAGGGCGATAGTAAATTTGCTTGGGAAAGATTATTCCGATCGGAAAGATGCGATTTTGAAAGAGTTTTGCGAATTTGCCGCAAAAAACGAGGCTTGTATTTCCTTTTCGACAGATAAATTCGGAAGGGTTTGTTTTAAATTGGATAAAAAAACGGTCGAATTCGCCCTTGCGGATATGAGCAAATGCGCGTTTTTGAAAGAACTCGTCAATTTCGTAGTAAACTGTAAAAACCCCGAGTTTAGGGATATAGAAAATCTGTTTAAGAAATTTAACTGCGGGGCGGTCGTAAAACGCGCCGATGACGATGAGTTTAATTGTCTTGCGTATTTTCCCTCGGGAGATCCCGACGATTTTATATATTGTATTGATATAGAAAAGGATCACGTCCATTACCACAGACTTACGCCTATGGATTTTTCCGATCTCTATCCTTGGTTAAAACTTTAAAAGAGGTAAAAAAATGGGAGTTAAAAGGATCAGATTCTCATCTTTTCAATTAATACTCGTTGGTTTCGCTGGAGTTATTTTGCTCGGCGCAATACTTTTGTCGTTTCCGTTTTCAGGACGGGACGGAGAGTGGACTTCGTTTTCCGACTCGCTGTTTACTTCGACTTCCGCAGTGTGTGTAACGGGATTGAGCGTAGTTAATACCGCTCGCCATTGGTCTGTTTTCGGACAAATAGTAATTCTTGCGTTGATACAGATCGGCGGAATGGGGGTAGTTACCGTCGGAGCGACTTTTGCTTTTTTAGCGGGTAAAAAAATAGGTGTTTTCGGACGAGATACTATCAAAGAGTCGATTTCGGCGCCAAATGCCGGCGGAATAGTAAATTTGACTAAATTTATAGTAAAAGGCGTTTTTATCGTCGAATTTTTAGGCGCTGTCGCTATGATGCCCGTTTTTTGCGGGGATTACGGGGCGAAAGGAATATGGATGGCGATTTTTCATTCGATCTCGGCGTTTTGTAATGCGGGTTTCGATATTATCGACAGTGAAACGGGATCGCTTACTTCTTACGTTTCCAACCCTTTGATAAACGTAGTGATTATGATATTGATAATCGTCGGAGGTATAGGTTTTCTCGTTTGGGACGACGTATTCGCGCACAAATTAAAATTTTACAAATATCGTTTACAAAGCAAAGTCGCATTGATAGTTTCTTTGTTTTTGGTGTTATTGCCCGCTATTTATTTCTTTTTCTTCGAATTTAGCGATATGCCTTTGGAAGAAAAAGTTTGGGCGTCTTTATTTCAGTCGGTAACCACGAGAACGGCGGGGTTCAATACCGTAGATCTTACCGAAATCAGCGATAAAGGTACGGCGTTGACAATCGTCTTGATGCTTATAGGAGGCTCCCCGGGTTCTACGGCGGGGGGAATGAAAACCGTAACCGTAGCCCTGTTGTTTTCCGCGGCAATATCGGTATTTAGAAGAAAGACGGACGTGGAAATTCTGAAAAGGCGAGTGGACGACGGCGCGATAAAAACTGCAGCGACCATTTTAATGATTTATATTACCTTATTCCTTTCTTTCGGTATGATTATCGGTATGGTAGAAGGAATACCCATAGGCGTCGCATTATTCGAAACTTCTTCCGCTATAGGAACGGTAGGACTTACGCTCGGTATTACGCCCGGATTGTCTTTATTATCTAAAATTTTATTGATAGTTTTAATGTATATAGGAAGAGTCGGAAGTTTGACGTTGATCTACGCCGCCGTTGGGAATAAGAATAATATAAGTGGCAAACTTCCTCTTGAAAACGTTACGATAGGTTGATTCGTAAAATAAAAGGAGTGTATATGAAAAAGAAATCTGTATTATTGATAGGCTGCGGGAGATTCGGAAAGCATATTGCCGAAAAACTTAACGAACTCGGGCACGAAATTACGGCTGTTGATAATAGCGAAGAAAGAATAAACGACATATTGCCTTACGTTACGGAAGGTCAGATAGGAAATAGCGCCAACGAAAGTTTTCTTAAATCTTTAGGGGTAGGCAATTACGATATTTGTATCGTAACAATCGGCGGAGATTTTCAGAGTTCGCTCGAAACTACTTGTCTTTTAAAGGAACTCGGCGCAAATAAAGTCGTTTCGAGGGCGGAACGCGATGGTCAAGCGAAGTTTTTACTTAGAAACGGCGCAGATGAGATCGTTTATCCCGAAAAGCAACTTGCTTCTTGGATGGCGATAAAATATAGTTCGGATCACATTCTCGATTATATAGAAGTTGACGAGTCTTGTTCTATTTACGAAGTGAAAATACCCAAAGAATGGATCGGCAAAACCATCGCTAAAATTGATATACGAAAAAAATATAATATAAATATCATCGCCGTAAAATGCAACGGAAAGACAAATTCTTTCGTTACGCCGGATACGGTGTTGACCGAAGATAAAACGCTGCTTGTCCTCGGCGAAAAGAAAATACTGAATAAATGTTTTGGCGTTTGATCGTTTAAAGCAAGATAAAAATAGAGGTATTGATGCGCGCGGCAGTAAATGGTATATTATATAGGGGAGTGAGCGAATATGAAAAATCGATATTTTTATTGATCTCCGCATTATTGCCTTTTGCTCTTATCGGACTGACAGGGCGCAATCAAAAAACATCCCGAAAAGTTTAGGATTAACATACCCTATCAATAGTTTTTTGAGGGGTAATAAAGCGGTTAATGCTTCGTTAAACGCCCTCGTAGTACGGCGAGTACAACTTCGGTCGTTTGCCTCGCATTAACGGGTATGTTATTCCATAATTTGTCTTTAACTTCGACGCGCTTTCTTGCCCCTCAAAACGCAAGCGCCGAAAAGAGTGTATTTTTTGATGATTTTTACCAAGCGCGAGCGAAGTCGTACTATACGTACCACGAGCGAACGGTTGGTGAAAAGGGCGAAAAAGACAACTTTTCGGAAACTATTGATGAGGTATGTTAATCCTAGGAGAACTTTTTGGAAAACAAAAAAACAGACAGAAAGGCGTTTGGTTATTTCCGTCTGTTTTTCATTATTTTCAATAGGTTTTTAACTGAACTATACCAGACTACCATTCTTTGATGAAAATAGGGGGAGAGTGGAAGATAGTTGCGAAAGTATATCATACGTTTACTGAATAGGGTAATATTATGATAAATAATGATGAATTGAAATCGATGGCTCAACCCGATAAAATTATTGAAAAAACGGATAACATCGCTCCGCTTTTACGCCTTATGCGTGAAAGATATTCGGTAAGAAGTTTTTCGGACAGATCGATTGAGGATGAAAAGTTAAAACTCATTCTGACGGCAGGACAAATCGCTCCGACGGCAGTCAATTTTCAACCGCAGAAAATCTATGTTTTGCAAAGCGCAATAAGGATCGGCAAAATACATATCGCAATTT
>JAFVCP010000059.1 GCA_017479185.1 Clostridia bacterium
CCGTCAGATTTTCAGAATAAAAACAAGCGGGTCTTCCCTCGACGAGAACTTTGCCATCGTCGAAATTTATGCCGTCGGCAGAAGTGTATATAACGAACGCTCCCGTTCCCGCTTCGCTTTCTCCCGCCCTGCCGTGCAAAATAAATTGCCCGTCAAGAAGTCCCACCTGCGGATTTCTTATCTTGTTTTTAAGATAAGATTTCCCTTTCTCCGTCCACGTTCTGCCGAAATCTTCGCTTATGCAATAATCCATATTATATTCGTCGTTGCCGTTATATGCGTAAACTATGAGTTTTTCTTCGGGAGTGATTATCATATTGCCGTATGCCCGCCCTATCACGTCATCAAACGGAACGACGCATATTTCTTCAAAAGTTTTGCAGTTATCCGCACTTTTGAACAGCCTGTAAACGTGTTCGGGCTTAGTCGCGTAAAAACTTTCTTCGCAATCGTTGCAATGTTGCAATACGTAGCAAACGCCTTTATGATATAAAGCGTCGAAAATCCTGCCGCGATATGGCGATACTTCTGTCGGCTCGCCCCAACTCTTCCCTCCGTCGTAAGACAAGACTACCTTCGGGCTTCCGTGCGGTTCGAAACAGACCGCCGTCAACATACTGCAAATGGTCGTAAATGCCGCTATAACACCGTTATCGCAAGTTACCGCCTTTTCGACCGCCGCCGAATTTACCCCGTCTAAGAACAGTTTTTTTGAGTAAGGGAAAACCTTCGGTCTTCCGAAACTTTCGCCGTAATCGTCCGAAATACGGTATTCCGTCCAGCCGTAATTGGAGTGCCCGCAAAATCTGTCGTAAGAGGTGTTGGAATTGAAAACCATTATTCTGCCTTTTTCAAATTCCGTCATAGCGTGTCCGACGTGCCCCGAACGCTTTCTCTTTTCGTTATTAACGAGCGTTATCGGCTCGGACAATTTAAGGTCAAACTTTTTGCCTTTTATTATCTGACTGTGTATAAGTTGTTTCATTTCTTCTCTTTTTTTGATGAAAAGCACCAAATCTGTTTAATAAACCATTCGTAATATGTCGTATATTTCCAACTTGCCGAGCGTTACTTCCGCCCTGCCGTTTTCATATACGAACGGAATTTCTTTCCCGCTCGGTTCGGAAATTATTTTGCAAGGTTTTTTTTCGCTTTTCACGCTTATTTTCAAATTGCATAACGGCGTTATCTCGTCGTAAATTTTCGGAACGCAATTACAATGTTTTCCTCCGTTGTTTATAAGGTGAATGAATCGCGATTTTTCGTCATAAGATAACACCGTATCGACAAGATGCGAATTCGCTTTGACAACGGGCGAAACTCCGACGACTTCCGAAAAGAAATCCCGCAAAATACTCGGCGTTCTATTATTATAACACAATCCCAATGAAAAAGGAATAAATCGAACGATTCCCCGCCCTACTTTCTTTAATGCGAAAACGGGAAATCCGTCCCCTTCTCCCGAAAAGAAATCTTCTCTTCTGAAAAACGCTTTTTCGATTTTATCGAAATCTTCAGGGGAAAACAAAGTTATATCCGAAATAAGTTTTACGGTCGTTTCCCCGCATTTCAAATAAAACGCCTTTCCCTTTTCAATGCAGGCGGACAGTCCGAGCCGTTGTACGATCCGTGCGCACGCGTTGCTACCCGAAACTATAAGATTTCCTCCTTGCTCCGCATAGGCTAAAAACCTGCTCGTTTCTTCGTCCGAATACATAGCCGAATCGGTGATAACAACCGATGAATAATCCGTTAATTCCCCGCCTTTTTCCGCAGTTTCGTAGAGCGTGGAAAACCCCGAATCCATAACGAGATTGTTGAGATATCTAAATTCCTCGATATAATTTTCTCTCGCGGTAAACATAACGTCGCCTATTTCGTCGTAATATTTTTTTGCGGAAAAGATCATCGCGACTTCTTTTTCGGGTTTTTTGCCCCGACAAAATTCTTCTCTTTCCCTACAAAATTCGGCAACTTTTTTAGAAACGGTGATGACGCTTGCGTCTTGCAGTCCGCATTCGGGAGATTGTCTGAAATACAACTGGTATCCTCCACCGAGCGAAATGACGTAAGACGCTTCCTGCATAAGTTGGATCGCTGATTTCGGGTATTGCATCTGATTGCAGTTGTCTTCCGTAAACCAGGTAAACGCCCAACTCATAGCATCCCACGGCATACCGTTTTCCAGAAAAAATTTAAGATCGAATCGCGCGCCGTTTTCGATCGGGTCTATCCAGGTGAGATCGCCCGATAAAAAATCACAGGGTATCTTGTCCATATTCGGAGAATAAGAAGAAGCGAACCAGTTAGAAGTCATCTCGAAATCCGGATGCTCTTTTCTCACTTCGTTCTCATAGCGTTTAAGGTATTCTATAAATCCCTGTCTGCAAAAATCTATGTATAACTTTTTATCTTTTTTAAAATCGGGAAATCTTCCGAATTTTTTGTAAAAAGCGTTTTTCGCATTGTCTGAATAATCTATTTTACAACCCCAGCATTCACCGTCCACCCAAGCGCCGTTCGCCTTATACTTGCCCGCTATCTCTTTAAGTTGCGGTATGAGTTTTTCGTCGGCGTATCCGCTGAAAACAGAGATAAATTTATCGCTCGTCTCGCCTTTTTCGTCCACGATTGCCCATTCGGGATGAAGTTTCACAGCGGCGGAATCGAAAACGCCCGAATAATGCGTGTAAAGCGCGACGTCGTATTCTTGCGTAAGTTCGCGCAAGATCGCGAGAACGTCTTTATCCTGCTCGGGCGCGCTCGCCCCGAATTCGGAAGGATAACTCACTATCCCGGGATGTCCTTTCGCGTCGCATTGTATATAATCGGGTTTAACTTCTTTTAAAAGTTTCCGAAAAAGGTCGTATCTGAAATTCCGTCCTATATGTAAAGTTTTTTCAGTGGCATGCATATCGAAATGCAACCCGAAAAAACTGTCTTTCCGTTTTTTCATTTATAATCTCTCATTAATTTAAGCAAAAATATCAAATCCGCCGTTAAAAACGGCGAATTTTCGGCGAAGCGAATAATTTCACTTCGCCGAATTGAATGGTGTCGAAAGAGAAACTCTATTCTCTCTCATTTGTTTTTTCTTCGTTATGCGGGAATTTCGGAAACGGTTTTGAACTCTCCGCCCCAACTATAATTCGTACCGTCGACTTTGGTCGCCCTGTCGGCGTTGGTATAAATCACGCTGTTCGTATAAGTTCCCGCAGCCGATATCGTTATAACTCTCGAATCGGCGGTACCGTCTCTCGCGATTATTGTCGAATTGGTTATGCGGCAATCCGTCTGTACCCAACCGAACATAGAACCTTGCGTTTCGTTTCCGCTTCTCGCGCAGTCGATATAAACGTTGTCGACCAATGCCGAGCAATATTCGAACAATCCGCCTACAAGTCCCGATCCTCTCGTATATCCGGTTATTTTGAGATTCTTTATCACCGCGCTCGAATTGCTCGCGCCGAACAAAGATCTCCAGGACGCAGTGTTTCCGATAAGCGAGAAGTTGGAAAGAGTGTAACCTCTTCCGTCAATCGTACCGCCAAATCTACCGCTATGGCCCCAGTTTGCGGAAGGTAATCTGTTGTTAACTTCCGCGCCGTCGAAGTCGACGTCGTTACCTCATATAATGTATCCGCTCCAATTAGCCGTGGAATCCGTCATACCGCACGCCCTTGCAAATTTTGGTATTGCGAAAGAAGACATGC
>JAFVCP010000060.1 GCA_017479185.1 Clostridia bacterium
AGGGTTTGACTTCCCAAACGCCCGCGCTCGTTTCGACGCACTCATACAAAGCGGCGTCTATATAAGCCGAAACGTCAATGTTGAACTTTCCTCCGGTGATGATCAAAGTTCCGTTACCCGATTTAAGCGTCGTAACGCCTGTAAAATCTCCGCCCGTTATATAAGCGACCCCCGAGCCTTGGATCAACTTTTCCGCGCTGTAAGTTCCGCCGTTTATATACAAAGTCGCTCTCGTTCCAACGCTGAAAATAGTATATTGAGCGTTTATTCCGCCCTCATCTTCCGCATTTATCGTTAAGGTAATATTTATCTCCTCGTGCGGGTTTTCATATACAACCCCGTTATAGGAATACCCGTCGCTTTGCGCCGCTCCTTCCATAGCAAACAAGACCTGAGTGCTTTCACTATTAACATAAGTTAAAGAATCGTCTTTCTCGCTATTGTTGAACGTGATTGTATGATCTTCGAGATCAAGAACCAAACCAACGTTGTATACTTCCGTCGTTGCCGGCGGATCGGAACTGTAAGTTAAATCTATATAATTGCCATAATAACGATTACCGTTTTCAAACCTTGAATAATAATTGTCAAATTGAGTTACGGAAGTATCTGCGCCAAGAGTAATTTGCGTTTCTTGATTGTTATTTTTCGCAGTACTTAAAGCGGATTTGATCTCGCTGAGAGTGGTTATCGCATTTCCGGAAGTGGCTGTAACCTTCCAAGGCTCGTCAGCCGCTTTAAACGCATTTGTGATCTGAATTGCGATCGTGGTTTCGCTGCTTCCTTCGGGAATAGTTACCTGACTTGTTCCGAGAACGAGCGTCGCCGTATATATGGTTTGTTTCGTCGCGTCGTAATTTCCGACCAAAACGCCGTCTTTATAATATCTGTAAACGCCCTCGGAATCAGCCGCGATAGTTACGCCGGGAGCAAATTCGATATTACCATACAAGGGTTCTGTCGCTTCGGCAGGTTCAAGCGGGGTCGTACAAACAAGACGATAGACCGTATAAGAGGTTTCTTCGTCATCGGGGATCTTTCCGGAATAAAGGTCGGCAGGATCTCCATAGGTATTTCCGTTCCAATAGCCGTTTACGATAGCGCTCTTATTCCAAAGAGATTCGAGATCGGACGGGAACGCGATATAATTTGCAACGTAAACGCGTTCGGTGGAAGTATTCGTTACGGTTCCGTCTTTATCGACGTCTACGGTTATCACTTCGGCGTCGTCTTTTATTACTGAAACGCTTGAATCGTCAAATTGTTCGACAAAAGGAACGTAAACGGTTACGGCGTCGTCATCGCTGACTTTTGCATTGCCCTGAACCGCTTGAACCGTAAACAACATTTCCGCGTTTAATTCCTGATAACGATCGCCCGCGTCGACGGGAAGAGAAATATCGAATTTAACGTTTGCTATTTCGGGTTCTTCCGCAGTTTTGTTTATCCATTCGGTCGTGCGGGATTTTACCGAAGCGTATTCGATCCCGTCAATTTTTGTAATAAGCCCGCTTGCCAAACCGTCGTCGTTTATAATTTCATAAATTATACGGTATTGAATATCGACGTTGCTCGTATTCGAAATAGCGATATCAAAAGTAACTCTATCGCCGGGAGTAATTCTATTAAGAGTAAGCGAGCCGCCGTTTACGATCGCCTCTCCCGAATTGGTAAATTTGTAAGTAACCGAACCGTCGTTTCCTTCGGTCGAGGGAATTTCGGGATCTACCCATCTATACTTACTCGTAACGCCGTATGCGGTCGCTTCACCCGCATAATACACATCGGTTTCCGTTATTTCGTCGTCAGACTTTGCCGAATAAACCGATAAGTCGGTTATCGACGCTTTAACGTCGACCTTACCCGAAGTTACGGCAATGTTGACTTTGCTCTCGCTCGTGAAAAGAGCGAACGTGCTTCCTGCGATAAGGGACAAGCAAAGCGCTATTACCATTACCGACGAAAGCAAGATCTTTTTCTTGTTCTTCATTTTTTTACCTCACATAAAGTATTTTTATTAAAAGGTCTTACGACCGTTTAATCTTTTATTTTTTATATTTAAGGGAATTTGTTTTTGCTCCGCAAAAACAATAGGGTACCCTATGAAAAATTTTTCCAAATCATTCGCGTTTTGTTTTTCAGAATGGAGAAATTCAAAAGAAAAAACGCGAATGTTTAAGAACAATAGTTCTATAACGACAAGATTATAACAGAATTATAGTTCTATGTCAAATAAATTTTTATGGTTTTTCAAAAAAAAATAACGCTCCGCATCGAACAATACGGAGCGTAAGCGCTTTTATCATTATAATATTATTTTTTCTTTTTGCGTATTTCGGCGATTTTTAAAGCCGCTTCTTTATCTATGACCTCGATGCCGTTTTGTTCCGCTATCTCCGCGATCTGCAAAAGTGCGGCTTTCATAAACGGTCTTGGTATCTTAACGTACATTTCGCACGCTTCTTTGGTAAAGCGTACTTTTGTGTCCAACCGTTCCGCGCAATACATAACGCTGTCGGCGGAACAAGCGTTACTATCGGCGATCGCCTCGGACGTAGGAAGAAATCCCTTGAATTATTTATACCAAAAATTTTTACTGTCGTGATAACCGTAGTCTACCGGAACGTTGGGGAAAGAATTGGATTTTAAGCCCTTTTTGAGGTTGTCCGCGTATTTTTCTTTCATCAATATGCCGTCTATTTTTAAAATAAAATGACAGCCGAATTTTGAAGTTATTCCGTTAAAATTATTATACGGCGGCTCGACCCCTTCGAGTTCGCCGATATGCTCTTTGGCTTTATAACCGTCTTCCAAAGAGTCGTCCCAAGTACATTCGATGACCTGATAAGCGTCTTTGAGGATAAGAGGTCTATTTCCTTCGGCTTTGCCTTTGATGAGTTTCAGATTGCAATCTTTCATCTTTTCGGCGGGCGTTTTGCCGGGGAAACCCAAACGGACCGCTTCTTTGAAATATTTCCTGTCGTCCTTGATAAAATTGAGCGCGCACTTGCCGTTTTTAAGCAAATTCTGCGCCGTGTTCGAGGAATTGCGACATTCCAAAATCATCGCGTAATAGTCTTTTCCTGCAATATAATATGGGAAAACCAACGAATAACTTCCGAGCGAAGTGGTACCGTCGTCGCACAAAGTGGAAATTATTACCGTGGGCATAGGATAAAACAAGTTGTTCTGATAAAAATTATCTACGACTTTTAAACTTTTAAATTCAGACATAATTTATCTCCTGACCTATTTTTCGTTTTTTTGTTCTTATTTATTATATTTGTTTTTCACGGAAAAGTCAACCAATGGTAAAAACAGAAAGATAATCGTCGCAAAAAATAAAAAATGCTCTTTCGGGCGGAATTTGTTTTTGTTTTCATTCGACTATTTTGCCCAATTTAACGACAAAATATCATTATTGTCTAAAATATTTGACTTTACGATATTTATGGTGTATAATGTTTCACGAACAAACAGTTCGAAAATAATAAAACGATTTAAAAAGGAGATCGTATGAGAAACTATATTGAAATAGTAGACGTGTGCGGCAGACAGATCCTCGATTCGAGAGGCAATCCCACCGTTGAAGTTGAAGTTTACTGCGAAGACGGTTCGGTTGGCAGAGCCGCCGTTCCAAGCGGAGCGTCCACCGGCTCTTTCGAAGCCGTAGAACTCAGAGACGGAGATAAGTCGGTTTATCTCGGAAAATCGGTTGAACAAGCCGTTAAAAACGTCAACACCGAACTTAAGGATCTCGTCGTGGGAATGAACGTATTCAATCAGACCGAGATCGACGAAGCGATGATCAAATTGGACGGCACCCCCAACAAGGGCAGACTCGGCGCTAACGCTATTCTCGGCGTTTCGCTCGCCGTTGCGAAAGCGGCTGCCGCTTCGGTCGGACTTCCTCTTTACAACTATATCGGCGGATGCAACGCGACCGTTCTTCCCGTTCCTATGATGAACATTTTGAACGGCGGCAAGCACGCGGACAACTCCGTAAACGTTCAGGAATTTATGATCATGCCCGTCGGCGCTCCCACGTTTAAAGAAGCGCTCAGATGGTGCGCGGAAGTATTCCACAACCTCAAAACCGTTCTTAAAGCGAAAGGTTACGCGACCGCAGTCGGCGACGAAGGCGGTTTCGCTCCCAACTTAAAGAGCGACGAAGAAGCGCTTCAATCCATCGTTGAAGCGATCGAAAAAGCAGGATACAAACCCGGAAAAGATTTCTGCATCGCTATCGACGCCGCCGCGACCGAAATGTACGACGAAGCGAAGAAACTCGGCAAAGATCACGAAGGCAAATACTACTTCTGGAAGACCGGTCAAGAATACACCTGCGAAGAAATGGTTGCTTTCTGGGAGAAAATGGCTGAAAAATATCCTATTATCTCTCTTGAAGACGGCTTAGCCGAAGAAGATTGGGAAGGTTGGAAAGTCCTTACCGCTAAACTCGGAAAGAAGATTCAACTTGTCGGCGACGACCTTTACGTTACCAACACCGAAAGACTTCAAAAGGGTATCGACCTTAAAGTTACCAACTCTATTCTTATAAAGGTCAACCAGATCGGAACCCTTACCGAAACGATGAACGCTATCCAGATGGCTAACAGAGCGGGATATACCGCCGTAACTTCTCACAGAAGCGGCGAAACCGAAGACGTTACCATTGCAGATCTTTCGGTTGCTCTTAACGCCGGACAAATTAAGACGGGCGCTCCCAGCAGAACGGACAGAGTTGCGAAATACAATCAACTTCTCCGTATCGAAGAAGAACTCGGCTCCTCTGCGAAATATCTCGGAAAAGACGCTTTCTTCAACCTTAAATAATAAAACTGAAAATTTTACCGCCGTCGGGCTTCCGACGGCGGTTTTTCTATTATTTAAAACTTTTTATTCCCTTTATAAAACGGTTTACGCCGTCGATAAGGACTTTTCTTTGACACGCTATATTTATTCGGACGAAAGTATTGCCATTTCCGCGATATTGCGTTCCGGGAGTTATCCATAATCCCGTCGTTTTTCTTATATGTCGGCAAAGAGTTTCGCTGTCTTTGGTTATTTTGCTTACGTCGAGCCACATAAGATACGTCGCCTTTTGTTTTACGACTTTTACTTCGGGAAGATTTTTTTCGACCTCGCTCTCGAATATTTCTCTGTTTTTTAAGAGATACTCCCGTAAACCGTCAAGCCATTTTTCGCCTTTTGTAAACGCCGCTATCGTTCCTTCTACCGCAAGCAGATTAGGCTCTGCGACTTCATTGGCGTTAAGCGCTCTCGTCGCTCTCTCCCTCAAACTTTTATCGTAAACTATTACTGCGGCGCCTTGTAACCCGGCAAGATTGAACGCCTTGCTCGCCGCTACGCATACTATACCCTCCTTCCCGTATTCGGAAGTTCCGTAAGGAACGTAATTTATGCCCGGAAGGGTAAGATCGCAATGAATTTCGTCGGAAATGACCAAAACGCCGTATTTACGGCACAACTTTCCTATTCGGTCGAGTTCCTCTTTCGTCCAAACCTGCCCCGTAGGGTTATGCGGATTGCATAAAATCATCATCGTGGTATTCGGATGAGAAAGTTTATTTTCAAGGTCGTTCCACGATATTCCGTATTCTCCGTCATTATAAACGAGTTCGGAAGGATAGACCTTTCTTCCCATATTCTCTATACTGCTGAAAAATATATTGTAAACGGGAGTAAATACGACGACGTTGTCGCCGACGTCCGAAAAACGTTTTACCAATGTCGTAAGGGCGGGAACGACTCCCGAACAGAAAATGATTTGCTCTTCGGCTATTTCCCAACCGTGTCTCTTTCTCCACCAATCGGAAATCGCTTTCCCGAATTCTTCGGGAACTATCTGATAACCGTAAACGCCCGTATCTAATTTCTTCTGTAATGCGTCCTTTATTTCGGGGCAAACGGCAAAATCCATATCCGCCACCCACATAGGCAATTCGTCGCCCTCGATATCCCATTTGAGCGAATTAGTATTCAATCTGTTTACGGGCGCGTCGAAATCGTATGACATCTTTACTCCTTTATTATTATCTTCGTTTTAGTAGGATCTATTCTGTCGGGCTGCAATATCAGTTCCCCGATCTCGTCCGCTCTTATTATTCCGGAAGTCGGATTTAATACGCTGTCGACCTTACCGGATATATCGGCGTCAACCGAACAATACTCGAAAGCGAGAGTAGTGTTTTTAAGTTTACAGTTTATAAGTTTAAGATTTTCGATATAACACAGCCCCTGTAAACTTTCTATTTCACAATTTATAAGCGTGAGATTTTTGGAATTCCAACCGAGATATTCCCCTATAATAACGCTGTCTTCGACTACTACGTCCGTCGTGTTCCAAAAACTGTCTTTGGAATTAAGGTAAGAATTTTTCACTCTTACGTTTTTCGCTCCGTCAAAACAGTAATTTCCGTCGAGATGAAAACGCTCGACTTCGACGTTTTCCGTATTCATCGCAAAATAATCTCCGACGGCTCGGACGTCCTCTATTTTTAAGTTTTTACAACTCCAAAGCGTTTCCTGCGCCTTATTCATTTCGACTTTTTTAAGAGTTATATTATTGCTTCTTCTGAAAGTTTTAGGAGCGTCTATAACGCTGTCCTCGATTTTTATACCGTCGGTATACCATATCCCCGAACGGGCGGTTTCTTTGAGAGAACAGTTTTTGACCTCTATATTTTTAGAATACCACAACGGATATTTCCATGCGAAAACGCAATTTGAAAGAAAGACGTTTTCGCTCTGTTTAAGCGGAGACTCCCCGTCTTCGAAAACACAATTATAAAGGGCGAGATC
Organism: Clostridia bacterium; assembly: GCA_017479185.1. GTDB lineage: Bacteria > Bacillota > Clostridia > Christensenellales > Borkfalkiaceae > UBA10281. Next base: position 6,826 of record JAFVCP010000060.1, read on the forward strand.
TCGCCCGAAAAACAACGCCCTCTCTCCGGTATATACTTTATTTTCTCTCTTTTCCATAGTTTCCTTTTAAATACGGCTGTCGCGATTTTGCGACAGCCGTATAATAGATCTCGTCAATCTTTGAATTTTTCTTTCGCCGCATACGAAGTATGAAGAAGTTCGTGCGCCTTATGCGAATTGGGTTCTCCCAAATAATCTTTATAAAGTTCGACGATCTGCGGATTGAGGTGAGACGCTCTTAAAGGTCTTCCCTCGTCCTCGCGGTAAAGCGCGTCCGCTCTCTTCTGTCTGTAAGTATCGAGAATGTCGATATCTTCATTGGGAAGGAAACAGGGCTTTACGTAAGGCTGACCGCCGCCGGATACGCATCCGCCCGGACAACCCATTATCTCGATGAACTGATATTCGCTGGTTCCTTCTTTTATCTGGTCGAGAAGGACTTTGGCGTTCTTCATTCCGTGAGCGACGGCAACTTTTATCTTATTGCCTGCGATATTGTATTCGGCTTCCTTTATTCCTTCAAGACCTCTTACTTCGTGAAGTTCAACGTTTTTGAGTTCTTCTCCGCTGAGTTTATAAGCAGCCGTTCTCAACGCGGCTTCCATAACTCCGCCCGTCGCGCCGAATATTACGCCTGCGCCGGTGTAATCGCCGACTACGTCGTAATCGAAATCTTCGTCGGGAAGTTTATTAAAGTTGATACCCGCTCTCTTGATGAGTTTGCCGAGTTCTCTCGTCGTCAATACTGCGTCTACGTCCTTTCTGCCGTTAGTAACGAGTTGAGGTCTTTCCTTCTCGTATTTCTTCGCGGTGCAAGGCATTACGGATACGACGAACATATCGTCGGGATTTATGCCGTTCTTTTCGCAATAATAACTCTTGAGTATTGCGCCGAACATCTCGTGAGGAGATTTGCAGGAAGAAAGGTGAGGAAGAAGATCGCCGTAATAATATTCGGCATAATTTACCCAGCCCGGAGAACACGAAGTAATCATCGGAAGAACTCCGCCTTCGGTAATTCTCGCAATGAGTTCGTTGGCTTCTTCCATTATGGTAAGGTCGGCGCCGAAGTTGGTGTCGAACACTTTCTTAAATCCGAGTCTGCGAAGCGCAGCCGCCATTTTGCCGGTAACGGCAGTTCCGATAGGCATTCCGAACTCTTCGCCGAGAGCCGCTCTTACTGCGGGAGCGGTCTGAACGACGACGTATTTACCCGCTTTCATCGCGGCGTCGACTTTATCTATTTCGGAAACTTCCATTAATGCGCCGGTCAGACATACGCTTACGCATTGTCCGCAAAGAATACACGGAGAATTAGCAAACGACCTGTTTTCGGCGGGAGCGACTATGGTGTTAAAGCCTCTCTTTTCAAAGCCGAGAACGGAAAGTCCGTGAGCGTTTTTACATCTTTCGATACATCTTCCGCACAAAATACATTTTGAAGTATCTCTCTTTATGGACGGAGTGAGTTTATCGACGGTAACAGGGGTTTTTGCTCCCTGATACATCCCCTCTCGCGCTCCCGTAACTTTCGCAACGTGCAAAAGTTCGCAATATCCGTTCTTGTCGCACTGCTGACAATTTACGTTGTGGTTGGAAAGAAGAAGTTCGACGGAAGTCCTTCTCGCTTCGACCGCTTTGGGCGAAGAAATGGTTATTTCCATTCCTTCCGCAACGGGATATACGCAGGATGCGACAAGCCCTCTCGCTCCGGTCGCCTCTACAAGACATACTCTGCACGAACCTCTCGAACATTCGCCGTGGTTGAACGCGCAAAGAGAGGGTATTTCATAACCGCATATTTTCGCGGCTTCAAGTATAGTAAGTCCGGCTTCTACCTCGTAAGGCACGCCTTCTATTTTAATATGAACTGTAGCCATAAATATCTATATTACCTCCCTTATTTCTTTGAAATTGCTTTGAACTTACAGGAAGCCATACACATTCCGCACTTGATACACTTGGTCTGATCGATCTCTCTCGAAGGAAGTTTATGACCTTCGGCGACGTAATCGGTCTTGGATATGGCGTTTACGGGACACTGTCTTTCGCAAAGTCCGCATCCGATACACTTGTTTTTGTCTATCTCGTATTGCATCAAGTTCTTGCAAACGTGAGCGGGACACTTTTTATCGACGATATGCGCTATATATTCGTCCCTGAAATGAGAAAGCGTCGAAAAAATGGGGTTGGGAGCGGTTTGTCCGAGTCCGCAAAGCGAATTGCTCTTAACTTTTTCGGCAAGAGTTTCGAGTTCTTCGAGATCTTTCATTTCCGCCTTTCCGTCGGTTATCTTGGTAAGAAGTTCGAGCATTCTCTTGGTTCCGATACGGCAGGGAGAACATTTTCCGCACGATTCGTCGCAGATGAATTCCATATAGAATTTCGCGACGTCGACCATACAGTTGTCCTCGTCCATAACTATCGCTCCGCCCGAACCCATCATCGAGCCTTTCGCGATAAGGTTATCGTAATCGATCTCCGCGTCGAGATCGTCGGCAGTCAGACAGCCGCCGGAAGGACCGCCCGTCTGGATCGCCTTGAATTTCTTTCCGTTGGGAATACCGCCGCCGATATCGTAAATAAGTTCTCTTAAAGTAGTACCCATAGGAACTTCCACAAGCCCTACGTTGTTAACTTTACCGCCTAGCGCGAAAACTTTAGTTCCCTTACTCTTTTCCGTACCGAATTTAGCGAATTTTTCCGCACCTTCTCTTAAAATATACGGAATACAAGCCAAGGTTTCTACGTTGTTAACGATAGAAGGTTTTTGCCAAAGCCCTTTTACCGCCGGGAACGGAGGACGCGGACGCGGCATACCTCTTTGCCCTTCTATAGAATTAAGAAGCGCTGTTTCTTCACCGCAGACAAAAGCGCCTGCACCTAAACGTATATGTACTC
>JAFVCP010000061.1 GCA_017479185.1 Clostridia bacterium
CGAGAAAGGCGTTATCCGAACACTTATTGAGAATACGGTTTATTCTGCGGCCGGCAAGGTTCGAAGCGTTATTCGAAACGTACCATAAACCGAGAATAAACAAGGTTATTCCGCCGAGAAAAAGTAAGGTTTGGTTTATTAAATAAAAATCCATAAATTATTCCTTGCCGTTTAATATATATGACAAAAATTAAAATAATATTAAAGACGAAGAACATATTTTCCGTTGACTATTAAAAAACAAAATGTTAAAATAAAATAAAAAAGGGAAAACGATATGATAAAAATAGTCGTAGACGCATTGGGCGGCGACAGAAGCCCTGACGCAAATATCGAGGGAGCGGTTTTAGCGGTAAACAAAATTTCCGACGTTCAAATAATAATCGTCGGAGATGAAAAGGTTATAGATGAAAAATTAAGATCCTACGATTTCGACAAATCGAGGATGACCGTCGAACACGCGCCGGACGAAATATCCTGCAACGATAAACCTACCGAGGCAATAAGGACGAAAAAAGACAGTTCCCTTTATAGGTCGATCGAACTCGTTAAATCGTCCGACGAGATCAACGCTCTCGTTTCCACAGGCTCTTCGGGCGCAATACTTGCGGGCGCCGTTTTAAAAATCGGAAGGATCAGAGGAGTAAAAAGACCCGCCTTCTGCCCTATAATGCCGACAATGAACAGAAAGATCGTCGGAATTTGCGACAGCGGCGCCAACGTCGATTGCGACGCGATCCAACTCAAACAATTTGCCCAAATGGGAAATCTCTATATGAAAGTCGCTTACGGGATCGAAAAACCGAGAGTGGGTCTTTTAAACGTCGGCGTTGAAGAAGAAAAGGGAGATATGCTTCGAAAGGAAGTCTACTCTATCATTAAAGAAGATAAAAATATAAATTTCGTCGGAAATATGGAAGCGCGAGAGGCGCTGAAAGGAGATTACGATCTCATAGTCTGCGACGGTTTTTCGGGAAACGTTTTGATAAAATCCACCGAAGGCGCCTGCCTCGAAATGTTAAAACTTCTTAAAAAGACGTTGACGAGCGGTTTAAAAAACAAGATCGGAGCCCTTATGCTTAAAAAGGACATTATGGAACTCAAAGACTATATGGACTATAACAACTACGGCGGAGCAGTTTTACTCGGGTGTTCGAAAACGGTCGTCGAAGGACACGGAAGCAGTAAAGGAATAACCGTTTTCCACTGTATAGAACAAGCGTACAATATGGAAAAAAACAATTTAAGGCAAGCGATATCCGAAGAAATTTCAAACGGACTGAATTAAATAATCGTGATAAAAGCCGCCGACTCATCAAGTCGACGGCTTTTATAATGTGATCTTATTATTTTTTTAACCACGTCGTAGGAGCGACGGTCAGAAGCAAAGGATAGATCTCCAATCTTCCGAGAAGCATTGCAAAACTCAAAATAATTTTCGAAAAGACGTAATAATTTGCAAACGATCCGTTACCCAAAGCGTTGTCGAAAACGGGTCCGATATTATTAAAACAGGACGCGGCTGCGGTAAAATTCGCCTCGAAACTGAACGTTTTTTCAAAGGACAAAAGCAAAAGAATCGCGATAAATGAGAAAATATATACGGCGAAATAAGTACCGACTCCGTTTAGCGTCGATTCGTCTACCCTCTTACCTTCGAAAGTAACTATCGTTGCCGTTCTCGGATGCAAAACTTTACGAAGTTCGTTTCCTATCTTCTTGAATAAAATTATGACTCTCGATATTTTAAGTCCGCCCGCCGTTGATCCCGCGCAAGCGCCCGTAAACATCAACAAGACGAGTACGGTTTTCGCCAAGGGCGCAGACCACGATGTAAAATCGCAAACGGAATATCCCGTCGTGGTAATTATCGAAGAAACCTGAAAACAGGAAATTCGTATGACCTCGGATATATTTTCGTATAAGGGATAAATGTTTAGCGATACCAATACGACGCTCGAAAAGAAAATCACGACGTAACACCACAATTCCCTACTCGAAAAAGCGTTTTTAAACTTTCTTATCAAAATGAGATAATATAAATTGAAGTTGACCCCGAAAAGGAACATAAACACGGCTATTACCCATTGCAAATATGGACTATAACCTGCTATACTGTCGTTTTTTATACCGAAACCACCCGTTCCCGCCGTTCCCAAAGCGTGAACCACGCTATCGAAAAAGGGCATTCCGCCCACCAGAAGCAAGACGATAAGAAGCGCCGTAAGACCGATATATATGAGATATAAAATTTTTGCGGTATCTCTCGTTTTCGGAACGAGTTTATCAACGATCGGTCCGGGCATCTCCGCCTTTAAAATATTCATCGTTCTGTCAGGCGTTTTGGAAACGATAGCCATTACGAAAACGAGAACTCCCATTCCGCCTATCCAATGGGTAAAACTTCTCCATAAAAGAAGCCCTTTACTCATTTTTTCAACGTCGATCAAAATCGTCGCGCCTGTCGTCGTAAAACCGCTTACGGTTTCAAACAAAGCATCGACGAAAAAGGGGATCTCGCCGGAAATAACGAAAGGAAGCGATCCTAAAAGCGAAACGCAGATCCAGGCAAGCGAAACGATAATAAGCCCCTCTTTGGCGTATAAAACCCTGTTTTCGGTTTTGAAAATCATTCTCGATGAAAAACCTATCGCAAACGCTATGACAGCAGTTATAGCCAAGGAAAAAGCGACGAATAGTTCGGCGTAAATAAGGGCGACGATCGTCGGGAATAAAAGCAGAGCCGCCTCGATTATAAGAACCTGCCCCACGGTATAAAAAATCATTTTATAATTCATTTTTAAACTCCCCTGACGATTGATTCGAGATCGCTTATCCTTTGACCTGCAACGATAACTATAACCTTATCTCCCGCCTTTATCACGTCGTCGCCGGAAGGAATGATATTTTCTCTTCCTCTGACTATCCCCGCAAGAAGTATTCCGTCCTTAAATTTAATGTTTTTAAGAGCGACGTTTAAATATTCAAATTCAGGCAGAACGTTAAATTCAAGCGCTTCGGCTCCGCCGTTCATTATCCTGTACAACGTTTCGACTTTACTTCCCTCTGTATTGCTTAACGCCCTTGCGTACTGGACGAGAGTGTCGGCAATGAGTTTTTTGGGCGAAAGTATACTGTCAAGCCCGAGTTTTTCGGATAAAACGGAAAGTTCTTCTCTGTTTACCTTTGATATAACTTTCGGAACCTTTTGGGAGATCGCGTAAAACGATATAAGAATATTTTCCTCGTCGTGTCCTGTAAGCGAAACGAAAGCGTCGGTCGTAGTAATACCCTCTTCTCTTAAAAGATCCTGATTCATTCCGTTGCCGTTTATAACGAGAGAACCGGGAACGAGTTCGCAGAAATCTTCGCTTCTCTTTTTATCTACCTCGATCACTTTCGCGACGATATGGTTTTCAATCAACATTTTAGCAAGGTATGCGGAAGTTTTTCCACCGCCCATTATTATTACGTCGCGCGCCTGTTTCTGAGCGACGTCAAACGCTTTGAAAATCTTATTACTATCCTTCGGAGATAATATTATACCGATCTTATCTCCTTTTTTAAGAATGAAATTACCTTGCGGGATATAAACTTTGCCATCTCTCGAAACGGTACAAACGAGAAATTTTTCCTTGATTTTTTTTCTTAACTCTATAAGCGAAATGCCGTCGATAGGAGAATTATCGCGTAAGACGAGTTCGACCATATCGAAACTATGACTGCTGAACGTTTCAACTTTTGTCGCCGAAGGCATTTTCAAAATATTGAATATCGCTTTTGCCGTCAACATTTCGGGATTTATAGACATAGAAAGCCCCAACTGATTTTTCATAAATTCAAGGCTTTCGGCATCGTTATTTTCGGTATTTCTGATCCTCGCAACGGTATGTTTTGCGCCCATTCTGCCGGCGACGAAACAACTTAACATATTTATTTCGTCCGAATTGGTCGCGGCGATAAACAGATCTGCATTTTTAACGCCGGCGTCGCGAAGTTTAACGAATTCCGTTCCGCTTCCGCATATACCTATGACGTCGTAAGTTGCGGTAACGTTATCGATAACCCTCGGATTCAGATCGACGGCGGTAACGTTATGTTTTTCTTCCATCAAACTCGATATTATCTCTTTACCTATCTTACCGCACCCGACTACGACTATATTCATTTCAAACCCTCTGTTTTAGATATTTAAACTCTTTGAATTATTATATAACAAAACGATAAAACAGTCAAATTTATCATTCAAAATTTTTAAAATTTTAAAAACGATTTACAAAAAAAAACGAGCAGCAAAGCGACGCATTTAAAATAGATATTAAAATCAGTTGTTATTTAACAGATCTCCGAGCGAAACTCCGCCGACTCCGCCTTCAGTCCATTCTCTGGGTTCGTCGTCTTCAACCGTCTTTTCCCTTCTCGGCTTTCTGACCTTTTCTTCCTCTTCGCCTTCGGTAGCCTCTCCTTCCGCTTTCTTATCGCGTCTGGGTTTAGAAGCCCCTTCGGGAGCGGGAGTAAGAGCCTTTATAGAAAGAGTCATTCTCTCTTTTTCGACGTTCATATCGAGGATCTTGGCTTCGACTTCATCTCCGACTTTAAGAGCGGAAGTGGGATTTTCAAGCCATTCGTGAGAGATCTGGGAAACGTGAACGAGTCCGTCGATACCTTTTTCGACTTCAACGAACGCCCCGAAATCAACTATCCTGACGACTTTACCCTTTATCGTATCTCCGATCGCGTATTTGTCGCCCGCAAGTTGCCAAGGCTTGGGTTGAAGTTGTTTATAGCCGAGCGAAACCTTTTTGGTTTCCCTGTCGCATTTAAGGACTTTAAATTCGTATTCTTTGCCTATTTCAAGGACGTCTGCGGGAGTTGCCGCGTTAGTCCAGGACAAATCGGATATATGAGCAAGGCAATCGAAGCCGTTTACATCGACAAACGCGCCGAATGCGGCGAATCTGACGACCTTTCCGGTTACGACGTCGCCTTCGTTAATCGCGTTGAAGAAAGCCTCTTCCTTTGCCGCTCTCGCCGCGTCTCTTTCAGCCTTCTCCGCTTCGAGGATCACCCTTTGCGAACCGACTATCTGCTTTCTTCTGCCCGTATTTTCCACTTTCTCCGCTTTAAGGCGAAGTTGTTTACCTTTATATTTTTCAAGATCTTTAACAAATCCGATCCTGATCTGAGAAGAAGGAATAAATACGTCGTAGGTACCGATTTTCGCGGTAAGTCCGCCCTTATTGGTTCCGTCGCATACGACGGTGAAAATTTCGCCTTCCTTAATCCTGTTGATAAATTCCTCTTCTTCTTTACGGAGTCTTATTGCCTTTTGCGATAACGCGACGGGATTCAAACCGACGATCACGACTTCGATCTCTTCTCCGACCTTCGCGGCAAACTCCGCTTTGTCGTAGTTCTCGCAATCGATCTCTTCTTTGGGGAGCAGAATCTCTTTCTTCGTGTTATTGACGTATAACGCCAAACCATCGTCCGTAGCGGACGAAATTGTTGCTACCAGTATTTGTCCGCGTTTGAATTTAAGATGCTCGTCATCCATAGCAGTCATTGCTTCTTCCATTGCGTTCTGGCTTTTTACTTCCGTAACTTCTTCCATGTTCAAGA
>JAFVCP010000062.1 GCA_017479185.1 Clostridia bacterium
AACCCCTTTCGATTTCGCAGCGGTCGATGAAACGGCTAAAAAGGTAGTTGATAATTACGTCGATAAACTCGCTTGCGGAATAATAAATTTCGCAAATATTTTTCGTCCCAACGCGATATTGCTCGGCGGAGGAGTCTGCGCTCAGGGCGAAAATCTTTTAAGACCTTTAAGGAAAAAAATATCGGAAGAAATTTTCGCGGGCGATCTGGGACCTCAATGTATAATCGAGATCGCAAAACTCGGAAACAAGGCGGGGACCATAGGAGCCGCGGCTTTGTTTATGGACGATTGATACACCTATATTTTTCGTCGTTATTTTGTCTAAACGGCGGTTTTAAAGTTGACAAGAAAAAAGTTAAATTGTATAATTTAAGTAATTAAATAAAATGTATTTAATCGGAGAATTTTGATGGCTGATTTTAGAATTTCACTTGCGGGAGATCTTGGGAGCGGCAAAAGTACGGTAGGCAAGTTGCTCGGTCGAAAATTCGGAGCGGAGATAATTTCTGTCGGAAAGATGCAAAGAAATATTGCCGCCGAACTCGGTATGGACGTAACGCAATTTAATCTTTATCAGGAATCTCATCCTGAATTCGATAAAATGCTCGACGGTAAAATCGCCGAATACGATAAGTTGAGCGGTAGTTTTATTTTCGATTCAAGACTTGCTTGGCATTTTGCGCCGAGCGCGTTCAGCGTTTATCTTAAATGCGGTTTGGAAGAATCCGCGAAAAGGATCTTAGCCGAACAAAGGAACGACGAATGTTATTCTTCTATCGAAGAGGCGAAATATAAGATCACCGAACGGAGAAAAAGCGAAAAGGAGAGATATCTTTCTTTTTACGGCGTCGATATTACCGATATGAAAAATTACGATCTCGTCGTCGATACGGTCGGTAAAACTCCCGAACAGGTAGCGGAAGAAATTGTCTGCGGTTGGGAAAAATACAATTTGAAATAAAAGTATAACAGTTTAAAGAGGTATAGAAAAAATGCATTGGGCAGAGAGAATTGCGGACGAACTTATAAGCGAAAATCCCGGGAAAGAAGAGTTTTTATGCGCTGCCGGGACAAGCCCGTCGGGAAGAGTCCATATAGGTAATTTCAGAGATATAGCGACGCCGTATTTTGTCGTAAGAGCGCTTCGCGCGAAGGGTAAAAAGGCAAGGCTTATGCTTTCCTGGGACGATTTCGACAGATTGAGAAAGGTTCCGAAGAACGTCACGGAAATAACGACGGATTTTGATAAATATATCGGAATGCCGTATTGTATGATTCCCGACCCCGAAGGTAAATATTCTTCATACGCCGAGGCGAACGAAAAGGAATACGAGAGATCCCTCGAAGAAATGGGAATAGATATCGAATACCGTTATCAGGGGAAAGAATATACTTCCGGGAGATACGTCGACGGGATCTTGACCGCGATGCATAAACGTAAGGAAATATACGATATTTTGATGAAATATAAAACGCAGGACAGCGACGAGGGAGAGAGGGAAACCTATTATCCCCTCGGGGTTTATTGTTCTTGTTGCGGAAAAGATTTTACGGAAATAATATCTTACGATGAAAATACCGAAGATATTACTTACAGATGCAAAGTATGCGGAAAAACAGAAACCGTAAATCTTAAAACCTATCACATGGTCAAACTTGCCTGGAAGATAGACTGGCCGATGCGTTGGGGCGTCGAAGGGGTCGATTTTGAACCGGGCGGTATAGATCACGCCGCGGCTTCAGGGTCGTACGTTGTCGCCAAAGATATAGCGAAAGAGATCTTCGGTATTAAGGCGCCAAAATTTCAACCGTACGGTTGGTTGTCGATCGCGGGTTTGGGAGATATGCACTCGTCTACGGGAAATAATATTACTCCCGCGACCGTTCTGGAAGTTTACGAGCCTGAAATGATAAGATGGTTATTCGCTAAGTACGCTCCTACCGACGGATTCGCGTTTAATTTCGACGATACGATAATACGTCATTACAGCGAGTTCGATAAAGGGCTTGAAGCCGTAAGAAAGGGCGAAGCGGACGAATACAACAGATCGGTTTACGAACTTTGTATGATAGGCGGATTGAGAGAAAGAAATAAAGTTCCTTTCGGGGTACTCGCTTCCGTCGCGACGATCGTCGATTTCAAACCGTCGTCGGTTAAAGATATTCTTGCGAAAATCGGCGTTGACTTCGATGAAAACGATGAAGAAAGGCTTATTCGGGTTAAAAATTGGATAACCAAACACCAACCGTCTAAAATGTATAAATTGCTCGCCGAGAAAAACGAAGAATTTTATTCGACGTTAAACGACGAGGAAAAGGCGGTCGTAAGATCTTTGTACGATCATTTGTCGAAAAACGAGAGTTTTACCGAACAGGATATTCAGCAATATTTATATTCCATTATAAATAAACCGGAACTTTCCAAAAAGGAAAATACCGTTCGCCAGCAGAGATTCTTTTCGGTTTTCTATAATCTTCTTTTCGGAACCGACAAGGGTCCGAGATTGTACTTGTTCTTATGCGCGATCGATAAATCGGATTATCTTCGCTTGCTTGAATTTTAATAACATTTAAAAACGGCGAAAAAGCCGTTTTTTTATAAAGAGGTCTGTTTTTATGAAAAATTTTACTTTCGGTAATTTAGAATATTCTCGTCCCGATACAGATGAACTTAAAAATAAAATTTTTTCGCTTATAAACGAACTTAAAAAAGCCGAAAACTACGATATGGCGAGAAAGATCTTTCTTGAATTTCAAGAAGTGTCGGATAAATTCAGGGACGCGTCGACTATAGCGTCCGTTCGGCACACCATCGACACGAGCGATAAATTTTACGATGATGAAAACGAGTTTTTCTCCGAGGTATATCCTACGCTTACCCCTGTTTTTATTTCGTTTTCGGAAGCCCTTTGCGATTGTAAATTCAGAAAAGACTTTGAAAAAGAATACGGCGAAATGCTTTTTGTGGGGATAGAATTGCAAAGGAAGTCGTTTTGCGAGAAAAACGTTCCTCTTATGCAGAAAGAAGCGAAATTATGCAACGAATACGAAAAAATTATCGCTTCCGCCAAGATAGGATTCGACGGAAAAACTTTGAATTTGTACGGAATTATGAAATACTTTGAAAACGACGACAGAGAGATCAGGAAGGCGGCTTTCAAAGCGTATTCCGATTTTTACGCGGCAAACGAGGATAGGTTCGAGGAGATCTGGGCTGAACTTATAGAGATTAGGAATCAGATGGGCAGAAATCTCGGATTTGAAAACTTCATTCCTCTCGGCTATATGCAGCAGGGAAGAACGGATTATAACGCCGCCGACGTCGCGTCTTTTCGCGAAGAGGTAAAGAAAGAACTCGTTCCTTTTTGCGAAAAACTTTATAAATATCAAGCGAAGAGAATCGGCGTGGAAAAAATCAAAGCGTACGACGAAAAATACGTTTTTAAAGACGGAAACGCCGTTCCTGTCGGAAACGACGACTATCTCGTGGATAAAGCCCGTCAAATGTACCGTGATCTTAGCCCCGAAACGGGCGAGTTCATCGATTTTATGATCGATCACGAACTTATGGATCTGAAAAATAAACCCAACAAGGCGTCGACGGGTTATATGACTTCTCTAAACGCTCTTAAAGCGCCTTTCGTTTTCTCTTGCTTTAACGGAACCACGGGCGACGTTGACGTTTTGACTCACGAACTCGGACACGCTTTCGCAGGGTATCTTGCAATGAGAAATCAACCCATTTCGGATTATTACTCGGAATCTACCGATATAGCGGAGATCCATTCTATGAGTATGGAGCAGTTCGCGTATCCTTACGCCGACGCTTTTTTTGGAAAAGACGGAGCGGAAAAGTACAGGTTTTCTCATCTTCAAGACGCTTTGACTTTCGTTCCTTTCGGCGTTGCCGTGGACGAATTTCAGCATATCGCGTATTCAAAACCCGAACTTACGCCGAAAGAAAGGACCGCCGTATGGAGAGATCTTGAAAGGAAGTATATGCCGTGGAGAGATTACGGAGATGATAACGAGTTTTTCTCTCGCGGGGGATATTGGTATCATAAGATCCATATAATTCTTTATCCTTTTTATTATATAAATTATACGCTTACCACTATCGGAGCGATGGAATTTAAAAAGAAAATGAGTGAAGATAAAAATTCGGCGTGGAGAGATTATCTTAATCTTTGTAAAGTAGGCGGAAGTAAAACTTATAAGCAAACTTTAAAATACGCCAATTTATCGATACCTTTCGAAAAAGGAACGGTAAAAAAAGCCTGCTCATACGCGATGGATATTCTCGATAAAAGTTTAAAGGATTTTGATGCGTGATCATAGTAAACCGAAGGAAATTCTTGCGAATTTCGTAACTCACGCTCTACTCACTCGACTAAAATTTAAAAGACAACCGAAGTTGTCTTTGGAAAAATTTAAAGATAATCTA
>JAFVCP010000063.1 GCA_017479185.1 Clostridia bacterium
CCTTCGAACAGTTTTTCGATTTTCATATTCACACCGTCGGTTTTAAATTTTTAGCCTTGATTATTCCTTCGAAAACGTCTTTGACAAGCGGCGCGGCGACCGTCGAGCCGTAAAGCCCGCCGACGGGTTCGTCAACAACACATAAGGACATATATTTGGGATCGTTCGCAGGGAAAAACCCTATAAAACTCATTACGTATTTTCCCGCCGCTATTACGCCGTTCTCGTATTTTTGCGCCGTTCCCGTCTTTCCGCCTACCCTGTACCCCTCTATGTACGCCTGTTTACCGCTTCCCGACGACACCACGCCTTCGAGGTATCCCGCCAAAATATTCGACGCCTCTTCGCTTATTACCCGCCTTCTGATCTTTGGGTTTATTATTTCGGCAATGCTACCGTTATCGTCGTAAATTTCATTTACGAGATACGGCTCGAAATACAGTCCGCCGTTTACCGCCGACGCGGTCGCGCACAAGAGTTGTATCGGAGTTACCGCGATCGTCTGTCCGAAACTTATTCTCGCGAGATCGCCCTCGGTTACGGCGCTTTCCGGGACGACCATTCCGAGCGCTTCCCCGTCAAAATCCACGCCCGTAACCTTTCCGTAACCGAAAGCCTCGATATAATCGTACATAGTAGTTTTTCCGAGAGCGAGCGCAATATCGACAAAACAAGGGTTGCAACTGTTATTCAGCGCTTCGGCAAGATTTTCGTTCGCGTGTTTGCCGTTGTCGTGATTGCTCCAACACTTTATTTTTTTTCCGCCGACGTAACGGTATCTGCTCGAATTAAAAACATACGACAATGAAAAAGCCTTGTTATTTCCTTTAAGATATTCGTTTATATCCGCCGCCGCGGTTAGAATTTTAAAAGTCGATCCCGGTTCGTAGGAATCGGAAAAAACTCCGCTCCTGCTTTGCTTATTGAGTTTTTCCGCGTCGTTTCTCGGAATTTCGTTGAGATCGAAACAAGGTCTTTGACTTACGGCGAGCAATTTTCCGTTCGAAGGATCGATCACAATTACCGAAACGCTTTTTGGCGAATATTCGTCCATCGCCTTCGCGGTAACCCCGTCGCATATCTGTTGGATCTCGTAGTCGATATTCAATTTGATATTCAGCCCGTCGGTCGCCTTAACGTATCTTACGGCGCTGTTTTCGAGATCCTTGCCGATAAGGTCGGCGTCGTAGAGTATTTCTCCGTTATAACCTTTCAGATATTCGTCGTATCTCTTTTCAAGCCCCGTCAAACCCGAGCCGTCCACCGAAGTATATCCGAGTATTTGACAGAGAGAGTCGCCGTAAGGATAATACCTCTTATTGTCCGAAGAAAAATAAACGCCGTCGAGTTCATATTGGGATATTTCGTCGATCATATTTTTCGAAACAGCCCTTTTTACGGTTATTTCGGACGACGAATCGGCGCTGATTTTTTTTATCAACGCCTCTTTATCGACTCCGCATATTTCCGACAGCGTATTCGCGACTTTTTCCCTGTCGACCACGTTTCTCGGTCTGACGTACACCGCGAACGACGAATCGTTTACAACGAGCGGAGTTCCGTTCGCGTCGGTTATCGAACCTCTTCCCGCGATAATAGGCAACTCCCTCGTCCACTGATCTACTGCAAGCGACTGCAAATGCTCGCCGTCTACTATCTGAACGTAAAACACCCTACCCGAAATAAGCAAAAAAATAAAGGTTATCGCAATAACCAACGCGAATAACCTCTTTCGTAAAATATTAAGACTGAAAAGTTTTATGATAATTCTCCTTTGAAACGGATAACGGGTGAAATATAACCTCTTCAGATCATTCGGAAACCATTCCGAAACTTTCGGCTTTTTCAACGACGACCTCGTCGCTGCTGACGTATTCGAGCCTATCGGAAAGTCTGACCGTCTGCTCGTTTAATTGAGTTACCGTATCGTTGTATTTTTCAATGGATCCGTCGAGATTACGGAGCATTCTCGCATTAAGGAAAATAAGGGCGAGGATAGTAACAACGGCGATAGCGTATACGGCGATAAGCATTTTGCCTTTGGTATTGATCTTATATTTTTTCTCCACTTCGCTCTTTTTGCCGTTTCTGATCTCTTCGTAGATCTCGTCGTCTTTGACCGAAGTAAACTGCATAGTAGTCGACGAAGGCGTAAGGTCTTCGCTGGCATACTCTTCGGTCGCAACGCTTTCGTATTCCTTTTCTATGGCAACGTCGTTATTTACCGCCGACGCCGGTTTACGATAATTTTCGTAATTTAAGATCATATCGAGATTGAGAGAGGTATCTCTCTCGGCGTTCTCTTGTCCCGACCGGTTTACCGTAGTGATTTTTTCCTCGTCTACTGCGAGTCCGTTTCTGTAATTATACATATTCGCTCCCCTTTGAATTTATTATTTTATTTTCAAATTTTTTCTATAATTCTTAATTTCGCGCTTTTAGAGCGAGGATTATTCTCTTTTTCCGTTTCGCTCGCTTCTATCGGCTTTTTGGTCAAAATGTTTATTTCTCTCTTTTTGCCGCACACGCAAACGGGTAACCGCTTGTCGCACACGCAATCCGTTTCGAGGTCTTTAAAGGTCTGCTTGACTATTCTGTCCTCTAACGAATGGAAGGTTATCACGGCAAGCCTTCCGCAAGGTTTAAGCCCCCTGATTATATCCTTAATACCATCCGACAGTCCGTCGAGTTCCTCGTTGACGCATATACGAAGCGCCTGAAAGGTCTTTTTCGCAGGATGCCCGTTTTGTTTGAATTTATAAGGTATGCTCTCGTCTATTATTTCAACGAGTTCTCCCGTCGTATTTATCGGCGCCGCCTTTCTTCTTTCGACTATCGCCGCCGCGATCTTGTCAGCGAATCTTTCTTCGCCGTAAACCGAGATGACGTAAGCCAATTTCGCTTTATCGTATTTATTTACGACTTCCCAAGCGCTTAAAGGCGATCTGTGATCCATTCTCATATCGAGCCTCGTTTCCGAAGCCATATACGAAAACCCTCTTTCTCTGTTGTCGAGTTGATAACTGCTCACTCCGAGATCGAGAATTGCTCCGTCGAATTTTTCACC
>JAFVCP010000064.1 GCA_017479185.1 Clostridia bacterium
AAAGTCTTATCCATTTCGAGCAATTTCTTAACGGTCGTGTAAGTCGCTTCGTAACTCAATCGTTCGTCTAAAATACGCTTGCCGTCCTCGACGTTTACTATTACGGCGCCCTGACAACAGGAGATCAATCCCTTTAAGCCCAATCCCCTCGCCCATCTGAGTATAGAATAATGTAATCTACCCGTCGAGATCGCAAAGTGTCCGCCGTTTTCGCGGTATTTTTCTATCGCCTTCTTGTTTTCTTCGGAAACCGTTTCGTCGCTTGAAACGAGCGTTCCGTCGAAATCGGAAATTATCAGATCGTAATTCAAATCTTTCATTTTATAAGTTCCTTTATTTTATCAGCGTTTTTCTTACCGAGTTCATAACCTTTTTCGTAGGCGAAAATAAGATTTTTGACCATATATTGACTCATCGCGCCGAGTTCGGGCATCAAAAGCAGATCGTAGTCGTTGTTTTTATAGTTGCTTTCGGTCTGCGCCCAATCTACCGCGTCTATGATTCGCAGGATATGCGTTATCATATTCTTGTCGTCGTAAGTTTTGCGGAGTTTCCCCAAAACGTCTACTCCGACTATCACCTCGGCGCCCATTTTCCTAACGCCTTCTATAGGCATTCTTAAAACGATCCCACCGTCTATAAGTTGTTTTTCACCTATAACGACAGGTTTAAACACCACCGGGATAGAAGAACTTGCTCTGACCGCGGTCGAAACCGAACCTCTCGTAAACCATACGGTTTTTGCCTTGTTCATATCGAAGGCGTTACAGGTAAAGGGTATCTTTAATTTCGAAAAAGTTACCCCGTCAAACAACGCGTCGACGAGTTTTGTCATTTTCGAAGTCTTTAATATGGCTTTATTCGAAAAGCCGACGAGATCGAAGTCGATTATATCCGAACTTTTCAAACCTTTGATCACGTCGAACATCTCCGACGGCTTCATCCCTTTACAATACAAGCCTCCGACGACGGAACCCATAGAGCAGCCGGAAATACAGTCGGGTTTTATTCCGTTTTCTTCCAATGCCTGTAAAAAACCAACGTGCGCGATCCCTCGCGCTCCGCCGGACCCAAGGACCAAGCCCAATTTTTTCATCTAAAATCAAACCTCTTCTTCTTTTTCTTTCTCCACCGTAACTTTGATTTCAAGAACTTTTTTAAGCGTCCTCTTGGTTACTTCTATATTCAGATCGTTATATTTAAATTTGTAGTTTATCGGCGGTATATCCCTGCACTTTTCGATGACCCAGCCGCTTACCGTATTGGCGTCGGTTTCTTCGTCCTCTTCCTGTGAAAAAAGTTCGAAAAAATCGCTTATATCGGCGTTTCCGTCGACGAGATAACTGTCGTCGGACAGTTTTGTGAAGTATTCGACGACTTCATCGTGTTCGTCCCATATCTCTCCGACGAGTTCTTCCAAAATATCCTCGAGCGTAACGACGCCGAGCGTTCCGCCGTATTCGTCGACGACGACCGCCATATGCACCTTCTGCTTTTGCATACTGCGGAGCAATACGGGTATCTTCATATGTTCGGTCGCAAGAGCCATGGACGTGATTATTCCCCTTATATTCGTCGCGCCGTGTTCGAGAGCCGAATAGAAATCTTTTTCGTGTATCATTCCTATTATGCTGTCTATGCTACCTTTATATACCGGCAAACGCGAAAAACCGTTGTCAAAAAATATCTTTTTTATCTCTTCCATTGAGGCGTCGACGTCAATAGCGACGATCTGCACTCTCGGAACGAGTATATCCCCGACTTCCGAATCGTTAAATTCTATCGCGGAAGATATAAGTTCGGTTTCGTTTTTATCTAAAGTCCCGTCCTCGTTCGCCTCTTCGACGTAGGTCAGAAGTTCTTCTTCGGTGATCACGTCTTCCGCTTTGAAACGGAAAACTTTTTTAAGCAGGATCTTCCACCCCGAAAAAATCAAGTTTAAGGGATAGAGGATTATTATAAAGAAGTTTATTATATACGCGACTCCGCACGCCGTCTTTTCCGGAAACTCTTTCGCAAGCGTTTTGGGCGTTATCTCCCCGAAAATAAGTACCGCAACCGTAGACGCGGCTGTCGAAACAGTCGTCGCTATGCTTTCCGTTTTTATGAGCGTTGCAAAAAGAAGCGTCGATAACGTCGCAAGCAGAATATTGACGATATTGTTGCCGATCAAAATGGTAAACAACAATCTGTCGTAATTTTCGGTAAGTTTATAAGCGAGTTTCGCGGAATTCTTTCCCGAGTCCTGCAATATTTTTAAGCGAGCCCTGTTCAATGAAGAATAGGCAGTTTCCGTTGCTGAAAAGAATGCCGATAAAGCGATCAGAACAACGATCGCAACTATACATATCGGTATACTGTCCGAGTCCATTTAAAACCCCTTTTTTTATTTAATATTATAGAATTTTAAATATTATACCATACAAAAAGGGATTTGTAAATAAAAAAGCGTAAAAATAGAATTTAAAACAGTTGAAAAAAAGAAAAATAAATGATATAATATATGCGAAGATAAAAGTTTTTCGTAATTTTTCGAACGAAATATCACATTATCTGTAAATGAAATAAAAACGGAAGCGTAGCTCAGTTGGTCAGAGCGCATGCTTCACATGCATGAGGTCGCGGGTTCAAGCCCCTCCGTTTCCACCATTTTGACAGTCTACCGAAGTAGACTGTCATTTTTTTTGTCAACGGAGGGGTTGTCGAAATAACGTAGCGCTCCGCTTCTCTCCGCTTTCCTTGCTTCGCAAGCACAAGCCCCTCCGTTTCCACCATTTTGACAGTCTACCACCGTAGACTGTTTTTTTAGGCGTCAACGTAGGGGCGTCGAAATAACGTAGCGCTCCGCTTCTCTCCGCTTTCCTTGCTTCGCAACGACGAGATCATTTTAATGAGCATTAAAAGTTTTTCGTCTTTTTTATCTTTATGTCCTTTATATCGGGCGGCGGTATATATATTCCGAAGGGGATATTCCGACCGTCTTTTTAAATTCCGTCGAAAAATATTTATAATCGCTATACCCCGACAAATACGCGACTTCCTTCAATGAATAATATCCCGCTAAAATCAATCTCTCGGCGTTTTGTACGCGTAGATTTATTATATATTTTTGCGGGGAAATTCCGTATTCTTTTTTGAACAGTTTTCTGAAATACACTTCGCTGACAAACGACTTTGCGGCAATTTTTCCGATACTAAGATCCGCTTTATTAAAATTTTTCAATAAATATTCCGTCGATTTTTCTATCTTGGAGTTTTTCTTAGCCGAATTGGAATTTTGCTCGAAACACTCCGCCAATATTTCATAAAAGACGGCGGAAGCCTTATATTTATATCCCTTTTCTTTTTGGTTCCAAATTGTTAAGAGGGTTTCGAAAAGTCTTTGAAGATTTTCCGACGCGTAAGGCTTAAATGTTTCGATCTCCGTCGCAAGATAATCTATAGTGTCGAAATGAACGGCGATGAGTTTATCCACCGTCGCCGAGCGGGTATAATCACACCTCGACGGAACGAACGCGACGCTTTTATCTTTAAACCTATATTCTTTATTATCGGTTTTTATTTTCGCGTCGGAACGAATACGGAAAGATAGCGCGTTAAAATTCCGACCGAGGTTGCGAATATTGATATTTTTTTGATCGATCTCCAAAACGTCCAAAATGTGAAACGATATTATTTCATTTTCGAAAAACATAACTATTCTCCTTTTTTTTGAAATATTTTAACATATTTGTTTCGAAAAATTAACCTTTTATATCGTTTTTCGGGCGCTGTTTATTTGATTGGCGTTTGACGGTATGATAAAATATAAGCGTAGGATCAACATACCTACGATAAAAGGAGAATGATTTATGTGAGACAGAAAACAAGTTTTAGATCTGTTTGAAGAGCAAAGCGACTTTTATAAACAAAAAGTCGACGATGGTATCAAGCGGAACCGCAAAGGCAACGCTCTATTCGTTTTCGGTCGCCTTTTTGCTCCTTTGTTTTACCGTTAAACCGCGACAAATCAAAACCCTTGCGAAAAACGATCGGAAAAGCATTTTATTGCGAGCGACGGGAAGCGCGATCTCTCTTGCGGTCATCAGTTTTACTATGACTAAATTGGCAGGCTCCGTTCCGTCGATAATTTTGTTTCCTTTATTCAACGGCTCGGGTATAATCATCGTTTATCTTATGTCCGTATTCGTCTTTAAAGAAAAACCGACCAAAAAGAAAGTTTTCGGACTTATTTCGGGTCTTTTGGGCTTGTTCCTTATAAATTTTTAATTTAGGATTAACATATCCTATAAATCGGGCTATTTAAAAAGCAAACGCAAAAGGCGTTTGCTTTTTCGTCTTTTTTATTTGTTTAACAAATCCATCGAGAAATCTATTCTTTCCAGCGTTTCCTCTTTCCCGAGAAGCGCCGCCATTTCCGTCGCTCCGCCGGGAGTTACGCCTTGTCCCGTTATCGCTATCCTCATTATCCAGAACAGCGCGCCGCTCTTTATTCCCGCTTCCGCCGCCTTCGCGCTTAAAGTCTGATAAAGATTATCGTTGGAGAAATCGTCTATCTCGGCAAGATATTTCTTTATTTCGGGCAATAAATTTTTGGCGACCTCTCTATCCGTCTTATTCTTTTTATTGTCGTAAAGAGAAAGGTCGTACGGCTCTATCTCGGCGAGCCAATCTATTTTTTCGGGGATCTCGCCCAAAACTTCGGTCCTGCCGTGAAGAAGTTTAGCGATCTTTTTGAGATCGTATTTACCGTTTACCTTCGACTTTTGCAAAAAGGGAAGCGCAGCCTCGTAAAATTCCTCTTCGCCGAGCGCCCTTATATATTCGCCGTTGAGCCAGCGGAGTTTTACTTCGTCGAAGATCGACGGCGATTTGGAGATCCCGTCGAGAGAGAATTTCTCTATCATTTCGGAAAGAGTCATCTTTTCCACGTTGTCTTTCGGCGCCCACCCGAGAAGGGCGACGTAATTTATGATCGCTTCTTTTAAATACCCTTTATTGACGAAATCGTCGAAATTAGCGTCGCCGTACCTCTTTGAAAGTTTACGCGTCGCGTCCTTCATTATCGTCGGAAGATGGATATATACGGGGCGTTCCCAACCGAAAGCGTCGTACATAAGGTTATATTTCGGGGTCGAAGAAAGATATTCGGTTCCCCTTATAACGTGGGTTATTCCCATCAAATGATCGTCGATAACGTTCGCGAAATTATAAGTGGGCATTCCGTCGCTTTTTATAAGGATATTATCTTCGAGTTCGTCGTAATCGACGTTTATTGTACCATAGATCAAATCTTCGTACGAACTCGTACCCTCGGTCGGAATATTTTGCCTAATAACGTAAGGTTCGCCCGCGGCGATCCGCCTTTCCACTTCCTCTTTGGGAAGATGAAGACAATGTTTGTCGTATTTTCTGTTGCCGTTCGCGTCGGTAAGGCTTTCGAGCCTTTCTTTGGAACAGAAGCAATAATAAGCCCCGCCGAGGTCGATAAGTTTTTTAGCGTATTCGGCGTAGATCTCCTTTCTTTCGCTTTGAACGTAAGGTCCGTAATTTCCGCCGATATCGGGACCTTCGTCGTAATAAAGCCCCGACTCTTTCAAAGAGTTGTAAATGACGTCGATCGCGCCTTCGACATAGCGCTGTTGATCGGTGTCCTCTATTCTTAAAATAAAATCTCCGCCGTTAGACTTGGCGTAAAGATAGGCGTAAAGCGCGGTCCTGAGTCCGCCTAAATGCATAAAGCCCGTAGGGCTTGGAGCAAATCTCGTTCTTACTCTTTTCATAATAATTCTCCGTTAAAAGTATCTATTTTCTTATCCAAACGCTCGAAAGCGCCGTGTTCTCTGAAACTGTAAATATCGTCCGCCGTTACGATTATATGATCGTAAAACAACACGCCCGAAAGTTTAAAAGTCATATACAATTTCTGCGTAGTCCTGTCGTCGCTCATAGACGGGCTTAAAATCCCGTTTGGGTGATTGTGCGCGATAACGACGGCGTAGGGTTTCAACAAAGCGAACGATTCGACGAGATCCTGCACCGGAACGTCGACCTGCTTCCTTTTGTTGGTCGTAAATTCCTGTATTTTCAAAACTCTGCTGTTTTTGGAAAGATATATGGCGACGAATACTTCCTCTTCCTTGTTCCCATATCTTTGCATCAACAATTCTCTGAAAGACGCCAAGGTATAATGACGGACGGAGAAGAACTTAGAATCGCTGATCTTTTCGCATATCTTGCCGATGCCTATCAAAAACGCCGCCGATTGTTCTCCCAATCCTTCTACCCGTTTCAGATCCTCGGCAGCCGTAGTCAAAACGCCGTTTAACGAACCGTATCTGTTAAGAAGCCCTCTCGCTATGGGGCTGGTATTCTTTCTCGGTATAACGTAAAAAAGCAAAAGTTCCAACAATTCCGCTTCCGACAAAGAGTCGGGGTCTTTTAAAAATTTATCCCTCAATCTTTTTCTGTGGTCTTTATGAACGCATTCTTTCTTCTTTATTTCTTCCACGGTAAAACGCTCCTCTTCCCACGGTTTTTTCTTTGGTTCGATTATATATTTAAAACTTTACGCTAAAAATATAAAAAAGACTTTTAATTTATTTTACCACAAATAAAAAAAAGTGTATAATAAATTAAACAACATTTTTAAAATTTGGGAGAAGAAAATGGAAAAATATTTCGAAAACCTTAAATCAAGTCTGAAAAAACTCGTTTCCATCGACTCGGTAGAATCAAAACCCGAAAAAGACAAGCCTTTCGGAGAAGGCGTTTACAAGGCTCTTGAATTTACCCTCGGTCTTGCCGAAGAACTCGGTTTCGAAACCAAAAATTACGACAATTATATCGGCGAGGCGATCTTCGGCGACGGCGACGAAGAAATGGCTATCTTATGTCATCTCGACGTCGTTCCCGTAGGCAAATTGTCCGATTGGAAATATCCGCCTTTCTCCGCGACCGAAGAGGACGGAAAAATTTACGGCAGGGGAACTATGGACGACAAAGGTCCCGCTATCGTTTGCCTGTATTGCCTCAAAGCCTTGAAAGACGAAGGGTTCGTTCCCAAAAAGAAAATAAAACTCATTTTCGGCTGCAACGAAGAGTCGGGTTGGGGCTGTATCAAACATTATAAAGAAGTCGCGAAAATGCCCGATTTCGGTTTTTCTCCAGACGCGGACTTCCCCGTTTTATACGCGGAAAAGGGGATTTTACACGTTAAATTCCAATTCCCGCTGAAAGACAGGCTCAAATGGATAAGCGGCGGAAGCGCCATAAACGTCGTTTGCGACAAATGCGAAGCCGTCGCCCCCTATAACGCCGACTTCGCGAGAATATACGGGATCGCCGAAGAGGACGGCAAACTCGTTTCCACGGGCAAAACCGCTCACGGCTCGACGCCCGATAAGGGTAAAAACGCGATCCTGCCGATGATAAAATATCTTGAAAGCATCGACGCCGTCGATGTAAAAATAAGAGAATATCTCTTCGACGATATTCTCGGTTTGAAACAATTAAACGACGACACGGGCTATCTCACAATGAGTCCCGACGTCATCGCGATCGAAAACGGCAAACTTGAGATCTCGGTAGATATACGTTATCCGTCCACTCTCGACGCGGACTTTTTAATTTCCGAACTTAAAAAAATCGCGCCGTACACTATCTTATCTCATCAACTTCCTTTGTATAACGATAAAAACAGTTTTCTTATTACCACGCTGCTTAAAATATACATCGATACGATGGGAGTAAACGCCGAGCAGATCGCCATCGGCGGCGGAACTTACGCCCGCGCTTTAAAAGAGGGAACGGCGTTCGGTCCCGAAATGCCCGGCGAAGAATCAACGATTCATCAGCCCAACGAATACGTCAGTATCGAAAATCTGAAATTACAGTGTAAAATGTATAAACAGGCGATAAAAAAACTTTCCGAATAAAATAACTTTTCGAATAAAAACAACTCCCGAACGAAAATTCGTTCGGGAGTTATTTTTATTTAATCAATCGATAGATATCTGATGTGAAGTCGGAACTTTGGGCTGCTCTTTGGGAATTTCAACCGTCAAAACTCCGTTTTCATATTTTGCCTTGACTTCCTCTTCTTTGACGTCGCCGACATAGTAACTACGGGAAAGAGAACAACTTCTCTCTCTTCTTAAATAATTATGCTTATTGCCTTCTTCGCATTCCTTTTTAGACGCCGAAATAGTAAGATAGCCGTTTTCAAGAGAAATATTTATATCCTTTTTCTCAAATCCGGGAACTTCAACGTCCATGAGATAAGATTTTTCGGTTTCTTTTATATCCGTCTTCATAGTATTGAATTTTTCCTCGTAGAACATGGGTTTAAAGAAACTGTCGAATACGTCGTCAAAAACGTCTAAATTGTTACCGTTGTTTTTTACCAAATAATTTTTCATAAAATATCACACTCCTTGATTTTGTTTTTTTTCAGCCTTTCGGAAATTAGCACTCTTTGGTTTTATCTGTTAGCACTCTTCCCCTTTGACTGCTAACATTATACCACCCTTTATCGGCTTTGTCAATAGTTTTATGTTAAAATTTTGTGAAAATTTTTAAATAATTTTATTTACAAAATTTTTCTCATAAATAATTATTGACTTTATAAATAAAAATTAAACGGGGTTTTAATTTTTATTCTTCGTCGAAAATGACGCTTATAACGCTTTCCGCCCTTTTTACGGGTATGGGCGTCGCCTGCCCCGATAAGTTCGTATCCACTCTGACAACTTTTCCCACGCAAACGCGTCCGTTATAGTTTACGGCGACTTTCATTCCGTTCAAGGGCGAAAATTCGTCCGATAGATACCACCTTTCCTCTCCGTCGTCAAACTTTACCTTTACGAAAGTATGTCTTCCGCCGTCCTTAATAACTCCGCCGCTCAACGAATGTATCATTATAATATAATCTCCAAAATAAATTTACCTTTTTCCCCTCTTGCGGAGATCTTTCCGCCGTTTAGTTCGACTATTTCTTTCGCGACAGAAAGCCCTATTCCGCTTCCGCCTATATCGGACGCGCGACTTTCGGCAGATCTGTAAAACCTTTCGAACACCTCGCCGAGATCGCCTTCGGTTTCCCAAAGACAATCGTTTTCCACCGTTATTTTAATGGCTTTATTATCTTTCGCAAGCCCTATCGAAATATTCTTATCCGAGTATTTGACCGCGTTGTCTAAAACGATAGAAAAAACTCTTCTCATCATCTTTTCGTCGCCGACAAATTTCGCGTCGGCGATATTTTCGTCCAGCCTTTTCCCTTGGGCTTCAATTACCGTTTTAAATCCGTCCGCGACGTCTTTGAGCGCGTCGCTTAAAGAAAACTCTTCCTTTCCCGCGGCAGACAATTCCTGTATTTTGGCGAGTTCTATAAGATCTCTGACGAGGGAATTCATTTTGTCGACCTGTTTGGATATGGCGACGGTACTCTCGTTTTCTCCGTATTCGAGCGCGATGATTTCGTTATTTGTGGAAATGACGGTCAACGGCGTCTTTAATTCGTGTCCCGCGTCGGTTATAAATCTTCTCTGCTTATCGTACGACTCCGCGACGGGTTTAAGAATTTTTCCCGACAGGGGGACCAACGCCCCGAAAACGGCTATAACGCCGATAAGCGAGATCAATATGCTGTAAAACAAAAATCTCCTCGCCGTATTCAACTGTTTTGAGCAATCGACGAAAATTATCAATTTTTCGCCGTCGGCGGTTTTTTGCCCGTATCTATAATCCCCTTTATATCCCTTTCCTGAAGAATTCGCAACTTCCTTCGCAAGCAACTCCGCTTGACTTTCGTCTACGGCGAATATCCTTTCAAGATCGAAAGTAAACCTATCGCCTTTGATCCTTACGGTAAAGTATCTCGTTTCAAAAGGCGTTTCAGGCCCCAAACCGTCGTTTCTTCCCATATCCCCCTTGGGAATTTCCTTTTTGTCGGCTTGCCTGTCTTCGCGCTCGGCTATTGGCTGCGCCGTCGGAACGCCGGGCTTGGCAGGCAAGGTCGACGGTTGACTCGAAGGTTCTCGTTCCGTCGAGGTTTCGTACTCTGTCGAGGTTTCGTACTCTGTCGAGGTTTCGTACTCTGTCGAAGTTTCGTACTCCGTAGAGGTTTCGCGTTCCGTCGAGGTTTCATACTCCGTCGAGGTTTCATACTCCGTCGAGGTTTCATACTCCGTCGAGATTTCGTACTCTGTCGAAGTTTCGTATTCCGTCGAGGTTTCGTATTCCGTCGAGGTTTCTCGTTCAAACGGGGGTTCGACTTCGCCGTCTTCGATAGGTATCGGAGGCTCTTCGGGTTTTATTTGGTCAAATTCGCCGTCGTTTTCCAACAATATTTCTATTATTCTGTCCGCGGACGAAGCGACTTCGGCGAAATTGGCGATATTTATAGCCGTCATAATAAGCCCCAATACGACTATCACCGACGCGATGGCAACTATAATAAATTTTATCTTTAATTTTTTAAACATTACTCTCTCCTTTCGAGTTTATAGCCCACTCCTCTGACCGCTTTGATAATGCAATCCGCTCCGACGACTTCGAGTTTCTTTCTCAAAGAAGAGATAAAAACCCAAACGACCGAAATATCCGCGTCCGACTCGAATTCCCAAACTTTGTCCATTATGCGTTCGCTTGAAAGAAGGGTGTTTTTATTGCGAATGAGAAGTTCTAAAATCAAATACTCTTTTCTGGTAAGTCTGACGGTTTTAAGCGCCGACAGTTCCGAATTTTGGGGATTTATCGACATATTGCCGAACTTCTGCGTTTCCGAAACCTCTCCCGTCCTTCTCGTTATCGCCCTGATGCGGGCGAGCAATTCTTTGACGGCGAAGGGTTTCGTGAGATAGTCGTCGGCGCCCGCGTCAAGTCCTTCCACCTTGTCATCGAGTTCGGCTTTTGCCGTAAGCATTAAAACGGGGGTATTATCCCCTCTCGCCCTCATCTCTTTCGCGACGGCAAATCCGTCTTTTTTGGGCATCATAACGTCGAGGATCATTCCGTCGTAAACGGCGTTTTCAAGCGCTTCGAGCGCGGCTTCCCCGTCGTATACGGCGTCGACTTCGTATTTGTTTATTTTAAGTATCCTGCAAAGCGCGTTTGATAATTCGCGTTCGTCCTCGGCAAGCAAAAGTTTCATTTTTTTTCCTCGTTTTTGGAATTTTGCGTTAAAAATAACGCGTAAGGCTCGCCCTACGCGATAATTTTATTTTATTTGGAAAATTTGTCTTGTTCGTCGATAAGCAGAAGAGGCGAACCTTCGGAAAGTTCGAGTTTTTCGAGTTCGCTCCTCGTATAACTGTCCTGACTGAAGATCCTTCCGCTTTCGTCGGCGTAAATGACCTTACCGCCGTACACCGATACGGTCATCACTTTTCCCTTCGTGTCGAGGAAAACCACTTCGTCGATCTTGACGCCGCCCGTCAACGAGATCTTGATATAACTCGAAGTTTGATTATATCCGTCCTTAATTCTTACCCAACCGTTCTCGGTCTTTAAAACTTCGCTCTTTACGAGTTCGTAAGTTTCTTTATTGGTAAGGAATTGATCGAGATAAGCGGTGCTGTATCTTCCGAAAGTCAAAGTAACGCTGTCGACGGTCATCGCCCCGATATTCAACCATATCTCGTTTATATTATAATCGATGGTAACGTTGAAACAAACGTACTGTTCGTCGAGTTCCTTTTCGGTTTCGGCGTCGTCCGAAACTTTATAATATTGCAAAACGTTCCAGCCCGTTTGGCAATTTGTTTTCACCTCGTTTCCGCTTGAACAAGAAGTCGCGAAAAGGGCAAAAAAGCAAAGGCATAGCGCCGTGATCGTCAAAAATAATTTTTTCATATCTTTCTCCGTTTATTTGTTTTCGTCGTCCGTTTTATTTTGTTCGTCGACGCGCAATTTTTCAAGTTCCTTCATAAAAGTCGAAATATCCTTGAACTGACGATAGACCGAAGCGAACCTGACGTAAGCGACTTCGTCTATCTCTTTAAGCCCGGACATTACCATTTCCCCGATCTTTTTCGTCGTTACTTCCTGTTCGAGCGAATTATAAAGAGATCTTTGGATATCGTCGACGAGTTTTTCGATCTTATACATAGGAACGGGGCGCTTTTCGCACGCTTTGATTATCCCGCTCTTCAATTTGTTGGGATCGAACGACTGCCTTGTTCCGTCCGACTTAACGACGAGAATGGGCGTGGTTTCCACAGTTTCGTAGGTGGTAAACCTTTTTCCGCAATTTATACATTCTCTTCTTCGTCTTATAGCCGTACCATCCTCGGACTGTCTTGAATCGATTACTTTACTGTCTACGCTTCCGCAATACATACATCTCATCTTATTTGCCTCCGTAAACGAATGGGCTTTATATTATTTTACCATAAATTTTGTTTTTTGCAAATATATTTGACGACTTTTTCCTTAAAAATCACTATATTTCACGAAAATTTGATTTTACTTACCTAAATATTCTGCCCGAGATCGACTCTCGCCTTCGCGTTAAGTCCCAAATCGGCGAAATTTCCTTTTTCGTACTGAATAAATCCTTCGGCGCCGATCATCGCGGCGTTATCCGTACACAGTATCTTCGGGGGCAAAACGAGTTTTATCCCCGCCTTTTTACATTCTTCGTCAAGCCGTTTTCTGAGATAGCCGTTCGCCGCGACTCCGCCGCCGACGGTAAGGGTGTTTAATTTACACTCCCCGCACGCCTTCAACGATTTTTCGACGAGGACGTCGATGGCGGAACACTGAAAGGATCTCGCCACGTCCGCTTTCGAAAAAGTCTGTCCGTGCTGTTTGGCGTTGTGAACGTAATTGACCACCGCGGTCTTTAATCCGCTGTAAGAAAAATTATATCCGCCATCCCCTTTAAGCATTTTAGGCAACGCGATCGCGTTTTTACCCTCTTCGGCAAGTTTTTCGATATTCGGTCCGCCGGGATACTCAAGACCGATCGTCCTCGCGACTTTATCGAAAGCCTCTCCTACCGCGTCGTCCAAAGTCCCGCCCAAAAGGCGGAACTCGTCGACCTTCTTTACTTCTATGACGGCGGTATGCCCGCCGCTCGCAAGAAGGCTTATAAACGGCGGTTCGAGGGTTTTATCCGCAAGATACGCGGCGGCGAGATGCCCCCTTATATGGCTTACGGGAATTATCGGAACGCCGAGCGAAAAAGCGAGCGCTTTCGCGTAAGAAAGCCCGACGAGAAGCGCCCCCAACAGCCCCGCTCCGTACGTTACGGCAACCGCGTCTATATCCGTTAAGTCCACCCCCGAGGCGTTTATCGCCCTTTTTACGACTTCCGAAACCGCCGTAGTATGCGCTCTCGACGCAATCTCCGGCACCACGCCGCCGAACCTTATATGTTCGCTGCACGAACTGATTATTTCCGACGACAAAATCTCCCTGCCGCCCCTGACGACCGCAGCCGCCGTTTCGTCGCAGGAAGATTCGATAGAGAGTATGACGGGATCGGGTTTGATTTTAAATCCCTTTTTTAAATCCGCGTACATTTTTATCAAGCCTTTTTAAGATAATCTATTATAAAAGGATCGAGTTCGCCGTCCATTACAGCCTGAACGTTTCCCGTTTCGCAACCCGTGCGATGATCTTTTACCATCGTATAAGGACAGAAAATGTAACTTCTTATCTGACTGCCCCATTCGATCTTTTTGATCTCGCCCTTTATCTCGCTCGCCTCGGCAAGCCTTTCCTCTTCTTTCTTTTCGAGAAGTTTACTGCGAAGCATTTGCATTGCCTGTTCTCTGTTCTGAACCTGACTGCGCTCGTTCTGACAAGCGACGATTATTCCGGTCGGAATATGGGTTATCCTTATCGCCGACTCGGTTTTATTGACGTGCTGTCCGCCCGCCCCGCTCGAACGGTAGGTGTCGACTTTAAGGTCTTCGGGGCGTATCTCTATATCTCCGTCGTCCTGAATGTCGGGCATTACGTCGACCGAAGAGAAAGAAGTCTGCCTCCTCGCGTTGGCGTCGAACGGCGAGATCCTTACGAGTCTGTGAATACCCTTTTCCGCTTTTAAGTATCCGTAAGCGTTTTCGCCCTCCACTTTAAAGCACACAGATTTAAGCCCTGCGCCGTCGCCGTCGAGACGATCGTATTCGGTTATCTTATAATCGTGCTTTTCGGCGTAACAGATATACATACGGTAGAGCATTTCCGTCCAATCGCACGCTTCCGTTCCGCCCGCTCCGGCGTGAAGAGTAAGTATAGCGTCGCAAGCGTCGTACTTCCCTTTCAAAAGGGTGCGAAGCCTTATTTCTTCAATGTCTTTTTCGGCTGTCGCAAGTTCTTCCGCGACTTCTTCGAGGACGCTTTCGTCGTCCTCTTCGGCGGCGAGTTGGATCATAACTTCGGCGTCGGACACCGCTTTTTGCGCCTTGTCGTAGACTTCGAGTTTATTTCTTATTCCCCCCGCTTCGCGGCTTATATGTTTGGATCTTTCTATATCCGACCAAACTTCGGGTTTTTCGAGTTCCGTTTCGAGTTCTTTTAATTTTATTCTGAGATTGGCGACGTCAAAGAGAGTATCCTGCCTCTTCTAAAGTCTTGTAAAGTCCTCTGACTTTTTCTTCGTAAACGTCGGTTCTTACCATTTTTGATCTCCTTTTTTCGGACGGAATTTTTACAGGCATCGTCCTTTTTTGATTTTTGCCCGTCCTACTTTTTTTATACAATTATAAAACAATCTCAAAATATTGTCAAACGAATATTTAAAGTTCTCTCGCGTCCTCTATATACGGCAGGATAGAAATTTCGAGATTGCCGTTTTTTATGCGGAGTTCGTCGATAAGTTCTTTTTCTTCGGACGAGTCCTTCATAACTATTCTGTAAGAAATTCGGAACATAGAGCCCATTCCCGTCGTTTTTACTCCGACCTGCTCGACTTCTTTAAGATAATGCTTGAAAGTTTCGTCGAAAGCGCCGTTATATTCAAGGCTTTCGGGAATGGTTATTTTAAGTAGTTTTTCGCCCGAATTTTTTCTGCTCTTCAAAAAGCCGAGCGCGCTTAAAGCGAGGTAAAGCCCCGAAAACAAGAGGGCGAAGATCCCGCCGTAGAGAATATATCCCAGCCCGTTCACGGCGCCGATAGCGACCGCGCCGAAAAGCGTGATCATCTCTTCCGCTTTTCCCTGCGCCGAACGGAAACGAATAAGTCCGAGCCCGACCATTACCACCGCTATCGAAGTCATTGCGAGCGTCGTATCTTTTTTGACCATAATATTGAGAAAAATAAACACGGCGGAAACTATCGTCGGCATAAGCGCGACGGTGGTCAAAAAGCCCTTGCTCGAACGCAATTTGAGCGAAACCAAAAACGCGAAAACGATCCCGAAAAATATCGACGTTCCTATCGCTGAAAATACCGCGCCTACCGAAACTTCCGACGAAAAAACCGAATCAAACATAAATTTTACCTTCCTTTGCTTGTATTATTTGTCTTTTGTACGCCTCTCCGTATTTGGAGAAACTGCCTTTGTATATTCCGTTACGGCTTAAAACGTCCGATAACCATAACGGTATCGCTTCCTGAACTTTTACTTCGAGGATTGCGGAGCCTTCCGGCAGCAATCCTATTCCATCCATACTCGTAGACAGATCGAGATCGGTCGTTCTGTACCTCGGATAGCGGTCTATCGTAAGCCTGAGATCCCCTCCCGGCTCGAAATACGCCGTTCTGTCGTAGATTATAAGGCACGACGGAACGAGTTTTTTATAATATCCCCTGAAATAGGATATTTCCCTTGCGATCTGACCGTCGGCGCAAATATCTCCTTCGTAATGAAAAAACTTTTCCACCGCCTCTTCCGTCGTCGCCACTCTTCTTTTATAAACTATACCGTATGCCTTTCTTTTGAGTTCGAGGAACACCGTCGAATTTTTCTTCGCAAGCCCGTAAGATCTCAACCTTATTTTTTCTTTGAATAAAGGTTTTTCTATCGACTCCCTTATAAGTCGGTAATCGGGCGTATCGTAATACAGCGACGCGATAGAAGTAAGTCCGTAAGAATCGACTTCCATATGCCCTTTTAAGCCTTCTTTGACGGCTTCGACCTGCCAGGCGGAGAGAATATATTTGAGTTCGTATCTCTTCATTGTAACTATCGGTTCCGACATAATTCGCCTCACAATTCGACTTTCAGAGTAAACAGGTCGTTTTTTACCGTCGCTTTTACCCTTCCGCCGTGTAATAAAACTATTTCCTTTACGATAGAAAGCCCCAAACCCTTTCCTTCGCCGTTGGGAGCGCCTTTGAAAAACCGTTCGAACACCCTATCGTATTCTCCCCCGCGAAGATTTTCGGGCAATCCGTCCGCGTCGTTCGCGAAAGAAATAATTATCCTGTCGTCGGTCTTTTTTAAACAGCACCGAACAAACGTCTTGCCGAACTTGACCGCGTTATCGAGCGATTCTCTCAACGCTTTTGATATCAACGAGCGATCTCCGCTCAGTTCGACTTTATCTTCGAGGTCCGATTCGACCGAAAGACCTTTCTTTTCCGCGATCTCTTTAAATTCTCCGACGGCGTCGCGAATTTCCGAAGAGAGATCGAATTTTTCTTTTTCAACCTGCCCTCGTTCGTAAACGAGCAGTTCGTTTAATTTTAAAGTCAGTCCGAAAAGTTTATCCACCTGTCTATCGATAGATCTCGTCGACTCGTTTTCGCCGAATCTCTCTTTTAAAACTTCTTTGTCTACCGCTATTGCGGTCAGCGGAGTTTTCATTTCTCTCGAAGCGTCGCTTATAAACGCCTTTTGCCTTTTATCGCTGTCAAGAAGGGGTTTTACGAATTTCCCTGACAAGAACAATATTACCAAAAACGATACTATAAGCCCGGTTACGGAACCTATTATCGAAGCCCACAAAACGCGATACGACGGAAGAAGTTCTCTTCCTGAATCCACTACCGTAACAAAAGTTTCTCCGTTTTTTCGGTAAACCGAATATCGGTAAATGCTCCTCGTCCACCCTCTCGTTTTGTTTTTCAGGGACTCCGCCCACAAAGCGGCGTCGTCCCGCGAGATAGCGGACATTCTGAAATGTACCTCGCGAACAGAACCGCTTTCGTCGAACGCGAAGGTAAAATACCTTATCGAAGCCTGCGTGTCGGGCGCGTCCGGTCCCATTCTCCCCCTTCCCTCGGGTTGCCACTGACCGCTTGGCGCAGACAAGGGTTCGCCGAAGCCGTTTTCGGTTTGGGTTATCATACCGATCACTCTGTCGGCGTCGGCGGTAACGAGCGAGAAATTGACTATATTTATGGTAGCCAATATCAAAAACAAAAGCGCCGAGATCGCGACCATTGCGGTTACTATAAACTTTATTTTTAATTTCTTGATCATAATTTATTCTCCTCGTCTTTTTTGCCATTCGTCGGCGCGGACTCATTTATCAACCGCTCTATCTTTTCCTTAAATTCCGCCGCCGTAAACGGACAAAAGATCGCTTCGCTATACCCGAAGTCGCGGCTTATTTTTTCCGAAAAATTTTTCTCGCTTATAAGCAAAATGGGCGCGCTCGACGCTTTTTTTAAAGATCTGACGACGTTTTCGGTCGACACCCTCGACAAATTCTCGCTTAAAACGATCAACGAATATCTGTTTTGCTCAAACGCGACCAACGCCTGCGCGCCGTCGTAGACTATATTTACCTCGTATCCCATTCCCGAAAGAAACCTTTCTATCGATTCCGCTAAATCTCTGTCCTCTTCGGCAAATAATATTTTCGGTTTTTCTTTACCCATCAGGATCTCCTTTTTTAATATCTTCTTAAAAATCGCCGAACCGAGTTCGTTTTTTTATCAATTATATTCCCTTTACCTTAAATTAACCTAAATTTTCCCGAAAAACAAAAAAATATTGCCCGCAAAAACGCGAACAATATTTCATTGGTTAAAACTACGGTTTTATTTCGTACAGAGATATTCGTCGATGGTCTTCGCGGCGATCTTGCCCGCTCCCATTGCGGAAATCACCGTCGCCGCTCCCGTAACGGCGTCCCCTCCGGCGTATACTCCCTCTCTCGAAGTAAGTCCGCCTTCGTTTACGATTATTCCCCCTCTCGGGTTTACGTCAAGCCCTTCGGTCGTGTTTTTAATGAGCGGGTTGGGAGAGGTTCCTATCGCCATTATCACTACGTCCACGTCCAATGTAAATTCCGAATCTTTTACGGGAACGGGACGACGCCTTCCCTTTTCGTCAGGCTCTCCGAGTTCCATTTTAACGCATTTGATACCCGAAACGAACCCGTTTTTAGGATTTCGGGGATCTTCGGCGTCGTTATACGCGAATATCTCGACGGGATTGGCGAGTATTATAAACTCGACGCCTTCTTCTTCGGCGTGTTCGACTTCCTCTTTTCTCGCCGGCAATTCTTCCATAGAACGACGGTAAACTATATATACTTTTTCCGCTCCCAAACGTAGAGCCGTCCTCGCCGCGTCCATAGCGACGTTTCCGCCGCCGACGACCGCGACTTTTCCGCCCTTTAAAACAGGCGTTTCGGGATCGTCTTTATACGCTTTCATAAGGTTGCTTCTCGTTAAAAATTCATTCGCGGAATAAACGCCTTTATACGCTTCGCCGGGTATGTTCATAAAATTGGGAAGACCCGCGCCCGATCCGATAAATACAGCTTCATACCCCATATCGAACAATTCGTCAACGGTAAGCGTTTTGCCTATTACCACGTTGGTTTCGATCTCCACGCCCAAGGCTTTCAACGTATCCACCTCTTTCGCGACAATGCTCTTCGGCAAACGGAATTCGGGTATTCCGTAAACCAAAACTCCGCCCGCCGTGTGCAAGGCTTCGTAGACGGTAACTTTATATCCCTTCTTCGCGAGATCTCCCGCGCAGGTAAGCCCCGAAGGTCCCGAGCCGACGACGGCGACTTTATGTCCGTTAGGCTTTGCCGCCTTCGGCGTTTCGCCCGAATGCGCGTTATGCCAATCCGCGACGAACCTTTCGAGCCTTCCGATTCCTACAGGCTCGAAACGAACGCCGAGCGTACACTTACTTTCGCATTGAGTTTCCTGAGGACAAACTCTGCCGCAAACCGCGGGCAAAGACGAAGTTATGGAAATAGTTTGGTACGCGCCCTCGAAATCGCCTTCTTTTATCTTCGCTATAAATTCGGGAATGCGTATGTTTACGGGACAGCCCGAAACGCAAGGTCTGTTTTTGCAATTAAGGCAACGCGCCGCTTCCGCGATCGCGGTCTCCTCGTCATAGCCGAGAGCCACTTCTTTGAAATTTCTCGCCCTTACCGCAGGTTCCTGCGTTGGCATTTGGTGTTTTTTCGGTTCTATCGCCATATTATTTCGCCTCCTTAAAAAGATTGCAAGCCTTTTCATACGCCCTTCTTTCAAAATCGAAATAGGTCCTTCCCCTTGACATCGCTTCGTCAAAGTCTATTTCGTATCCGTTAAAGTCGGGACCGTCTACGCAGGCGAATTTCGTAACCTTTTTACCGTCTTGATTTAAAGTCAATCTGCATCCGCCGCACATTCCCGTGCCGTCGATCATTATCGGGTTCATCGACGCCGTTACCGGGATACCGAAAGGTCTTGCCGTTTCTACTACGAATTTCATCATTATAAGCGGACCGATGGTTATTATCATATCGTACTTTTCGCCCGCTTCCAATCTTTCTTTAAGCGGAATGGTAACGTTCCCTCTCATTCCGTAACTGCCGTCGTCGGTCATAACGACGAGTTCGTCCGAACAAGCGGTAAACTCCTCTTCTAAAATAAGCAGATCTTTATTCCTGAATCCTATTATACTCGTAACTTCGGCTCCTTTTTCGTGAAGCGCCTGCGCGACGGGCATCGCGATCGCGCAACCGACGCCCCCGCCGACCACGCATACTTTTTTAAGCCCGTCTATATGGGTCGCAACCCCTAACGGACCGACGAAATCCTGAATATATTCGCCTTCCTTTTTTCGGTTGAGTTTTTCGGTCGTCGCTCCGACTATCTGAAATATGATCTTTACCGTTCCCGCCGATCTGTCCGTTCCCGCAACGGTCAAGGGGATCCTTTCTCCTTCTTCGTCGACGCGAAGGATTATAAATTGTCCCGCTTTCGCTTTATTGGCAACGAGAGGAGCCTCGATCTCCATTTGCGTAACGGTAGGATTAAGGTTTTTTCTTTTTACGATCTTATACATATTCTTATCCTCTTAAAAAATTGTTCGATTGTTTATAACCCGGTCATTCAACCGATGCAAAAACGCCGCGGAACGGAGTTTATCCGCCCGCTTGAGTTTAAAGGTGGAGAAACAAGTTCCGCAAGGCTCTTGAGTCCGAAAGGATTGGATAGACCTTTTCAGTCATCTTAGTCTTGTTTTCGAAACAGCAAACGAAGTCATGCGAAGTTTATCCGCCTTTAAAAACGCCTTTAAATTGCCGTATACCCACCATCCACCGCTATATTCTGTCCGTTAACGTAGGACGAAGCGGGGGACGCAAGAAATAACGCGCAGGTGTCGAGTTCTCCTTCTCTGCCGTATCTTCCGATCGGGATCGCGCCTTTCGCGTAATCGGTAAACCAATCGGTTTCCAAAGTCGATTTGGTAAGCGGCGTCCAAAAATATCCCGGGCAAATGGAATTGACAGTCAGTCCGTCTTTTCCCCACTCAGCCGCCAAAGCCCTCGTGAGATTGACGACGCCGCCTTTCGCAGCGTGATAGGGAGAACAGGTCGCAGCCATATTCCCGACGAGTCCGTACATAGACGCTATATTTATTATCCTGCCGTATTTCTTTTTAAGCATCTCCTTCGCAAACTCTCTCGAACAAACGAAAGCGCCGAACAAATCAATCTTCAACTCGTTGTTGAATTGTTCGTCGGTTATCTCGACGGCAGGCGCGACCGCGCCCGTTCCCGCGTTGTTTACGAGAATATCCACCCTGCCGAATTTATCTATCGTCGCTTTGACCGCCTCCTTAACCTTTTCGGTATCGGTAATATCGCAAGCGTACGCCAACGCCTTTACTCCGTACTCTTTTTCGATCTCGGCGGCGTTTTCTTCGAGCAAGTTTTGCCGCCTTGCTATCAAAACGAGATCTGCTCCCTGATTTGCGAACGCTTTTGCCATTTGCACGCCAAGCCCCGTCGACGCTCCCGTTACGACGGCGACCTGCCCCGTCAAGTCAAAATAATTTTTCATAATTTACTCTCCTTCGGTCAAATTAAAACCTATAATAGTTTTGACACTTAACAAAGATTTTAACCGCGATCCGCCGTTTGATCGACGTTTTATCCACGATCGAACGAAAATTTCCATTATATTGTATCACAGACTTCGGTTTTTTTCAAGAAAGTAAGGCAACAAATTGCGAATTAAATTTGACAACGCTAAAATACAGAATTATAATATATCGTAGAAGGAAATTTTTAATATGAAAAATATCTTATCCGTAAAAAATATGAGAGAAAGCGACCGCGCCGCCATTGAAAAAGGGATCTCCGAAAAGGAACTGATGAAGAGGGCGGGCGAAGGAGTATTCGGCGCCGTAAAGTGGATAGCGCCCGTCGCGATAGTATGCGGTTGCGGCAACAATGCGGGAGACGGTTTCGTTATTGCCGAACTGCTTTTTAAAAAAGGGATAGACTGCGTTTTGTTTTTGTTTTCCGACAAGTTTTCGGAAAACGGCGGCTTTTACTACCGAGAATGCGTTAAACTCGGAATAAAAACCCGCCTATATGACGATAAAACCGACTTTTCGGAATTTAAAACGATAGTCGACTGTATCTTCGGAACAGGTTTTAAAGGAGAAGTAACCAACCCCTATAAAAGCGCGATCGAAAAAATAAACGCCGCGCCCTCATTCGTGGTTTCGGTCGATATAAACAGCGGACTTGACGGAGATAACGGGCTTTGCGACGTATGCGTCAGATCCGACCTGACCGTTTCGATCGGCGGTTTTAAGTCGGGGCATTTTCTCAATATGGCTAAAGACGTGATGAAAGACAAAATAAACTGCGATATAGGAATAACCCCCGTTTGCGAGCCTTATCGCCTTATCGAAGAGGAAGATCTCAAAGGCGTTTTCCCCAAAAGACTCAACTTTTCGAACAAAGGAACGTACGGCTATATAGCGCTTATCGGGGGATCTTTAGAATACAGCGGCGCGATAAAACTCGCCTATTTATCCAACGCGGCAATGCGTTCGGGCGCGGGAGTGGTCAAAACCGCCGTTCCGAGAAGTCTTTGCGAGAGCCTTATCCCGCATATTCTCGAAAGCACGCTCTTTCCCCTTTCCGACAAGAACGGCAGACTTCTCTTCGACCGAAAA